>JADLBW010000050.1 GCA_020847515.1 Pirellulales bacterium | reverse complement strand
CCTCCAAGTCGATAGCCCTCTTTGGGCGTTTTGTGGTTGCTGACCAGCACGTCGCACGGCTCGATGGCCTTCTCTTCCAGCAGGGCGGCCAGCACGCCCTCGAACCGCTTACCGAGTCCAGCGCGGTCGCGCAGGCAGGTCTTGGTAAGTCCGCCGGGGAACTGCGCCAGGACGCCGCAGGCGGCCCGCTTGTCCGCCCCAAGCTGCTCGGCGGCCCTCCGTTCCTTCGCGCGGGCCTTGTCGTCGCAAGCGATGGAGCGGGCCTCGCTGGGGGCATGTAAGCTGACTTCCCACCGCCGCCCCTCGGGGTCGGTGCGCGTGCCTTCGCTGACGTCGACGGCCCACAGGGCGGAATGGCCGGCGCTACCGCCAATGGATAGCCACAGCTTGTGCTTGCCCGTCCCAGGCTCGTATTTGTCGCGGCGACCGATCAGCCACCATTGCCGACAGAACTCGGCAAAACCGCTCCAAGCGATATCTGGCAGTTCGGGCGGCTCGTACGGGTCGCGGCCGGTGTTTTTCTTTGTGTGGTGACACAGGGCCAGCAGGGCGCCGTTGCGGCGGCAGACTTCCGCCATTCCTCGCAGCAGTTCCCCCTGCGCGATCAGGTTGCCGCTGTCGGTGGCCGGCAAGCACAGATAAGCCGGGTCGACGAACAGCGTCTCAATCTCGTAATCCAGCAGGAACGCCTCGACGGCTTCCATGTGCGCGGGATCGCCGAACCTAGGCAGGTCTTCTGACCAGAACAGCCCCTCCACTTGGTCGAGCCACTTGCCGGCCGCGCGGCAGACGTTGATTGCATTTTCTTGGATAGTCGCCAAGCCGCTTTCGCCGGTCATGACGCCCACGCGGCAGGCGCGTTGAACGGGCAGTCGGCCGAGAAAATAGCCGCCGGTCGCCAGGCTGATTGCCGCATCGACGATAAAGGACGTCTTGAGCGTCTTCTGGGCGCCCGCGATGATGAGCGGCTGCGCGGCGACTAGCGTATTGTCGATCAAAAACTCGAGCGAGTAATCGCCCTTCGACAATTCAGCACACGTCAGCACCTTGTAGCGGATTCTTTTTGGCTTGTCTTGCGCCTTTGGCTTCCAGCCGTCCTGCGACGCCATGTGAATCAGCGAGCCCAGGCCAAAACCGGCTCCATTGAACGTCGCCCACTTCTCGGCGCAGACGCCCGGCGAATACTTGGCGCTCTGGCGGCTCCATTGGTCCCACTCGTTCAGCAACCCCGCGTCGATAGATCGCAGCACCATGCCGGTGATAATCCAATCGTCGTAATCGTCGGCCCGTTGGGCGCTCATGCCGGCCAGCGCATCGAGTGCTATGGCGACGTCTCGATTGTCGCCTGCAGTCGCCGGCACGCCGGGCAGCTCGGGCGCCGCGATGAAGGACGCATGGAACCATGCGAGCTGCGGCGTTGCGTCGATCAATTGGCGGCTGCAGCCGGGCAAAGCATGGCCGGTGAGCGTGAAGTATTTACCGCCGGCGAACATCTCGAAATTGCCGGACTTGCATTTGCCCGCCGGCTTTTCGCCAAAGCACAGACCCTTTAGGCCGGTGCCGCTTGGGCTGACTTCCCAATAGATGGGAACTTTGCGGACAATCAGTTCCGCCTCGGCCGTTAGCTTGCCGCTGTCAGGATCGCGGCAATCGTCCAGGTCGATGCCGACCAGCGTGCGGCCGTCGCCCAGGTCGCCCAACGGCACGCCAATGCCGTCGACTTCGCCTGCTTCGGCCGCAGCAAAGGCCGTAGCAAGATCACACCATGTAGATGGATCCGTCGATGAGCCAGGGCCGCCCAAACAGTTTGCGGGCGGTTTGGTCCACTTGCCTTTGCCGCCGTTAAGCTTGGCATCGAATACCCAGTTCCAGCCGACGAACCTATCTTCCGGCAGTTGCGGCGGCAGATTGTCTATCCGGATCGGCATGGCCGCCGGCTTGTGGCGACCGTTTCCGAGAATAGCGGCGCGTCCGTTCGCGGTAGCGTTCACTGCTCGCCCCTCCCCATCCGTGCGACGATTTTGCAAAACTCCATCACCTCGGGGAGCTTGTCGTAAGCCAGTCGCAGAAGGTCGTCGCCGTGCATCGCTGCCCGCAGGCGAGACCCGTACAGTAGTCCGTTATCTCGCAGACTTGCGATTTGATTGCCGACTTGGCAAAGCAAACGCACAGCCTCGGCGATTTCGCGGTCTTCGCGTTCCTTGTCCACGAGTTTGTGCTGCTCGCCTAACCTCGCTGGCGTCGGGGACGAGTCCGCCTTAGTAGTCGGCTTTTCGGACATGCGGGTCTGATACGCCGCCCCAGATACCGCGCGATTGAGCACCGCGTCGGCCTGCTTATGCGTGTTGCACGCCAGGGCCTCGATGACCGCTTCCGCCTGCCGCTCCTTATCGGGAACGGCTTTGGCGAGCTTCGCCGCCACGCTCACGCTGACCTTGCCGCTACTCACGGCCGCGGCTAACTCGGGCGCCCCGTCCTGCGCGACCCGCTTGGCGAACGACACCAGCCGCGGGCTTACGCCTACGGCAGCAGCCGCCTTGTCGCGGGACCTGCCCTTCTCGGGCGCTGGTGGCAACAGTGCCACAAGCGCTTTTGCTCGTCGATCGCCGCCAGCCTCGCGTTGCCGCTCTTTCGCCAGCGTGGCGTGATACTTCTCGACCTCCAGGCCGATCATCGCCCGCTGCGATTCGTCCAGGTGGCGGCGATGCAAGTTCGTCGATAGGACGTAAGCCACGGCATCAAACTTATTGCCCGCGATATCCTCTTCATCGATCTCGCATGCGTCGGGCTCGACGCCCGCGATGGCGCACGCCTCGACGCGGTTGCGACCATCGAGCAGCTTCCCTTGGAAGTAGACGATGGGTTCCCGCTGGCCGTTGACTCGGATGTCGTCGGCGAGTTCTTGCAGTTCAGCGGCAGGCATCATCGGGAAGATGTTGGCTGCGGGGTGGATTTCGTACTCCTCGACTGCCATACTTGTTGTGTCTCCATACTTGGCCCGTACGCTCATCACAGCGGCGGGCCTTTTTTGTGCCCGTGGGCCCTGGTGCAGAGTTACTTCACGAGGGTCGCTGTGTTCTCAATCAGCTCGATAAGATCGCTGCCAAGAACCCAGCTCTTGCGACCCAGCCGGCGAATCTTTAAGCCGTGCTTGCGCCGTGCTTGTCGCAGTGCGTGAGTGCCCCAGCCCAGTTGCCTAAGGGCGGGAAGGTCGTAGACGGCGTCGCGTTGGATCGTGACGCCTTTAGGATCGGCCGACGCGGCCATGTCTGATGCTCCGTGAAAACGGGTCTGCGGGTCGCTCGCATCGGTTGCGAATCACGCCCGCGAAGGCATCAAACAACGGTCGGCGAAAAGAATCAAAGCGTAGCACGCGCTTTGGTTATCGAGAGTTATCGAACGTTATTGAACGTTATCGAAAAAGTTTACTTCGACGGCTTGCTGGCGAATCGGCGAACGTCAATGACATAGCTTCGCCCAACTCGTTCGTGCGGCAGCTCAGTGTCTCGAATCCATTTCGCGGGATTTGAGTTGCCGTGCTCGCCAAGCGCCTCGCACACTTCTCGCGCCGTCATCGGTTGCGACCTGAACTCAGGCGGAATCAACGGCTCGGCAGGCTTCTCAGCCCACGGCATTTCATCCAGGCCGCAGACCATCACGCGGCTCGTGGTGTTGGATATGAACCCATCCAGCCGCGAACGCAATGCATCATAGACGGGCTTCTGCTGCAGCCCCTTCGCCTTACACCTTACCGCTTCATCGACCAGCGAGCGAACATGCCCCATTTGCACGTCATCGAAGGGGGCGTCACCCTCAAGGCTTGGGGGGGCGGGGATGTTGACGACTTCAGGTTTCTTACTCCGAAACTCCTGCTGCGCTTTCTTAGCCATGCTTCCTCCAGGCCAACTTGCCTCCCGCGGCCGGCCCTGGAGGAACCGAGCCGCGGCAGGCAACGACGGGGATCAGCCGTCTAGTTGGTTCGTGCTACCTAATTTGCTACCTAACGAGCGAATATCTGGTCATTCGTCGGTTCATACGATCATCGTTAATCCCGACGAATTGTGCTATTCGCATCCTATTCAAAACGTGTTCAAAGGTACAGATGCGACTACGAATCCGAAGGTTACAGGTTCGACTCCTGTGGGGTGTACTTCGATTCTCCCGAAACCCTGGTAATCTTGCGACTACCAGGGTTTTTTTGTCTGCCCATTTTCACAGCGAGTGCTTTCGACCGCGCCCGGTGCTGCGCCTCCGGGGGGCCCGCCGGCGTGGCTTTGAGTCTGGCCCTCCATGTCCAGGGCGCGGACCTCGAATTTAGGAATTTAGGGTCGGTAACGCCTAGTTGCTCGTCGCGATCGGCAAAATGCCGGCGGCTGGGCCCCCGTTCACCGGCAGCTTCCAAGTCGATCGGTGGGTAAATTTCGCCGGCGGCTGCCTGGGGCCGCAGAAACGGCGCTTTAGAAGTCGTACCGGTCGATATTGTTCTTATTGAAGACGATAATTTCGCCCAACAAGACGTTGTCGCCGACGACTGCCCGCCCGCCGAGGCGACCCGCCCGGAGCGTTGTATCGCCCCGCTTCAGCTTGCCGGTGGCGATCGCTTCGGCCGTGTAGACGGTGAGATAACCAAGATCGCGGGTATCCCACAGCACGATCGATTGAACCGTGCCGTCGTCGACGTAGGACCTCATCGGCGCCGGGGTGGAAACGCCGGTGACGCGCACCTGCCCCCCCTTGCCGGCCTGGCGAATCGCTTCAGCGGCGCCGGGAAACGAGACGGAACTGAGGCCCCACACGCCTTTCAAGTTCGGATACGCCTTCAGCAGCGTGCGGGTGGTTTCGAGCGCGCGGTCCTGGTCTTCCCCAGGATATTCGATCGTAACGAGCTTCATCTCGGGGTACTTCTCCAGTCGCGTCTTCATGTGCGCGATCCAGTTGTTCTGGTTGCTGGAGGTTTGGCTCGAGCTGACAATGGCCATCTCGCCCTGGCCGCCGATTTCGTCGGCGAGCACGTCGACCAGCTTGTAGCCGATCTGCTCGGGAGTGGCCTGGTTGACGAAGAAGGCGCGAGACTCCGACGGGGTGTCGGCGTCCCAGGCGATGCACTTCACGCCCTTGGCCTGGGCTTTCTTCATGGCGCTGCCGAGGATCTGCGGGTCGTCGGCCGAGACGGCGATCACGTCGAAGCCCTGCAGGGCCCACTGGCTGACCAGCTCGGCCGCCTTCGACGGGTCGCCGTCGGTGGGACCGTCGTAGACGAGCTCAACGTTGCCCAGTTCCTTCGCGGCTTCGCGGGCGCCCTCGGCACAGGAGGTGAAGAAGGCAATGCCTTTGATCTTTGGCAACAGGCCGACGGTGACAGTTTCGCCGGGCGCTTTGGCGCTGGTCGAATTGGCGGCATCGCCGCTGGGTGCGGCCGAATCCGAACAACCGGAGAGGGCCAGGGCAAGCAGCACCGCCGCGGCCTGGGGGGATGAGCATTTCATAAGGCAGGCTCCGCGGTTAGCGGCGGCTTCGAGTGAATAGGGAATTAAGCAGGACTGAGCCTATAAGCAGCGCGCCGGTGACCAGCGCGTTGAGCTCGCTCACATGCCAATGCCACGGGATGAACTTGTTGCACTCGTGCAACAGCACCAGGCCGATCAGCAGCCCGACGACGTTGCCGCGACCGCCAAAGATGCTGATGCCGCCCAGGACGACGGCAGTGATGACTTCCAGTTCCAGCCCCGTCGCGAAATCGGCCTTGGCCTGTTCGTAGCGCGACGTGAGCAGCAGGGCCGCGAATCCGCACGACAGGCCTGAAAGGACGTACAGCGCGAACTTCAGCCGCCCGACCGGCACGCCCGATAGCCGGGCGGCCCGTTCGTTGTGGCCCATGGCATACAGAAAGCGACCATGCGGCGTCTGTGGAAGAACGATGGCGACCGCCGCAGCGGCGGCCAGAAAGACGCACATCGGCGCGGGCAGCCCCAGGACGCGGCCCTGCAACCATTCGGCGTAGTGCGCCGGAAAGCCCTGCATTGTCCGGCCCCTGGTGAGCGCCAAGGCCGCTCCCCGGAAGCCGGCCATCGTGGCCAGCGTTACGATGAGCGGATGGATATTCGCGCGGGCGATCAACAAGCCGTTCAGTAGCCCGGCCGCCGTGCCGACGGCGAGCCCCAGCAGTGCGCCGATCCACACGTCGACCCCGGCTTCGACCGCCAGCCCGATAACGACGGTTGACAATCCGGTAATCGAACCCACCGATAGATCGATGCCGCCCGTTACGACGATCATCGCCATGACCAGCGCGACGATCGCCATCGGCCAGGCGTCGCCGGCTAGTTCCACCTGAACGGACGGCAACACGAAACGCGGTTCCAGCGAAGCCGCGACGGCAAAGAACCCGATCAGCAGCATTGCCAGCGTGACTTCGTGCCAATACGCGAAGGCGGCCCGAGGCGACTTAACCGAAGGGGCGGCGACGGCGCTCATCGGACGCCTCCCCGCGGCCGGAGCGCCTGCATGTAATGGTCGGCAAGCACTGCGACGAGAATGAGAGACCCCTGAATCGCGAGCCGCCATTCCGCCGGAGCGCTGACATACGTTAGCGCCGTCGGCACGAGCGACAGGAAAATTACCGCCAGCACGACGCCCAGGATCGAGCCCCGGCCGCCGCTGATGGAGGTGCCGCCGACGACGACGCACGTGACCACCAGCAGTTCCAGGCCCTCGCCCAGGTTCGGCTGGATGATCGAGTTCTTCGGGGCCAACAGCAGCGCCGCCACGCCAGTCATGAACCCCGCCAGCGTGAAGGCGATGAAGCGCACCTTGCCCACCGAGACGCCCAAGAGAGGCGCGGCCTGCGGGTTGCTGCCGACGGCGTACATTCGCCGGCCCAGCGGCGTGCGACAAGCAACTACCGCCAGCAGTAGGGCGACGGCGGCGCCGATCCAGATGCTCGTAGGCACGCCCATCCACGCGCCCGTCGCCAACTCGCGGAGCGATTCAGGCCGCCCGCCAATGCTGCGGCCGCCCATGATCAGCGTGGTAACGCCGCGCAGTACGGTCAGCATGCCGAGCGTGGCGATGATCGACGGCACGCGGCCGACGGTCACCAGCAGGCCGTTGACCGCGCCGACGCCGACGGCGACGGCCAGCGCACAGCTAGCGCCGGCAGGCGCGCACATCGGCGCCTCGGGACCGTAACAGCACAGCCCGAGAACCGCTGCCGTCAGCCCGGCGAGCGATCCCACGGAGATATCAATCTCGCCGGTTATCACCACCAGAGCGACCGCGCAGGCGATGATCGCGGTGGGCGCCGCTTCGGCGCCGACGTCCAGCAGATTGCTTAGTGCGAGAAACGAGGGTTTCATCGCCCCGACGGTCGCAAAGATGGCCAGCAGCAGGGCAAAGAGCCACAACTCGCGGTGCTTCAGCCACTCGCCCAACGGCGAGCGTGAATCGAATGCCGCCCCGCGCCGATACGCTCCCGCCGACCCCGCCCCGCGGCTTTCACGGTCGGCCGCAGGAAGCGCAAGCTGCAGTATCTGTTGTTCGGTAGCGTCCGCCGCAGAGAGTTCGCCCGCAATGCGGCCTTGGCGCATGACGAGGATACGGTCGCTCAGCCGCAGGACTTCCGGCAGTTCCGACGAGATGACCAGCGTTGCCATCCCCTCGCCCGCAAGCTCTCGGATGCGGCGATGGATTTCGGCCTTGGCCGCCACGTCGACGCCGCGCGTCGGCTCGTCGAGGATGAGAATCCGAGGCTTAGCGGCGAGCCACTTCCCGATCACGAGCTTCTGCTGGTTGCCGCCCGAGAGGGCCTCCGCCGGCAACGTCAGGCGAGCGGCGCGGACGTCGAGTCCCCGGACGAGCCGCTGGGCTGTTTCACGCTCCGCCTGGCGGCGAATGAGGCCGCCGCGGGCGAGCGAGCCCAGGACGACGAGCGTAAGGTTTTCGGCCACCGACATAGGAAGCACCAAGCCGTCCTGCTGCCGATCTTCAGGCGCAAGTGCCAGGCCGCGTTCGATGCTGGCGGTAATCGAGCCCATTTCCAGCGGCTCGCCGTCCACCAGGACGCCGCCGTCGTCGTAACCATCGATTCCAAAAATCGCCCCGGCTACCTCGCTGCGGCCAGCGCCGACCAGGCCAGCCATTCCGACGACTTCGCCCTCCTTCAGGCTGAAAGAGATTTCGGCGAACTGCCCCTGCCGCGTAAGCCCGACGACTTCCAGACGTTTGGCTTCCGGCCTGATCGCGGGATCCTGGCGATGGCGCGCGAGCGGCTCCACTCCGCGGCCAACCATCAGCTCGATCAACCGAGCAGGCGTCAGCTCGCCTAAGGGACAGGTTTCGACGTGCCGGCCGTCGCGCAGCACGGTGACCCGATCAGCCAGAGCGAAGATCTCCTCCAGTCGGTGGCTGACGTAGAGGATCGCCGCTCCTTCGCCGCGCAGTTGCCGAACGATGCGGAAGAGGGTTTCCGCCTCGCGAGCGGAAAGGGATGCCGTCGGCTCGTCCATGACCAGCACGCGGCATTGCTGTGACAGCGCGCGGGCCATGCCGATCATCTGCCGCTGAGCGAGCGACAACTGCCCGACCGGGCGGTCTACGGGGACATGCTCGCCGAGTCGCTGCAGTTGTTCGACCGTGTGCCGTTCCATCCGCCGCCGATCGAGCAGCAGCCCGCCGAGCGTGCGGATTTCGCGGCCCACAAAAACATTGTCTACCGCGTCGAGGTCGAGACAAGCAACAGACTCCTGATGAATGACGCTGACGCCCAACTCGCTGGCGGCATGGACGTTCGCGGCGAGCGGCCCGCCGGCAACTTCGACGCGGCCGCTGTCGCAGGCGTAGTAGCCGGAGAGGATCTTGATGAGCGTAGACTTGCCAGCTCCGTTCTCGCCGCAGAGGGCATGGACCTCGCCGGCCCGCAGGTCAAGGCTTACGTCAACAAGCGCCTGAACGCCGCCAAAAGACTTGCTTACGCCGATGACTCGAGCGGCCGCAGTCTGTGCCGCGGACGCCAGGTCGTCCGCCTCAAAGCCATGTCGCTCCGGCGAGGCAGGCGTGGCAGAGACGGACGTCATAGAGGCAAAAGTGCTGAATTGGCGTGTGACAGATGCTCGCCGCGGCGCCGCTATCGACCAGCGGGCAGGGACCGGACCCCGAGAGACTAGCGCGGCGGGGCCGCTCCCATTGTGACTCACCAGGCCGCGGCCGTGCAACGGCGGTCCAACCGCGACTTGCGGATCAAGACGTGGGAAACTGCCGGCCGTTCAGCAGAGCGGCTGGCAGCCCTAAGTCCACTGGCCGAGCCGAGGACTGATTCTACGGAAGAGGGGCCCGTCATTCCCGTCCGTTCACTCCGCTACTGCCGCCCGGGCCGTGCGTGATGGATTTTGCTTGCTGAACGGCGCAGCAGGGGCGCCGTCGATCTTTAGCCAGGTCAGGTAAGGCGCTTCATAGCCAGCAGTCCCGAAGTCGCGCAGCGCGTGCGTCTTTCCAGAGGCGTCTTGCACGTTCAGTACGACGATGGCGTCGGCGGGCGTCTCGGCAAGCTGGCCCCGTTCAATGTCACGGACATCAAATGTGGGCGGACCGTTGGGACCCGCAAATTCGGCGGCGTTCGACGACTTCGCCTCTTCGAATGTCAACAGCACCGGACCGCGATACACGCTGGTCTTGCCCGCGCACTCGCGCTCGCCGACCCAGTAGCGGGCAGTCATATCCAGTTGGATCGTCACGACTTCGCCCGCCTCCCACCGTCGATCGATCGCGGCATAGGCGCCCGGCTTGACCGCGAGCTCTTCGCCGTTCAACGCGACGCGACTCTGCTTCGACCAGTGAGGAATGCGGAGCTTCAGGGAGAAACGCGCGGTTTGGCAGGGGCTAACGTGCAGCGTGATGTTGCCAGTCCGCGGATAATCGGTTTCCTCGCGAAGCTTCACGGAGACGCCGCCGACAGTCGTTTCAAATTCGGATGGACCGTACCAATTGAGCACTAGCCCATCCTCGTCCCGCATAAGCGCCCAGTCGCTGATCATGCCGAAGCCGCGAGCGGCGTTGACGCTGCAGCAGTTCAGCTCCTCGCTTCCGGGACGAATCTGGAAGGCGATATCCTGCGTACTGGGGATGCGGCGGCCGTTCATCGGCGTGTTATAAGTGCTCCAGCGCCCTGTGGGCGAGTAGCTGCCGACGACCTGATTAAGCGTCGAAAGCTCCAGCTCGTCAGCCACGATCGGGTCGCCCGTCATCCGCAGCATTTCGACGCTCATGGCCATCCAGGCGATCGTGCAGCACGTTTCAATGGCGCCTGGGTGATACGGATTGCCCTGGGCCTGCTCGCCTGACGAAAACCCGCCGTTGTTGTGGCGATCGAGCTTGGCGACGCTCCACCAGAGATGCTCGAAGGCCTCGCGGTATTGCCTGTTGCCGGTGATCTGGTACAGCTCAGCCAGTCCCATGATCGGATGCAAGCTTTCCCAGCGGGGCTTTGGGGTTTGATAGAACTCGACCTTGTTGAGCCCCATCCGCAGATAGTCGCCGGCCCCGGGCGCTTGAAAGTCTTCGACCGTCCGCTCGGCCAGTTCGAGATACTTCTGCTCGCCGGCGCGCCTGTAGAGCAGCGCCATGCCGTGGGCGATCGCCTGATTCATCTCAAAGCTACCGGTCGACGACACGGGTGCGCCCGCATCGAGGAACTTCTCGCACATCAGATCGCCGATGCGACAGGCGGCGGCCAGCGCCTTTGAGTCGTTCGCGTATTCGTGCCACAAGAGCAAGCCGACGAGGGCGTGATAATGGTTCCACAGATCCCAGGTGTCGCCCGGCTCGGCGTCGCTGCCAGTGTTGGGCGCCTTGCCGGTCAGGCGGTACTTGCGGGGAAAGGGCCCTAGATAGCCGTCGCTCTCCTGGCAGTCCAGCAGGTCGTGCACGAACCGCTCGGTGGCGGCCCGCAGCTTGGCGTTCTCGCTGGTGCGAAGGACCTGTACCGTCCCTGTGAGATACTTGCCGGCGAACTCGCCCGACCAGGGCAGCAGATTGCGGTAGGGCGGCCGATCGCGCTCCGCCAGCATCTGCAGCATGGCCGGATTATCGCGCGGCGCCCGCAGCAACCAGTTTGTGGACACGGCCTCGATGTAGCGCTGGACTGGTCCGCTGAGCGCCATCTGGGCGTCGGCGTCGCGATTAACAACCGGCTTTGCGGCAAGCTCAACGGCATTTCCACTCGAGCCCATGCTCGCTAAGACGAACACCAGCGCCGCTAGCGGGATGGCTTGGTTGCAGGGAATGAGCATAGTTCGACATCCCGGATGTGAGTGTAGTCTCGGCCCGGCGCGCTCGCCAACTTCTGTAGAGCTCGACGTATCGCCGTTTCATTATTGCGCGATTTTGCCGACCTCGCCATCAAGGGCACGGGGCTTTTCCTGTTGAGCGTTGCGGCGTCAATGAGCCATGGACTCACCGAATGCACCCCGGCCGTGCCCGGGTCGCGTCCCCTTGGGATCGACGTTTTCCCCATGGAAAGCGACCGCCGGCCGGAGGCCGGGACTGCCGCGGCTCTTTAGCCGCGCAACGGTCAATAAGGGAAATCACCGCGGCCCCCGGCGTTCAGCTCGTGGAGCCAGCCGAGTTTCCCCTGCCTGGGACTCCGCCGCAGTAAACGGCCCCCTGTTAAGTGTGCTGCGATACGGCGCGTTGGTCGCCGCTCGCGAGCCGATTCATTCCGCGCTGAACTCGTAAGAGCAACGCACGTTGCTGCCGTCCATGTTCTTTACGACGGCAGCCAGCACCCTGCGCCCCGCGGCGTACAGACCTACGACCGGCGAGTCGAGGCGCGCAAGATCAAAGAGTTTTTGCCCGTGCTCAAGACTCCAGACGGAGACTGCCCCCTCAACATCGCCGACGAAAAACGACGAGCCGACGTCGGCTATCGCCAGCGCCCCGACCCTTGTATGGCACGGCACGCGGTACTTGAGAATTCCGGTGCTGCAATCGAGGAGCATGAGCGCGTGGCGCTCCAAGTCAGCGGCG
The DNA here is from genome assembly GCA_020847515.1 of Pirellulales bacterium. GTDB lineage: Bacteria > Planctomycetota > Planctomycetia > Pirellulales > Lacipirellulaceae > Lacipirellula. The sequence goes on along the minus strand of JADLBW010000050.1, from coordinate 28,637 downwards.
ATTAGCCAGCGCCCGTCGCGAGACATGGCCGCTCTATTTGCGTACACTTCAAACGGCGGGCGTCGCCACCGAACGCGCCCTGAAGGGAAGTCCACGCACGCGACTCCCTGCGGGTCAAATTCTCGAAAGACAATTCCGCCGTCGATGCAACCATACATCCATTGGGTCTGGTTTGGAATGTCGGTCAGAGTAGTGCACCGCCCGTCCGGCAAACTGAACGCCTCTAAGCGATGTTCCGCGTCGCGCAAATGCCCGTCGCTGACGACGAGATGCGGGCGGCCGTGGGCAAACGACAAACTGCAATTTTCCAGGTTGGTCAACGGCCGTTCGAGGTCAAGAATCAATTCGCCGCTACGGAGATTCCAGACGCGCACGGCGTTGGAAATTGCCGCAGCCGCGAACTTGCCGTCGGCGCTTATGGCGCGCACGCGCGGCCGATCGTTCGAGAGGCGACGGACGATTCGCCCTGTTTGCCAATCGCGAATTGCCAGCGGGTTGTCCGCAAGCACCAGGTCCGACGCAGGGATTGGCTGGATGGCGCGGCCGCGAGCCCACTGAAGCTCGCGGAACAATTCCGGTTCGCCGCCGATAACCGTTCTCCGCACGGTTCCGTCACGGCTGGCCGACAGCACCGAGGCGCCGTCCGATTCAAATCTGGCGTCGAACAGGTCGGCGTCGTGAACGCGCATGCGGCAGCGCAGCGTCAAAGCGACAGCCTCCGACCCGTCGTTCACATTCCAGACAAGTAGTTCGCCGGTTGCGGTTCCCAGGGCAAGCTGTCGTCCGTCCGGCGACAGCGCCAGCGATTCGCCATGGTTCGTCATGGGGGTCGAATTTAGAAGTCGGCCGCTCTTGACGGAAATTACCTGCAACTCGGCCGCGCCGGCGACGAAGACCCGTTCTTCAGTACTATCGCATACCACGGCCAACGGCATTTCTATCGACGCGAGCTCCCGTCGGGCGCCGTCGACAAGGTCCCACATATCGACGCCGTCGACGCCCTCGGCGTACCGAATATACCGCGCCGTTATCAGCCGCTTGCGCGATGGAGTAATGCACCCGTCCAGTGATACGGCCGATCGCAGGCCGGACTTCGGCGGCTCTGGGCCGACCAGCCGGTGTGGGATACTGCCGGAGGGAATGTGAATTATCACTTGCGCAGCGCCTTCGCCGCCGCAAGCGACTCGGTCATCGCCATCAGAGAATTCGGCGTAGAAGACTTTGCTTTCTAAAGCCTGGACCGATCGATGGAGACTCAGGTCATCGACGGTCCAAATCTTGACGGTACCGTCGTCTCCGCCGGTCGCCAGGTAACGCCCCGAAGGACTGAAGCACAGGCCATTGATTTCGCCCTGATCAGTCGGTTTTGAACGAAGGATGCGCCCTGTCTTCGGATCGTGCAACCGCACGATTGATTCGCGTCCCGCCGTGGCGAAAGAGCGCCCGTCCGGCGCTTGGGCGATCGTATACAGTGCGTCTTCGCCTTGGTACAGCACTTCGGACTGGGGCGTTAATTGCCGATGGAGGAAGTGCCATTCGAAGCCGCGCGGGTCGAACGTTACGGAACCCGGCCTCGAGACCGAATCGGCTCTGTGACGATCTAGCAGTAGGCGCGCCCGGCCGGGATCGCCCGCCTGCCAGGCGGCCCCTGCCAGGGCCATATCCGTCGCGTAGAGCATGCGGCGAACCGACCGCTCGCTGGCTGCTGCGGTCTCAGATTGCTGGCGCGCGGTCGCCTCGCTACGCCGGCTTGCCGCCAGGGCGTCCACGGCTTGTTGCCTGGCGCCGGCGATCAGGATGGCCGACAGCGCAGCGCCCAAAGCCCCCAGGACAATTGCCGCCGTTAAACTAAGCGACATCCTCCGATGCCGCATCGCCCAGAGCAACGCTCGCTCGGACATTCCCGTTCGACGGGCCGAAATGGGCCGCCCCTCAAGGAATCGCTCCAGATCATCGCGCATCGCATCGGCCGACTGATAGCGCCGTTCCGGCTGCTTCGCCAGGGCATAAAGGGCAATCGTCTCCAGGTCTCGGGGAACGTCGCGCCGAAAACGCGAAGGAGGCTCCGGCTGTTCCTCCAAAATACGGCGTACGAGCGATGCGCCTTGGCCCCCTTCGAATAAACGGCGCTGGGCGAGCATCTCCCACAGCGACGCTCCCAGCGCGTAGACGTCGCTTCGCTCGTCCGCCCTGCCAGCCGTCGTCGAGACGTTTTCAGGCGCCACATATCGAAGCGTGCCGACAACGTTTCCTAATTCTGTCAGCGTCTCCTGCCCGCGCATGCGAGCCAGGCCGAAGTCCGAGAGAATGGCGCAGCCGCGCCGGTCCAAGAGAATATTGGAAGGTTTGACGTCGCGATGCAGCACTCCGCATGAGTGGGCGTGCGATAAGGCGCCGGCGATCTGCTGCCCGATCGTGGCAATGCGCCGGCATCGATCTCCCGGTTCCTGCCACGCGCCGAGCTTCGCTGGAGTTGGACTGCAGGGTTTGGCGCCGTTGCTGCCAAGTTCTGCACGAGCGCGGCTCGGACGTTCCGTCAAGGCGCCCCCGACGCTGGCGGTCGAATCGGCCCCGTCGCAATCAGCCGCATCGGCCGCGGAATGCAGCGGGTCTTCTATCAGCAGGTTGGCGTCGCCGCCGTCGATCAGTTCCATCGCGTAGTAGCAGGCCCCGCCCTCCTCGCCCACGACGAAGACGTTGACGATATGCGGATGCCGCAATTGGGCCAGGATGTCGGATTCATTCCGAAACCGGGCGCGGCTTCGGGCGTCGGAGTCGGAAGTACCTGGCAAGACTTTTAGGGCGACGCGCCGTCCCAGCGAGAGTTGCACGGCTTCATAAACAACGCCCATGCCGCCGCGGCCCAGTTCACGCACGAGGCGGAAGTCGCCGATCGCTTGGCCAGACTGATAACTCGCGGTCGCCGAATGCCATGCCAGCGCCTGCAGCTTCCGCTCGCGATTGACAAACTGCCGCAGAGCGGACTCGCAGCCCGGGTGCGAGGCGATAAGTTTTTCCAGGTCGACGACCTCGCCGCGGTCCAAACACGCAAAGTATTCCGCCAGCGCGGCATCCGCGAGGCCGTCGTCGTTGGCAACGGAAGGTCTTCCGGTTTGCACTTAGGACGACTCCCTGAGCTCGGCGGGCAGAATCGCTTCAAGCGCCTCGACGCCGCGACGGATCAAGCCGGCGACCGACGAGACGCTGCGCTCCATTTCCTTCGCAATGTCGTTGAGCGGCAAGCGATCGAGATACCGCCGCTCAACGGCGGTGCGCTGGTCCGCAGGCAGCCTTTCCAGAGCCTGGCAAAGCTCCAGCGCAGCTTCGCCGCGATAGACGCTGCTGATGGGGTTAAAGCCGTCGCCGGCCAACGAATGCCATACCACTTGGGCTGACGCCGACGCCGAGGTCGGCTCGATCTCCAACCGCACGTCGCGTTTGCCCGTCGTATTGCGGCGAATCGTTTGCAGCAAGTTACGTTCGAGGAGCTTAAGCATCCATGCAGTGAATTCGGGCTCCGAGGCCCCGCGAAAGCCGGGCAGTCCGCGCAAGGCGTCGATCAACGTTTGCTGCACGACATCCGAACCATCGGCTCGCTTGCTGACGATCCTCGGCAGCCGCTGCCTCGCCAGAACGCTCAAGTAAGGGCGGTACATGGCCAACAAACGGTCGCGGGCGGCGCCCTCCTCGCGCGCGTGTTCCAGCAGACTGGCCACCTGGCTGTGGGACGCGGGTGCATTCATGGCCGCGAGCCAAATTTCGGGGCGGCAGACGGTGAATGAGAAACGACGTCTCTGCAATATGCATGAATCAGCGGCCAACACAAGAAAGGGAGTATTTTTGCAGATTTCGAGAAAATTCCTGCCTCTGTTCGCATCTTTACCCTTAAGGCGACTTTCGCCTTACGCGAGCCGGCGGAAGCGAGCAACACATGAACCCTTGCGATAGCTCAGGACCTTCGGACAGCGACCTTGACAAAGTCGCCAGCGTCGGCGCAAAGGATTTGGCCGCTTGGACCGTCGGCTTCGGCAAGCGGGAAACGCCCTGCACGCCTGGCGACGCCGAGCCAGACTCAGACGTGCACCAGGCCGATTGTCGTGCCTCGCTGTCGGAACGTGAAGCCGTGACGGGCTCGTTGGTCAGCGCCGTCACGTGCCGGAGCCGGGCGGGCTGCCGGCCCTTGAGGTGCGGCGCCGCCCTGGTCGGCTGGCGGTTTCCAAGTTTGCGCTGCGCTCCACACGGAATCCGGCCCGGCGGCGGAACGAAGCGCGATCTGATTTCCAATGAATAGCCAATGCTCCGCGTGATGCAGCTTACGTAACAGAGGAATTGCGATGCGCACGTTTCTTATCAGAGGTTGTCGTCTGCTTCTTGTATGGCAATTCGGCCTGGCCTCTTGGGCCGAGTGCAATGCCCAAGAGTTTCTATTCAACACCGATACCGGCCAGGTGACGGTCAATGCGGCTCCAGTCACAGAGATCAACGGAACACCGTTCGTTTCGTCGATTGTGGACAGTGTGCAACAATTCCGTTTCCTAGGGGAACTGGGTTTCTTTGACGGCCAAAGCGTGCGGGCCGAAGGATCCCGGCCCCTGTCGCTGTTCGCCGGCGATGACGTCTATGTCGCCCGAACAGTCGTCATGAATTTTGATTCAGTCGGCCGCGACGGAATCCTCGGCGGCGGCGACGGCGGTTTGGGATCGAACTCGCTCGGCAGCCGCGGACTTCAACGCGAGGGGGCATACGGCGGAATTGGGGGCGCGGGAGGGGCCGGCGGAACTGTAGGAGGCTGGCCATTTTTTGATCATCATTCCGGCACGCGAGGAGCTGATGGTGAATTAGGTCTCTCGGGTGCTCGGGGCGGGAATGGTGGCGACGGTCAATTTGGATCGCCCGGCAGATCAGGATTCAATTCTCCCTACGATTATTTGAACGGGGGAGCAGGCGGCACTGGCGGGATGGGCGGCGCCGGTGGTGTTCGGGCGAGCACGGAAATCAATGGCGGAACTGGCGGCAAACACGGTAGTCCCATTGATAACGGCGGCAATGGCGGCGATGGCGACGACGGTATTACCGGCGGCAATGGCGTGAATGGACAGCCTGGCAAGAACGGATATGACGGAGGCGGAGGCCAGTTTGATAACGCCCTTTCAATATTGGAACTGTCTGCCGGAAATGGCGGCGGCGGCGGTGGCAGTGGCGGAGGTGGAGGAGGAGGGGGAGCAGGCGCTGGCGGTAGTGGCGGCGGTGGCGGCGGCGGAAGCGGAGCAGGATATGGCGACACAGGCGGTAGAGGCGGCCGTGGAGGAAATGGCGGCACTGGCGGGCTCAGCGGCCGCGGCGGACGAGGATTTGCCGGTGGAGACGGCGGGGGAGGCGGCGGCGCAGTCGAGATACGGGCAATGGGAGCAATCGACTTCCACGGAGAGATCTTGCTCCGGGGCGGCAATGGTGTTCGTGGAAGCTCCGGAGTAGAAGTTCTGAGTGGCTCGACTGGCACGCGAGGCAGTGGAGGCGGAGCTGGCACAATTACCGGCTCACTCGGATTACCAGGACTAGGGGGCGCGGGCGGCAATGGCGGCCGCGGTGGGAATGGTGGTCAAGGCGGCGCCGGAGGAAACGGGGGCGGCGGCGCTGGAGGAATGGTGAAGTTCCAATCCACGCTATTCAATGCCGAAGGAGGCGTTATCAATACGTCTCCCGGCACGAGCCCGACGGGCGTTAGCGCTGACGAGGGACGATATCTCGTGCTCGACAACGGGCGCTTTCAACCCGATTTTGGAACGTCGATTGGCAATGCTCAAGAAAGTTACTTCTTTCGCGGCAATAAGCGAATCAATCCCTTTATCGCCGGACGTACGACCGAAACGGCCATGATCGCCGGACTGGCGGGGGGCGCCGACGTCTACGGAATTCTTGAAGGCGTTGACGCCTTCGACCCGTATTTCCAACACGTTCAAGCTAGCGCGCCAGCCAATGCAATCGCCGCCGTGATGCGCGTCGAGTCGAACCCGCTTGGCGATGCATACCCGCAGGATTCCTTGCTGATCGTGAACCTGACGCTTACGCCACTGCAGTCACCCACGCTCGGCGTCGGCCGCACCATCGAGATTCCGCTGTTGAGCGGCGGCTTCCTGCGCGACGCCATGTTTGGGGGATCCGGCGAACCCGTTCCAATCGCTTCGCTCCCCGCCGGCGGCGTGTATACGACGCTCCTTCCAACTGGCAACCCGACTGAAATTGTAACGGTCAACGTCAGCGTTGCTGGAGCGGCTCTATCGAATGTCTCACTTCTACCTGGGGAATTTGCGTTTATTGGCGGTGCACTTCCCGGTGACTTTAATGTCGACGGCCAAGTCGACGGCGTCGACTTTCTGAGTTGGCAACAGGGCGGGTCGCCGAATCCTTATTCCACATCCGATCTGCATCTCTGGAATGCCGGATTTGGCTCGCCAGCTTCAGCCGAACTGCTACATGCCGTGCCCGAACCGGATACGGGAGCACTCCTGTTGTCCTGCGTCGCACTGCTTGCCTGCGGGAACGTCATACAGCGGCGCGGCGAGAAATCCGAGGTTAGGCATCACTGGTTGCGGCGCGGGCAATAAACCGTCCCTGGCTGTCGGCTGGCGGCTGACCGCTGGCGGCAAGACGAAAGAACGCTTATTCTCGGCCGCCGGCCGCCTGCCGCCTGCCGCAAGCCGACAGCCCGCTTCGTAACGCGTTCGATAGCGGCGCAAGAATCAACAGGTGATCGTCGCGCTGCGCCCACGACTCCCCAGAAGCAGCGGTTAGTCAGGGCGAGACTGAAGCGCCCGCGTAAGCCGGTTCGCCAAAAACGGCGTCAAAACGTACGCTTCGGAACGCCGCAGACTCCCCATCCGGGGACTTTAACCCTGCCGCCCCCCAGTTGTTGAGCCTCAAATTCTCTAGGTGTACCGTAGCCTTAACTAACGCGGCGCCGGCGAGAGCTAGCGGCCTTTTCGCACGTCGATGCACGGCGTTAAATTATGTCGGCAGCGATCGAGCGCGCACCTTGCGCCGCTGTCGTTCGGCCGGCGCTTCAGCAGCATCGCACGTTCGGCGCGAGTAGCCTCTGGAGCCGCATGGCATTTGCCCTGCCAGGTTCACGCACGGGGGCAGATGGCAGCGCGCGTCCGAGCGGTCACAGGGCGCAATCGACTTCAGTGCTGAATCTTGTTTGAGCGTGCCTTGCTTTGGCGAAGCCGCAGTGCAAACATGGCCGAGGCCGCCTTGCCGATTCCGCATTCTTTGTCGTCCAGGCATACCGCCGCCCCGCCGATGAGCGATCTTCCAGTCCCAGCACGTAAGCGCCTCTTCGCCAGGCGATTATCGGTGGCACTTGCGGCAGTGTTAAGTTGCTGCACGGCGCACGCTGGAGGGGCTAGCGAGCCGCTGGAGCCCGCCGCGGCCCTGGCCGACTTTCGCTTGCCTGACGGCTTCTGCATCGAATTGGTAGCTGCCGAGCCGGAGGTCGTCGATCCGGTGGCCATCGCGTTCGATGCACAAAACCGCCTTTGGGTAGTCGAGATGCGCGATTACCCGGTACTGGGCGAGGGCGCGGCGCCCGCCTCGCGTATTCGCATCCTCGAAGATCGTAATGGCGACGGGCGGTTTGAGACGGCCCGCACCTTCGCCGACGGACTACTGTTTCCCACCGGTTTGCAGCTTTGGGGGACGGGCGCCTTCGTCACGCTCGCTGGCGAAATCGCTTACTTCCCGGACGACAATAACGACGGCCGCGCCGACCATCAGGAAACCTGGTACGAAGGATTCGCCGAACAAAACGAGCAGCTTCGCGCCAACCATCCTACGTTGGCCGCCGACGGCTGGATTTACGTCGCCGGGGGCCTCCGCGGCGGTCTGATCAACAACCATCGACGCCCGGCCGAACCGCCGCTTAACATCAACGGCCGGGATTTCGCCTTCAACCCCCGCACCGGTCAATGCCGGGCGGTAAGCGGGAACGGCCAATTTGGAATGTCGCTTGACGACTTCGGCCGTCGTTTTACCTGCAGCAACCGCAATCCGCTCATGCAGGTGATGATCGAGCAGCGGTATCTCGAACTCAATCCGCGCTTGATCGTCCCCGGCGTGGTGCACGACGTCGCGGCCGCCGGCATCGAATCGCGACTCTTTCCCCGCAGCCGGGCGCTGACCACGTCCGCTCAGCACGCCGGCCAGTTTACGGCAGCATGCGGCGTTGAGATCTGCAGCGACCAGGCACTAGCGGCTCTGCCAGGGCGCAGTAGCGCCTTTATTTGCGAGCCAACCGCCAACCTCGTTCATCGCGAGGTTTTGGCGCCCAAAGGAGCCGCCCTAACGGCGCAGCGAGTCGACCAGAACGACGAATTCCTCACCGCCGCCGACGAGTGGTTCCGGCCCGTCAATCTGTACGCCGGCCCGGACGCCGCCTTGTACGTCGTCGATATGTACCGGGCGATCATCGAACACCCTGAGTGGATGCCCGAGGAGCTGCGAAACCGCCCGGACCTGCGCCTTGGCAACGATCGCGGACGGATCTACCGCGTGAGAAGCCGCCAGCCGCAGCCCAGCGGCGCGTCCATTCCGCGGCCCCTCCCAAGCGAACCGGAGCGGCTGGTTGAGCTGGTGGCGCATCCCACCGCGTGGACCCGCGCGACGGCCATGCGCCTTCTGCTGGAAGCGAATGCCGACGCGGCCCTTCCGAAATTACAGGAGATGGCCCAAACCGGAAGATCGCCGTCGGCAAGGCGCCTTGCGCTGGCGATTCTCGATGCACAAACGGCCCTTCCGCCTCAAATTTTGCTCGCGGCGTTTAACGATCCTTTCGCTGACGTTCGCCAGCAAGCCCTTATTTTAGCCGAACCGCATGTCGGATCGTCGCCGCAGGTCGCAGCCGCCATGCTGCTTCGCGCTTCCGACTCCGAGCCGCACGTGCGCTACCAGGCCGCGTTGTCATCGATGTTTCTAGCCTCGGAGCCCGCCGCCCCCGCCTTAATCGAGATCGCTCGCCGCGATAGCCTGGACGAATGGACTTGCCGGGCGATCGCATTAGCGGCGAAGGATCGGGCGAGCGCTTTACTGATTGCGTTGTTGCCCTCCGCGCCTGGGCGGAACGAAGCAGGCCCCAGCACGGCCTTGTCCGACGGCTTGGCTAACGAACTGATGCGCGCCGTCGTAGCGGCGGGCGGACCCGCGGCGGTCGCCGCGGTCCTCGAGCATTTGCCGCCCACCGATCCTGTGACGTCGCGCAGAATACTGGTAGCCGCCGCCGAAGCCTTGGAAGCGCGGCGCTTCGCGCTGGCCGCCGCGCTGGCAATCGTGCAGGGTCAAAACCGGCCGGCCCACAACGCCATTGTTCAGCTATTCGACGCCGCGCTGAACCTCGCGGCGGACGACGAGCAGCCCGAAGCGGACCGAATCTCCGCCGTCCATTTTCTGCGGATCGACGGACGATCGTCGAGCGCCACGCCGCTGGTCAATGTGCTTTCCCAGCCGGCGTCGCCCGCGCTGAAGCTGGCGGTCCTGGACTCGCTTCGACGGCAAACGGGCGCAGAGCTGCCGCCGGTCTTGCTACAACTTTGGTCCGCTCAATCGCCTTCGGTGCGTCGGGCGATCGTCGAGCTCCTCGCGTCGCGAGCCGAGTGGTCCGTCGCCCTGCTGGCTGCGGCCGAGAGCGACGACCTGCTGGCCGCCGAAATCGATCCGGCCTCCCGGCTGAAGCTACTCGAGGACGCCGATCCCGACGTCCAGCGGCATGCCGAGCGCCTGTTTGGCGCCGCGACCAAGGACCGGGAAGAAGTCGTTGGCCGTTATCAGGCGGCGCTCAAGCTTACCGGCGACGTTCAACGCGGCCGACAGGTATTCGCCGCCTCGTGCTCCGGTTGTCATCGGATTGGCGCCGACGGGGTGGCGATCGGTCCCGACATCGGCGATTCGTCCATGAAGAGCTCAGCACAGCTCCTGACTGATATTCTCGATCCGAATCGGGCGATCGACGCCAACTATATCAATTACACGGCCCTGACTTCCGACGGATTGGCTCATCAGGGACTCATTCGCTCCGAATCCGACGGGGGCGTCATGCTCGTCGGGCCCGACGGGAAGACCGTTTCAATCTTGCGGGAGGAACTGTTATCGCTTTCCAGCGGCCGATCGTTGATGCCCGAAGGCCTGGAGCAACAAATTTCGCCGCCACAGATGGCCGACCTATTAGTTTATTTGAAAACCTGGCGTCATGCCGAAGACCTCCGCAACGCCGCCGCGGCCAATCGATCCGCCGAAGGACGTTGAGACGCTTCAGCTTAACCATGGTAGAGTATGCTTAGGTCTTCGGCAGGCGAGGGCCAGACCTGCGGTTGCCGATTCGTCGAAAGCTTGCCCGCCCAGCGTTACCGCGCCGACAATTTTCAAGCCGGTAGTCATCGAACGTTTCACTCTATGAACGGCGATCTCCCTTCCCGACCCGTCAGTAAAGTCGCTCCCGGCTGGTGGGACTATACGACGGTTGATCCCGCCATCCTTACCGACGCCGCCGCATTAACCGAGCGCACGCTCAAGGGCCTTTCGCGCCCCGGCTTCACGATCCACTTTTACGACTCCCTAGAGGACTTCTATCTCGCCGAAGCGTTGGAATACATCGCCGCCTGGCGCGAGAGCTCCCCCGACAGGCCGGCGGGCATCTGCGGACCGATCGGTCCCACGGAGCAACTGCCGCTCGTGGCGCGGCTTGTCAATTCGTTGGAACTCAATCTAGGCAAGCTCGAAGCCCATTTCTGGGGCATGGACGAATGGGTCGAGGAGGGCCGGCCCGTCGCGACCGACCATCCCTTCAGCTTCGCCCGGGCGGATATGGAACTGTGCTTCAATCGCATCGACCGTCGGCTGCGACCCCGGATGCAAAATATCCACTTTCCTACGGGCGACCTCGATGCATACAGCAAGACCTTCGACGAGTTTCGCTGCGTAGTCATGCAGGGCGGCCAGGGGGAGGTTAAGCACTGGGCGTTCAACGATCCGCCCCAGCGCGTCGGCAAGTGGAAGCACCAGCCCCCCTCGCCCGAGGAGTATCGAAAGCTCCGCACGCGCGTCGTCGATCTGCATCCCATGACCGTCATTCAAAACGCACGCACCAGCGGCGGAGGGCAGGTCAGCCGCGTGCCGATCCAGGCGTGTACCGTCGGGCCGGTGGAGACCTGGAAGGCCGAACGCGTCAGCATTTGGCAAGCCGGCTGCCACGACAACCCCTTCGGCCAACGGCTGACGGCGCTGATGATATCGCAGCGCATTGCTGACGCCGCCGTCCCGATGTCGCTGCTGGCAGACCATCCCGACGTCCATTTCCACTACTATCGCGGCGGAATCGGCTCCGTAGCCGCCGCGATGCACTGATGCGGCGCGCAGCGTTTCGCAGGCGGCGTTTGCTGCCCGCCCAGGCCCTCGGTGAATGAATCATGCCTAAATACATCGCTGTGTTGCTGGGCGGCTTGAGCATCGCCCTGTCCGACGGCGCCCTGTTGATCTCCGGGGCGGCGTCCGCCGATTCCTGGGTCGTCGTTTCTGAAGACGACCGCGCCGTCAAAATCGAGACCGACCTCCTTGAGGCCGTTATTCCCAAGTCCAGCCCCAAGCAATGGATGACCGGCATCGAAAAGGGATCGTTCGTAGACAAACGGACCGGCTTTCGGGAAATTGGCGACGGCCTCATGGTCGTCGATTGGCTAATGGAGGCCGGCAGCGACGAGGCCTACGCCGATCAGGTGATCGCGCTCGACGGCCACGGCGTCGGCCGCTATACCTGGTATGCCAATGAGACGGATCCCGCTCGCCGGCACTACGCCTTGATGGCCCACGGCAGCAGCCATCGCAAGCGCATGGTTGAGGGGCCGCAGCTATGCCACCGCATGAAGCCGGTGCAGCCGCGCGTTATCCGCGGCGACGACTTCGTGGCCGTGGAAACCTCCTACCAGTTCGAATACGCCGCGCCTGGGCGCCAGCCCGGATCCCGCTGGACGCAACTGGCGGTCTTTCCCAAGGGCGAGCGCTTCTTCCTGCTCATGGACAAGATCGACAGCGTCAACGACTCGCCCGAGATGTTTCTCCGCAACGACACGCCGGGCTGCGTGCGGCATGTCGGCGGCGACGCGTTCAGCGAGATCTACCTCAGTTATTTAGGCGGCCCCGACGGCGTCCATATTCCGTCCAGCGAATTCCTGCAGCCGTTTCCGCCCGACTTGAAGTTCGGCTATCGACGCGATCTCAACCAGACGCCGCAGCGCTTCATCCGCGCCTATCGGCTGCGCGACAAAACGACCGGCCAGGACGGGCCTTGGCTGGCCGGCATGACGCTCGAACCGTCGGTCGTGTACGAAGCCTGGTGCAGCCAGCGTCCCGGCGACATCATCGTCATGATCGAGGAGATCCACGGACGCCCCGTGAAGGCCGGCGACTCCTTCAGCGCCGCCCATGTCGTCGGCTACTTCGACGATATTGATCAGATGCGCGAGGTCTACGACCGCTATCAGGGGCACGTCTCGATTCTCGTCGACCAGTCCGGCTGGCGGCTTGGCAAGTAGCGGCAGTAGAGCGCCGCGTTATTCGAGCGCTCGACGGCGCACGCCGCGCCGGGCGCCCCGATTCGCTATTTGGAGGTCTTGCCCCCGCCGGGCGCCGCCCTCTTCGTAGCCGCGCGCGACTGAAAGGCCAGGGCTCCGATCGCGGCGACGACCACGTAGGCCGTCGCACCCGGCTCGGGAACGGCTGTCGCGGCGTCGCCGCCGCCGGGTGCGTTGCCAAACTGCGCGTGGAAAATGGCCAGGTCTTCAGGGTCGACGGCCGCGTCATGGTTGGCGTCGCCCGCTAGCGACGGGCCCGATTTCCCCAGATTCTGTTGCCACGCCAGGAAATCGACTCCGTCAACGTCGCCGTCGAAATCAAAATCTGCTGAAGGCGCGGCGGCATTCGCCGCGGTGAGCGACAGCTCATAGAGCTGCACCGAGGCGCTCGTCCCTGAGACCCGAACGAAGTACTGCTCCGCCGCCTCAAGCAGCACCTCGGCGATCGACTCGGCGACGCCGGCCGCCGCGCTATTGGCGGTAGCAAGCAGCGTCGTTCCGTCGGGCCCGTATAGGTCTAGCGCTAAATCATTGCGGGCGTTGGCGTCGAACGACGATTGCTGCCCGCCTTGCGCGGCCTGGAAGAAAACTCCCCCGCGCGGCGTAAGCTCGACCGACAGCAGCGACGGCGCCGCCACGCTGAACGAGAAGTAGTCGTAGTCGCCGCTGTTGGCGATGCTCACGAAATCGATCTCGGTCGGCCCGACCGTCTGGCCCGTCGCGGCGTCTTTGCCGACAGTCCGCGTTTCGCCGGCGGCTAGCGGTCCGAGGCTCGTAGCCCGTTGAGGCGCGTCGTTCCCTAAGCCTCCGAAGCTCTTCTCCAGCCCATCGCCGTACTGCCCGTGCAATCCTCGAATGTCGTCGAGCTGCGGACCGTCGTACGCCGTATCGATGAACGGCTCCATCAACAGCCGATCGGTCGACGACTCGACGTGGTCCAGGCCAATCGCATGGCCTAGCTCGTGCATGAGCGTATTGCGCAACGACCGGTAGTTATTGGTCGCATCGGTAAAGTTCGCGGACTCCCCCGTGTCGATGACCATGTCGCCGACGTCGGGAAAGTTGGCGTAGGCCAACGTGCCGCCGACGCCGTCGACGTTGGCGCCCCCGATGCGGATATCGCCGCGGGCCCCCAATACTCCCGAAGCCGTCGTCAGTTGCAGGCCGTCGTCATGCGGCTCGTACACGAATAGGACGCCCCCAAGTTCGCTCCATCGATCAAAGGAGTCGCTGATCAGGCTGAACCATGGCCGAAGCGTGTAATCGCTGCCGCCGACGCCGGCGCCGAAGGCTCCGTCCAAATAAGAAATCAGGTTGCTCGGGTTCCGCGACGGTATGGCGGCGCCGTTGGGCGCCAGGCTCCAAGTAAGCGTAATCGGGTCGCCTGCGCTCCCGGCCGCGCCCGATGCGGTGGCCGTCCACCGGGAGTTAGGGACGTAGCCAAACGCAGTCGATAGGGGAACTGCGATCGCCAGCGCCCACGCCCCCAGGGCAAGGCCTTGCGCATATTTTGATTTGTAGGCGTTCATGCGTTTATAGCTCGGCGATATCCCTGATTCTCGCTGCCGCGAGCCAATTCATCCATATTCCAGAGCGCGGATTTACCGGTTGGTTACTCCGAAAGTAGCGATTATCGAAGCGACGACGCTACGCTCGGCTCGGCGTCGCCGCGGCCGTCAGTCCGCGGCGCATCGAGTCGCCGGCTTTGTCACCGTCGCCTCGGGCGGCTGCGGCAATTCGTCCGGCGAAGCTTGCAGTCTCGTAATCCAACGGCGCCGGATTGGGTGCTCGTAATACCCCCAAGCCGCTGCTTGCTCTTGCGTCCCTGCCGCCGAATCCTCAAATTGATGGTTGTTCTCTCGTCATTGGCCGTGGCCGTAGCGGATCGTCAGGAATTGGAGGAGGTTATCGTGTCATCGTTGAAGGATCGGACGCACGAACGAGCCCCGGCAAGGACATCGGACAGCCTGGCGCCCGCCCTCGCCGTTGAAGACGGGCAGCGACGCGAGCTCGATCGCCATGACGGCCGCCTGTGCAGTGCGGCCGTTGAGGCCCAGCAGCGATGGATTCGGCTGGCGCATCAGGGCAAGTGGATGATTACTGTGTACCGTAGCAGCGAAGCTACCAAGGTCGACGTTGTGCGGCTCCGCCGCGCCCATCTCAACGATCGGGCGAAGGTCCGAGTTCAAGCCGAGGTGGGGCAAATAGTTCATGGCCATGAGGCGGATCTTGCATTGCTGGAGCAGCAGTGGGTGCTCGATGTGCCGGTCGAACGGATCCTCTGGTACGAGATAATCAACGAGATCCCGGCAGCCGATGTGCGAATGTTTCAAGCCGCCCTGGCCAAGGGCCTTCAGGCAAGCCGAGAAATCGAAGAAGGCGAACCGCTCACCTCGGCCGAAGCGGCATGGCGGCGCCCCAGGTGACCGGGCTCCGCGGCCGGATCGAGAGTTGGGAATATTGACGATTGGCTACGGCTTCGCACTGCATCTGATCGAACTTGCCATCCAAATCGAAGCCGTGAGAAAAGCGCCCTGCGAGTAGGCGGGCAGTTTAGTTGCCGTTTGCAGCCTCTCTGCCAGGCAAAGTTCGGTAGGTGCACCAGACGCACCCCGGCATGTCTTCGGTACGATCCCGCGCATAGCCGGCAGGTTCGCCTGCTGTTCTCCTGCACGCTGCTTGCTGGAGTGATCAGAATGTTCTGCCGTTGAAGACGCCGCACTTAGTTGCACATCGGTTGTTGAACTGCGCGGCTCATAACGGGCCTGCCTAGCCGCTAGCGGCAAGACGGAAAAGGGCCGCTCTTTCTCTCCTCTGGCCGACAGACGACAGCCGATAGCCGATAGCCGACAGCCGACAGCCGACAGCCGACAGCCAAATTAACAACGGTTTCATTAGCCGCGCAAGAAGCCATACGAATCGCTCGTTGCGGCTTGTACGTGATCTTCCTACGGATTGGAGCAACCAGCCTTCGGGCGAGTTGCCGTTGCCGTGCGCGGCGTGATAACTTGCGAGGCTCTTGCCGCGTAGCCTGATCAGTTGCGGCCGTTAGCGGGCAATCTGTTCTCCATTGTGCTTCCGACCGCAGGCGCCGACGAGGGAATCCGCATGGCAACCGCCGACGCCGCTCAGGACGATATTCGCCGCGAGCGTGCCGCGCCGGATGAAGAGCGCCTCCACATGGCGCTCGACGCGGCCCGGATGGCGATCTGGGAATGGGACGTTGTCGCCGACCGCCTCGTCGTATCGCAGAGCGGCTGGATCAACGAGAGTTTCCCCCCCGGTTATCAGGTCACGCGCTTGGAGGAAGGCCTCTCGTTAATTCATCCGGACGATGCGCCCCGGTATCGCCGTGAATTGGAAGCCGCAGTCAAGCGCAAGGCGGATTTCACCACCGAGTTTCGGGCCATACGACCCGTGGACGGGAAGGTGATCTGCGTCGCCCAGACTGCGAAGTGCTATGAAGACCAGCAGCATGGTTTGCGGCTCGTCGGCGTTGTGCGCGACGTCACCGATCAGAAACAAGCCGAGGCGGCGCTGCGGGCCAGCGAATCGCGACTAGCCGCCATTTTCTCGCAAGCGGCCGCCGGGTTCGCAGAGATCTCGCTCGACGGCCGCTTCCAGCGAGTCAACGACGAATTGTGCCGGATGCTCGGCCGCTCTCGCGAGTCGATCCTTGCCTGCAGCGACGCCGATATCACCCACCCCGACGATCTGTCGCGATGCGCCGAGGGGTGGGCGCGCCTCTTGGAGACCGGCCGGCCGGTTTCCACCGATAGGCGGTATCTTAGGGGGGATGGGTCCGCCATTTGGACCAGCAGCATCGTCTCGCGTCTCGACGACGCGCAGGGGCGCCCGATGGCCGTGCTTGCCGTTACGGTGGACATCACCCAGCGGCTGCAGTCCCTGGAAGCAGTGCGGCAAAGCGAGGCCGTATTCCGCACGCTCGGCGAAACCGTGCCGGCCCTGTTATGGATGACCGACGCCGACGGTGGGCCAGTCTACCAGAACCCCGCGTGGCGGACGTATACCGGCCTGACGAACGACGACGTGGCGCAACAAGGCTGGACGTCGATTCCGCATCCGGACGATTTGCCCTGGGTGACCGAGCTTTGGCAGCAATCGTTGCGGTCGGGCGAGCCGTTCGGACTGGTCTTCCGCTGCCGTCGGCACGACGGCGAATATCGCTGGTTTCTCGGCAGCAGCCGCCCCGTGAAGGACGCCACCGGCGCCGTCTTACGCTGGGTCGGCGCTGCGATCGACATCGACGACCAGAAGCGAGTCCACGAATCGCTGCGCGAGGCCGATCGGCGGAAAGATGAATTCCTGGCGACGTTGGCCCATGAACTTCGCAATTCGCTGGCCCCGCTGCGCAACTCGCTCGATGCGCTGCTGCTCGCCGGCCGGGCCGATGCGTCGACGCAGCAACTTTACGGCGCTATGACGCGGCAACTGCACAACCTGGGCCGCCTGGTAGACGACTTGCTGGAAGTCTCGCGAATCACCAGCGGCAATATCGAGCTGCGCCACGAGCGCCTCAACGTCGCCGAAGTCGTGCAACTTGCCGTCGAAATGAGCCGGCCGAAAATCGACGCGGCCGGACATCGACTCGACCTGTCGTTGCCCCCGGAGGCGATAACTGTCGTCGCCGATCCCGTGCGGCTTGCTCAAGTCGTATCGAACCTGCTCAATAACTCGGCCAGATATACCCCCCACGGCGGCCAGGTATGGCTCTCGGTCCGCGCTGAACGCGGTCTGGCAGCCATTGCGGTGCGCGACAATGGCATCGGCATCGCCCCGGAGATGTTGCCACGGGTGTTCGACATGTTCCTGCAGTCCGACCGCGATCATCGATCGGCGCATGAAGGCCTTGGCATCGGGTTGGCGATCGTTCGTAGGCTGACGGAAAGGCAGGGAGGGCGGGTCGACGTCGTTAGCGCAGGAATCGGCAAGGGCTGCGAATTCACCGTGCGGCTGCCGCTCGCCGAGGAGCCCGCCAGCCGGTCGCTGGAACCGCCGAGCGCGACGGCCGATGCGGCCGTTGAACTGCCCGTCAAGCAGCCAGGCAAGCGGCGCATTCTCGTGGTCGACGACAACGAGGACGCCGCCGCGAGCATCGAGGCGGTGTTGAAGTACCTCGGCTGCGACGTCCAGGCGGTCCATAACGGCGTGGCAGCGCTCGAAGCCGCCGATAGATCTCCGCCAGATATCGTGTTGCTCGACCTGGGCATGCCCGACCTAAGCGGTTACGACGTCGCCGAGCAATTCCGGGCCCGCCCGCAGCTCCAGCACGCCAAACTCGTGGCCTTGACCGGTTGGGGCCAAATCGAGGACCGCCAGCGCACCGCCAAGGCCGGCTTCGACCACCACCTGGTGAAACCGGTCGACGTCATGACGCTCAAGAAGTTGTTGGCCGCTGATTAGGCCAGCGACGCCGGCCGGCTGGCGGCCGTTAAACAAAGGTCGTGGGCGGGCGGCGCGTTTTCCCTTCTGATCGGGTCGGCCGCCACTATCGCCCGGACCTCTTACGCCGAGTTTCCTGCGTCGCGCCGTCAGATCTCGTCGCTTGCGGAGGTTCGACGGCGGCTTCGTTCGCGCTGCGCGAGGGCGATGCCGGCCAGCACTTTGAAGTCGAGCGGCGTGTTCCGCCCCGTCACCCATTCGATCGCGTCGTCCAGCCGGATCTCGTGCACGGTGAGGGCCTCGCTTTCGTCGCCGCCGCCCGGAGCCGCTTTGGACAGGCCTTCCGCCAGGAACAACACGATCGATTCATCTGTCAGTCCCGGCGATGAATACCCGAGGACCAATTCCCGCCACCGCTGGGCGACGTATCCTGTTTCCTCTAAAAGCTCTCGTCGCGCGGCCGTCACTAGCGGCTCATCTTCGGCCCCGGGAGCGTCGCCGCTGAGGCCTGCGGGCAGCTCCAACGTATTGGCGCCCAGCGGCGTCCGGTGCTGTTCGACAAGCACGATCCGGTCGTCATCCGTGACGGCCACGATGGCCACGGCAGGCTGCGCGGAATCTCGGGTGGCGTACTCCCAGCGCCCCCGCGCGACGAGCGAGATGAATTTGCCGGCATATAATGTGCGCTTCGGTTCGTTAGGATCGGACATCGACGGTTGGCCCAAGTTGGCTGGAAATCGCCAACATCCGTTGGCGATGTTGCATCGTTCCGGCGGCCTGGTCGCACTCAGAGGCCTCAGGCCTCAATAAAACAGCGCCTGGCTATCGGCCAGCGGCTATCGACTGAGGGCCTCAGGCAAAATACGCTGATCCCCGCCGCTAGCAACGGCCTTCTAGTCCACAGCCAATAGCCAATAGCCGACAGCCGACACCGCCGTTAGCTCTCTTGCACCGCACGAATCGACAACACCGGCGCGACCTGCAAAACCATCCTCGTCGCAGAACTGCTGGCGTTCGGCCCGGCCGCCAATCAGGATGGAGATGTCGCCGCCGCACGGCGTGCCCACGGCGAATTCTCATCCAGTTCCGGTTCTACGGCGCCCGCGCAGTGCTACGACCGCTTGCCATTGTACTGAGCCTTTTCTCCTATTGCACAGCCCACGCCGCGCCCCTCAGCGCCGGCGCCGCGCCGCCAATAGTTATTGAAACGGTCGACGGACGCGCCCTTCAAGGCGTGGTGGACCAGCGCAGCGATGCCCGCGCACTATGGCTGCGGCGCGAAGAAGGCGCCGTCGCCTTGACCGCGGCGATTGCGTGGACCAACATCCATTCAGTCGCCGTCGACGGAGCGACCTGGTCCGTCGACGATCTGCAGCGCCGATATGCGAGTATGGCGACCGCCGCCGCGCCGCCGGCGCCGCCAGAGCCGGCGCGGGCGCCGCTCGCCGCTCCCTCAGCTCATCCAGCCAAGCAACTCCGCCTCCTCAACCTGCCGCGCCGCGGCGCTCGCTTCCGGAAGATCGACTTGCTTGATGTACGACTCGCCAACCTCGACCGCGACGTTGAACCGGACGGCATCGAGGTCGCCCTTGCGGCAGTGGCCGACGACGGCTTGCCGCTGGCCGTGCGCGGCAGTCTTCGCGCCACCCTCTACGGCCAGCGCCGGCCAGTCAATGCCGCTGCGGCCAGCTTCGATCAACTTGACGAGTGGACCCAGATGCTCCGACCCGAAGATTTCGTCTGCGGCGTCGCGAGAGTCTGCCTGCCATTCCAGTCAACGGCTCCAGAACAGGAATTCGACCTGATGCCCGACGCCGTGCTGACCGTCGAGCTGGGCGCCTTCGGCTACGGCAACTTTGCAGCCTCGGCCCCCGTGGCGGTGCGCCCATTCAACCCGCTGCGCGACGACCTGCAGTTGTCGCGCCGCACGCGATTCCTGCCCGCCGAGCTCCACGGCCCGCCGGCGCGAAGGAAAATTGCCGAGCCCGACGGGCGATGGATCCACTGGACCTGGTGAACCTCGGCGCGCAGCCTCCCGGCCCGCGGTCGCTTCGGCCACGGCTGCCCCCATCGGCGGAATTGCGCAGCTTCAATCCCGCGCATCTCGCCGCCTTGTGGAAGCCGCAGCCTTAGCTGCTGCGGCGATCCTTGCGTCGCCGCTCGATTTGTCGCGGCGGGCCGCTCTGCTCCGGATTTGGTTCCAGCCCTCTCGACGCGTCGCCCTTGCCCGGGGCGGAACTGCGACGGCGGTCGCCCCCCTCCCGCTTTTCGACGAGGTGGGCCAACTCCTGGGGTACGTCAAGTTTGTCTTTCATCGCAAGGCTCTCCAAAAAATATGGCGGCTCGCCGTTCGTCGGCCGCCCCGGCGTTATGGCGCCGACTCGTCCGACACGGGCGGCGGCAGCGTTTCTAAGGGCAGCACGCTTTCTCCGTATTCCAGCATGGCGCCGTTGTCGGCCTCTTCGAACGCCCTGTCGACCGGCGGCAACTCCATCAAATCGCCGCTCGAATCCTCCCTGCGGTCCTTCTTGGGACAGAAGGGCGCTCCCTTGCCGTCGAACACGTCAGGCATCCGCGGTTCGTAGGGGCGGGGGAAGCTGCAGATGGCGCCTTGCGTCAGCGGCTGCGCTGAGCGCATGAATTCATGGTCAAGCTGCTCCTGCACGACCGGCTCATAGGGCAGCACGTGCGGTTGCAGCGTTACGATGATCTCTTGCCGCGATCGGGTCACCTGCCGTCGCTGAAACAGTATTCCGAGGTAGGGAATCTCGCCGAGCAGCGGAATCTTGCTCTGAAAGTTGTTGTCGACTTCCTGGATCAACCCGCCAATAACAATCCCCTGCCCGCTGCTGAGCAGGACGTCGGTTTGCACCTCGGTGGTTTCCTCCGAGGGGAGCCCAGTCTCCGGGTCGACCTGGCCGGTGGACACCTTGGGGTAGATCCGCATCAGCACGCGTCCGTCGCGCGTTATGCGCGGCGTCACGCGGAGCACGACCCCGACGTCCAGGAATTGCACCGTCTCCATCGTGCTGGTTTGCGTAGTCGTCGTCACTCGGTAGCCCAGTTGGCCGCCAATCTGGATGTGCGATTCCTGGCCGCTGATTCCGTGAATCTTCGGCGAAGCCAGCGTCTTGGCGTCGGTCGTCGTCTTAAGCAGTTCAATAAGCCCGTTAAGACCGACGCCGTCAGGTTCGACGAAAAACGCGGAGCTGGCGTTGCCATTGGCCAGCCCCACGGTTTTGAGCGTCACGTCGGCGCCGCTCAGGCTGATAATGTTTTCAAAGTTCACGCCGCTATGGCAGTCGTCCTCGAGTTCCACCTGCAAGATGTGGGTCTCGATGTACACCTGCCGCGGCGGCTGGTCCGCCTGGCAGATGTAATCCCGCACCCGCGCCAAGTGCGCGGGGTAGTCGCACACGGCGACAAGCTCTTTGGTCTTTAGATTATTGTTGATCTCCGACTTGAGCGTCCACGACTGCCCCCCGGGCGAGAGCAGCCCTTTAACCGTCTGATCGATGTCGACGGCCGATGCAAAGTCGAGCTCGAAAATCTCGACGCGGCGGCCTTCCGCGCCGGGCGGCAGAAAGTCCGCGTTCTCGATGCTCGAAATGAAGATAATGTGGTCCCGGACCGCCCAGGTATGACCCGAGGCCGACAACAACGCGTCGAGCACGGCTTGCCAAGGCTGCCGGTCGAACGACGCCGTGACCATCGAGTCCGCCGATCCGGCGAAGACGATGTTGAGCCGCTGCGTTTCGGCGATCATCGCCACCACTTGCCTCAGCGAGCCCTCCCGAACCATGAGCGAGATCAGCCCGTCGGCTTCCTGTACGACGACCTTCTCCGGGTCGGCCTTGGTGGCTGGTATAAATACGCTCGCCTCCCCCGGCGCCTTGGCCTCCGCCGTGAACGGGTTGACGCGCAACGGCTCGGTCTCCGCCATCGCCGCCGGCGGAGCCGGCGGCTGACTTGGAGCCAGCCCTTCCGTCAGCGCACCAGCCGCTTGCGCCGCAGCGTTCACCAGCGTATCAGCGCTGCGGGCCCCGGCAGCGCCCGTCGCCTGCCCGGCCAGTGCGCCGGGCGCCGTCGCCCCCGCGCCGGCTTGTTGCAACGGAGCTGGCGCGGCGCCGCCCGGCGGCGCTTGCTGCGCCTCAACTTGCCCTCCGCAGAATGTCAGCAGCAGGCCCCCGACGAGCGCAGACCAGCCCGCTCGGAACGCCTGGCATTCTCGGCATCGATGATCTTTGATTCGAGCGTGCATGCTCCCCCTTGAGCAAGCCGCAGCCGTCGACGTCGGATAAGGTAACGGAAAAGTCAATCGCGGTTACAAACCGACCGCTGGCGGCGAGTGGCAGGTGGCGATTTTGCGCTCCGATCGCCGGCGTTTACGAAATATCGCCTACTCTCTTCGCGCCTCAGGCCCCGCGCCTCGCCTACTCGGCTTCACTCAAAATGACGCCCTTCGATGAGATCTCACTGATTTTAAAGTGACCGATTGTGTCGCCGATGCGAAACTCCCGATCGCCGATGCGGGCTACCCGCGTATCTCCCGCTAGGAAGATGATCGCGTTCTGGGCGGTCCGCAGTTCCTTAATCTGTTGTTCACTTACGCCCCCGTTTTCGCCGTCGCCATCCGGCGGAACGGCCCATCCCGCCGCCGCTAGCGGATCGCACGCCGTAACTTCGCGGAGATTGGCCTCCGGCCAATTGTCATCGGCTGCAAAGTCACCAAACGGACTGCCCTGGGAGTCAGATTGCGGATTCTCGCTGCTACTCGGCGTTTCGCCGACGGCACGGGCGGCCGCCCTTGCCGACGGCGCCGCGACGCTGTCGGCAACCGGCGCCGAAGGTTCCTCCGCCTGCCAGTTCGACGCCACCACCGCCGCTAGCACCACCGCCAGCACGGCGATGAGCGCTAGCTTGCCCGGCGTGGCGCCGACGCGATCCTGCGGCTTCTGCTGGCTCATAGGGTATCCTGCTTCTTCTCTGTATCGTGGAGTTCTGAGCGGTAATACAGTTGAAATACGATCTGCGTAGGATATGCGTCCGAATCGCTGCCGGAGCTCATCTCGAAACGCGAAACTTTTGAAATCTGGGAAAGCTGGTCAATGGCGGCAAGGAACCGGCAGACGCGGGCATAGCCGCCCGAGAGCCGACAGGTCACTTCCACTTGTGAATGCGAACGGTAGCTTTGCGGCGCCGACGCCGTGCACATCTCCATCTTCAAGTCGTGCAGCGTCGCCAACTCTCCGGCGCGCTCGATGAATTCCTGCGACGGACTGCGCAGCGGCATCCGCTGGAGGGTCGTTTCAGTCGCCGTCCGAAGAGAATCTAATCGCTTCTTAAGCCGCGCGTGCTCCTCGGCAATCTGCTCCTTGCTCGACAGCAGCGCCTCGAGCTGCTTCATCCGCTCCGCGCGGCGTGCCATGTCGCGCCCGCACGGAACGAAGCAGCCAACGTAGATGGTTGCCGCCAAGACGGCCAGCAGGCTCCCGCCCAGCGCGTGAATCGCCCATGGTCGAGCGGCCAGGTGTTGCAACGTTGCACGTGACATCGAGGCGCCTCAGCGGGGCACGTCGCCCATGCGTTAGAATTCGCACAATAGCGTGTAGGTCTTGCGGTCAATGCCGTCTCGGGTAGTCACGACGTCGGACGTCACCTTCACCGCGTCAATAGGCTCGCGACGAAGGCTTTCGACAAATTCGCTAATGTCGTAGGAGAGCGTCGCGGCAACTTCGACGGTCAGGCGGGGAGCTGACTTCTCCGCGGAGCCCGGAACCGGCTGCTCGAAGTTGAGCCGCTCGACGAACGCCTGCCCCTGCGACGCCGAGGTCGCTGCGGCCACGCAAGCCAGCAGCGACGTCACTGGCCGCTGGCGGGCGAGTTCCAGGATCAGCCGTTCGTCGCGCACTAAGGTGATGGCCTGCGTGCGCAGATTGCGGTTCACTCCATTAAGCCGGCGAACCGGTTCGTAACTGGCTTCTAAAGCTTCGCATTGCTGACGCATTTGCGATTGATGGCGCCACTGCCAGGCGCCCAGCGGCGCCGTCGCTGCGACCAGCAGCGCCGCCGCCGCGCCCCAGCGCCGCAGATGCTTCCGCGCGGCAGCGCGGAACTGGGCGCTTTCCGACATCAGTTGGACGTATCGATTCATGACGCCTCCCAGGCCAAGGCCGAAAGCCCCGCGGCGGCGCCGAACAATGCCGGCGGCGGAAGCACCGCTTCGTCCTCCGCCCGCTCCGCGGAAAGACGCCAGCTTGCTACCGGCAGGCCCACGGCACGGCTTAACTCGGTGTCGACTCCCGCCAGGGCGCCCCCGCCGCCAAATAGAAAGATCGAATCTGGTTCGCGCCCGCGAACGATGCCTTGCCAAAAGCTGAGCGTGCGGCGCACCTCTCGCACAAGCTGATCAAGCTGCTGCCCTAGCACGTCGGCGATGAGGCGTCCTGAGACAGCTCCGCTGGCAACGGCCGAATCGCCGGCTCGGGAAGATCCGCCTCCCAGCCCGGTCTGGCGAAGAATGATCTCAGCGTTAGCCGCTTCCACCCGCAGCGCCGCGGCGACTGCGTCTACCGCCTGGTAATAACCGCAGTCCTTAAGCGAACGGACGAGCGCTGGTGCGCCTTGATGGACCAGCAGCATCGTCGCCCGGCTATATCCCCAATCGACCGCGACGACCGTGCGCGTCGCCGCTTGGGGCGACGCCATCGTCGTCGCCCGCGCCAACGCCCACGGAAGCGCGTCGATGACTCGGCAATCCCATCCGCCCGCCGCCAGGTCGGCGCTGATCCGATCGCTCCATGCCCGCGGCGCCGCTACGACGTTCAGCTTGCCCGTCGGCAGGCCCGACGAACGCCACTGAACGATGTGGTCGCTCAGGGGCCGCTGTAGTTCAGCCTCCAACGCCTGCACCAACTCCCCTCCGCCGCTTCGCTTCGAGGTCGGGGCGGCCACGCTCAGCACGTCGCATGCCGACGTGGGAAGCAGCGCGGCTGACGCGGCGCCCTTGATTCGCTCGCACAGCGATGCGGCGCACCTCACCTCGTCGCTGGAACTGCGCGGCTCGCTACCGGTCAGCGGGGTCGTCGGCCATTTATCGCGGCGCGCGACCAGCGCCGCCGAACGAAAGTAGTACGCGCCCCCTCGGCGCACGACCTGTGCCGCCTTGACGCAGGTAGCGCCAATGTCGAAGCCGACCCAGCCCTGTTTCGCCGTCGCAAGCATCGAGACCATCAATGCCCCACTGAGGAAAGATCAAAGATCGGCAACATCACGGCGAGAACTACTACCGCGACCACGGCGCCCATCACCACCGTAATCAGCGGCTCCAGCACGCGGACCACCTGCTTCATCCGGTTTTCAGCTTCTTCCTCGTAGTGGACGCCAAGCAACTGGGCGACTTCCGCCAGCTTGCCGGTGCGCTCCCCCGTGATGATCATTTCCCGGGCTGAGGTCGGCACCGCCTCGGCGTTCAATAGCGCCGCACCCATCCCCCGGCCGTTGAGCA
Organism: Pirellulales bacterium; assembly: GCA_020847515.1. Lineage (GTDB taxonomy): Bacteria > Planctomycetota > Planctomycetia > Pirellulales > Lacipirellulaceae > Lacipirellula. The sequence continues at coordinate 3,113 of JADLBW010000050.1, read as the reverse complement.
CCGAATCGGCCAATTCCCCGATCAGGTCTTTGAAGACGCAATTGCTGGCCGCCTGCCGGCATAGCCGCAAACCATCGAGCAGCGGAACGCCGCTGTTGAGCAGCAGGCCCAGCAGCGTGCATAACCGGCCGGTGAACAGCGGCCGCGCCACGCCGCCGACGGTCGGCGCTTTGAGCATCCACCTGTCGATGATCCGCCGCCCGTTTTCCGTCATTCGCCAGGCGACGGCGCCGGCGACCGCCGCCCCGACGGCCGGCGCCCATAACCACCACCGAACCTTGGCCTCCGTCGCGATGGCAAGCAGAATCTGCGTGACCATCGGCAGATCGACCTCGTATTGCGCGAAGATGTCAGCAAAACGGGGCAGCACGAATACAACCAGAATGCTGATGACCGTCCCGGCGATCGCCGTCAGCAGAATCGGATAGGTCAGCAAGGCCTTGATCGATTGCCTCAGTCGCAGTTCGCTCCGCTGCATGGCGGCCAGTTGCTTGAGCACCTCGGCCATCCGCCCCGACGCTTCGGCGGCCGCCACCGTGGCCACATACGCGCCGTCAAACACGTCCGGGTACGTCTTCAGCGATTCGGATAGGGTATTGCCGCCGTGAACCAGTTCATTGACGTCGCGCAGCACTTCCGCTAGCGCCGGCCGCTCGCACTGCGCGGCCAGCGAGTTGAGGGCCGACGACAGGTCAAGACCCGATTGCGTCATGATGGCCAACTGGGCCGTCATGTCGGCGATTTCAGCCTTGGGAACCTTGGACTTGCGGACGATCGCCGCCGGCGCCCGGTCATCCAGCGCCAGTTCAAAGTCGTGCGACGCGTCAACGCCGCTGAGCGCTCCCGCTCGGGGCGCAGCGGCAGGGATGGGACGAACGTGCGACAGTGCGATGGCTTGAGCGTTCATGGCGCTGAATCGTTAGGCGTATTTCGCTACTCGAAGAAGGCGATGCGGGCGACTTCCTCCAAGCTGGTTTCTTCCAATTCCGCCAGCCGCAGGCCTCCTTGCAGCAAGGTCTGATGACCGCTGTCGATCAGCCACTGCCGGATCCCCTCAATGCCCGCCTCTTTGGCGATTAAGCCGCGCAGCTCGTGATCGGCGGGCAGCACTTCGTAGATCCCCTTCCGCCCCTGAAAACCCGTATCAAAGCAGTCCCGGCAACCTTCGCCCTTGGCCCAACTGCGCCGCTTGTCGCCTTGAAAGTGGAGCGATTCGAGGTACTCGGCGCCGGCGTAGTACGTCGTGCGGCAGCTCGGACAAATGGTTCGCACCAGCCGCTGGGCCACCACGCCTACCAGCGCCGCGGCCAGCTTGTAACTTTCGACGCCCATGTCCATCAAGCGGATCACCGCGCCGGCGCTGTCGTTAGTGTGCAGCGTACTGAGCACCAGATGGCCAGTGAGCGCGGCCTGAACCGCGACCTGAGCCGTCTCCGCATCCCGAATTTCGCCCACCATGATCACATCAGGATCCTGCCGCAGGATGGAGCGCAGCGCGCCGGCGAACCCCATGCCGCGCCCGCTTTCAACTTGCACCTGGTTGATCAGCTCGATCTGGTATTCGACCGGGTCTTCGACCGTGACGATGTTGCGATGGACCGACTTGATGAGTTCCAGCGCCGAGTAGAGCGTGGTGGTTTTGCCGGACCCGGTCGGACCGGTCACCAGCAGCAGCCCGTACGGCTTGCGCAGCAACTGTTCGACCACCTTCAGCACGTCGGCCGGCATGCCCAGCTCGCCCAGGTTGAACGTCAGACGCCCCTTGTCCAGCACCCGCATGACCACTTTCTCGCCCAGCACCGTCGGCAAGGTCGAGATGCGCAGGTCGACCTCCTTGCCGTCCGCTACCACCTGGCAGCGGCCGTCCTGCGGCATGCGATGCTCGGCGATGTCCATTTTCGCCATGACCTTGATGCGCGAGACGATCGTCGGGTAGATGTCGCGCCGCGGCCGCAACACCTCGACCAACTGGCCGTCGACGCGGTAACGGACCGTGGCCGACTTGCGACCCGGTTCAATATGAATGTCGCTGGCGCCCTTGCGCACCGCTTGCAGCACCAGGTAGTTCACCAGGTTGATGACCGGACTGCCTTCAACAAGCTGGTGCACCGAGGCGACGTCGACTTCCGCGTCCGCCCGCAATTCGACCGCCGAGTCGTCCAGGTCGGCCGTTACGGCGTCGACGCGGAAGTCCTCTTCATAGGCGCGCCGGGTGATCCGCTCGATCGCCGCCTTGAAGGCGAAGACCGGGCGCACCGTGAACCCGCTGGCCCGCTCGATCCGGTCGATCTTGTCCAGATCGAGCGGGTCGTCGGTCGCCACCGTCAGCTCGTCGCGAACCCGAAACAGGGCGATGACGTTCAGCCGTTCAGCAAACTGGCGCGGCAGCAAGTGAACTGCCTGCGGATCGAGCATCCCCTCCCGCAGGCGCACCGCCGGCACGCCCAATTGCGACTCGACGAACGGAAGCAGCTCGTCTTCGCTGATGAACCCCAGTTCCAGTAGCGTTTCGCCCAACCGTTGGCCGTTTTCCGACTGGCGGCTCAGGGCCGTTTCCAGCTCCGCTCGCTCGATCAGCCCGGCGGCGACCAGCCGCTCTCCCAGCGGCGCTCGGGCCGCCACGGCGTCCGCCAGCGAACGGGCGCCCTGGGCCACGTCCTGCATGGCCGCATCGCCGCCTCTGCGCTGCGCAACAATCGTATCCGCCAGTGCGCTCATACCGCGAAGCTTCCTACGGCGGCGCGACTTTGCGGGAATTGCTCGAACTGCGGGCCGACGCCCGTAACCCGCAGGATATCGGCGCACAGCGGGTTGACGGCGGCCAGCTTCACCGCGCCGCCGCGCGCCTCCAGGGCGTCGCGCAGATCGACCAGCGCCTCAAGGCCGGCGCCGTCGATCAGGGGCACGTCGTGCAGGTCGACGACGATCATCGGCCGCCCGCCGCCCAGGCCTTGCAGCACGACCCGCTTAAACTCCTCGCAGCACTTGGCCTCCAGCGCTCCGTGAGGCCGGATCACGTTCACGGCGCCTTGCCGTTCAAGTGCAAACATGGCGGCGCTCCTACGGCAGCGGCAGCGACATATGGAACGTGCTGCCCTTGTTCAGTTCGCTTT
>JADLBW010000049.1 GCA_020847515.1 Pirellulales bacterium | reverse complement strand
TCCATCAAGGCGTTGTGGCGGATGAAGGATATCGGCCAGATTGTGAAGCTGCGAGCGTTTGTGGCGGGAACGGGGGACATGCGGCGGGTGCAGGCGATCGTTTCGGAAATGTTCAGCGAGAAACGCCAACCGCTACCGGCCGTTTCGACAGTACAGGTGGGCGGACTGCCGCTGGAAGGCGCGCAGGTGATTCTGGAAGCGACGACAGTCAAGAAGAAGCCGGCGAATCCGCATGGGTTAGCGTTTTTCTCGGGGCGGGATGTGACCGCACCTCTTGATCCGAATCAAACGACGATGCGGGTGGCCCCGCTGGCGTCGAAGTCGCTGTCGCAATTGCAACAGGTGCTGGAGGGAATTCAGCTCGGCCCGCGCGATGTGCTGAGGGTGACGTGTTTCACGAGTTCGCTGGACGACTACGCGGAGGTACGCACGATGATCGCGACTCAGTATCCGGCGGCCGTGCAGACGATCGTGCAGGCGCAGCGGGCTCCGGGCACGGCGATCGTGGAGTGCGAGGCGGTGGCGCGGTTGCGGGCGGCGCCGGCGGCGCCGGTGCAACTGGTGAACCCGCCGGGGCTGCCGTCGTCGCCCAACTATTCGCTGGTGACACTGGTGAACACGCCGCAGATCACGCTGTCGGGGACGCAACTGGCGTTCCGGGCGCAGGACGCCGATATCCGGCTGGCCTTCGAGCGGCTGAAGCAGTCGCTGGCGCAGGTGGGAACGCCAATCGAGAACACTGTAATGTCGTCGATCTATCCGCTATCGAACAGCATGGCGGTGCGAATTCGCACGTTACGGTTCGAGTTCTACGACAAATCCCGGCCACCCGCTTCGACAATGCTGCCGTTTGAAGGATTGCCGTCGCTGGACGCTTCGTTCGGTGTCGACGTGGTAGCGGTACCCGGGCAGTAGTTACTTCACGAGACCCCGGCTGCGATACCAGGCGATGGCGTCCTGGAGCGTTTCCGTCATGGTGCGGTAGCGGATTCCCAACTCGGCCGCGGCGCGAGAGCCGTCGAGCCTTAGGCCATGGGTGAGCAGGCGCCAGGTTTCGACCGAGAGCAGGGGCTCAGTTTGGGCGATGCGGGCGTAGACTTCAGAGGCGTGAGCGAAGCCGCGGGCGAAGATGGCCGGGCCAAAAGGGGGAAGCCGTTTGCCGGCGATCCGGCAGGCCTCGGCGAGCCAATCCTTGACACTCGAAATCCAGCCAGCGGCAATGTATTCGCGGCCGGGCTGCCCTTTTTCGGCGGCGAGGATATGCACGAGGGCGACGTCGTCGACGTGAACGCCGGTGAGTGTGCCGTGAAAGAGCATGGGAAAGCGGCCGTTGATTACGTTGATGAGGCAGCGGACGGTGGGCTTGAGGTCGCCGGGGCCGCGGACGCCGGAGGGTTTGACCATGCGGACATCGAGACCGCGGCCGAGGTAGCGGCGGGCCTCCTGCTCGGCTTCGAATTTGGCGCGTTCGTAGAGGCTGAGGAAGTAGCCGCGATGGGCCGTGTCTTCGGTTCCGGTTTCGCCGCGCCGTTCGCCGACGGTGAGACCGGTGCTGGTATAGACGACGCGAGGCGTGCGCAGCCTCCAGGCGGCTTCAAGAGCGTTGACGGTGCCGTCGACCTCGGTGCGAAGCATGACGGCGGGGTCCGGGGCCCAGAGATCATAGATGGCCGCGGCGTGGAACAGCATGTCGCAACCCTGGAGGGCTCTTTCGATGGAGGACCGGTCAAGGATGTCGCCGCGCGCGATTTCGACGCCGAGGCTTTCGAGATGGGCGGTTGAACTGGTTCGGCGGGCGAGAACTCTGACCCCGTAGTTGCGGCGGAGCAACTCGTTGACGAGCGCTCCGCCGACGAACCCGGTGCCGCCTGTGACCAGCGCTTTCACTAGTCCGCCGCAATCTGCCGTAGAACGTACGGCAGAATGCCACCGTTGCGGTAATACTCCGCTTCGCGCGGCGTATCGATGCGGATACGGGCGGTGAACTCGATCCTGGAACCATCGCGGCGCTCGGCTGTCACTTTGGCGAGTTTGGAGCCGCCGTTTACGGCCTCAACAACGCCTGCAATCGAATACGTCTCGGTTCCGTCGAGGGCGTGGGATTCGCGATTCTCGCCGGGCGCGAATTCGAGGGGCAGCACGCCCATACCGACGAGGTTGGAGCGGTGGATGCGTTCGAAGCTTTCGGCGATGACGGCTTTGACGCCCAGAAGGGCGACGCCCTTGGCGGCCCAATCGCGGGAGGATCCGCTGCCGTACTCCTTGCCGGCGACGATGACGGTGCCAATGCCTTCGGCCTGATATTTCATTGCGGCGTCGTAGATGAACATCTTCTCGGGGGAAGAGGGGTGGATGGTCCAGCCGCCTTCGACGCCGGGGACCATGAGGTTCTTGAGCCGGATGTTGGCGAGGGTGCCGCGAACCATCACTTCGTGATTGCCCCGGCGCGCGCCGTAGGAGTTGAAGTCGGCCTGCTTGACGCCCTGGCTGAGGAGGTACTGCGCAGCCGGGCTTTCCAGCGCGATATTGCCGGCGGGGGAGATGTGAGCGGTAGTGACGGAATCGCCGAGGACGCAGAGGGCCTTGAGGCCGGCGAGGTCCTTGACGGAGGTGGCGGGGTCGACCATGGCGTCGAAATATGGGGGGCGCTTGACGTAGGTGGA
>JADLBW010000048.1 GCA_020847515.1 Pirellulales bacterium | reverse complement strand
TCCTTCTTCGGCGACTTGGGCTTCTTTTCGGCCTTGGGCTTATCAGCGGATGAGGATGTCGATTTGCCATTGGATTCGGACTTCGACTTCTCGCCGCCGGCGTCGGAGGCGGACTTCTTCTCTTTCTCGGCGGCCTTCTTGTAGGAGTCGCTGCGGTAGTCGGTCTGGTAGAAGCCGGAGCCCTTGAACATCACGGCGGCGCCAGTGCCGAACAGGCGGCGGAGCTTGGGCTTGCCGCATTCGGGGCACTTACGCTTTACGGGCTCGGTGATGCCTTGGAACAGTTCAAACTTGTGGCTGCAGGCGTCGCACTGGTAGTCGTAGGTGGGCATGGCGCAGAGGGGAGTGGGTAATCGGCAGATGGCGTTAGTGGAAAGTTGGGAGGAGAGCCGCGGCGGAATGATTGTTATTGCGGCGGACCGCTGGAGACGATGACCTGCGCCGGTCGAACAACGCGATCGTGCATGCGGTAGCCGGTTTGCGTCACCAGGGTCACATGATCAGCCGGCACGTCGCCAGACGGCTGGTGCAGGATGGCTTCGTGAAATTGCGGGTCGAAGGGTTGGCCCAAGGCTTCGATCTCGAAGGCGTGGTGCCTGTTGAGCAGCGAGACCAGTTGCTGGCGGACCAGGCGAATGCCCTCGACCAACGGCCCAGCCTCGCCCGCCTTCTGTGCGGCTTCCATCGCGCGGTCGATATTGTCGAGCACTGACAGCAGGTCGCGAACTACGTGAAGCGCGGCATAGCGGTGCGTTTCCGCCAACTCGCGGGCCGTGCGGCTGCGGACGTTTTCCAGCTCGGCTCGCAATCGCAGGTTGCGATCGCGCTCCGCGGCCAATTCCGCCTCAGGCGAGGCGGTTTCACGGTCGGAGCCGCGGGCGGCGGCCGTCGCCTCGACGTCGGGCAGCGGACCGCCGTCAGCGGTCGCTCCTTCAAGCTGCTCGTCGGTGGGGCGCACGACGCCCCCCTCGCGTGACGGCTGATCTTTGGAATGCACGGGCATGATCGGCTTGCCTCCTCGTTGCGCGCGACTCGAGCCTCCAGGGGTCAGGCATGCACGAGCGGCGCCAAGCGGTTGATCGCGGACAACGGCCGCGGCTAAAAACTAAGTCCTGTACGCATCGCGAAGTCTGCACGGTCGGCGACTTGTGCACCGCCAGCAGCCGTATTATTCGCTTCAGATTCTCGATGCCGTTCTATTGGGCGGGCCAAGGCAGCTTCGCGAGATTGGTTGCGGCGCTTAGCTGTGGGCTGCAGGCCAGTCCGGGCGCGGCTCGTCGGCGGCCAGTTCGTCGATCGGTCGCCCCGCTGGCGGTGCTTGCGCCTCTTCATCTGACGTCCCTCTGGGGCGAGGGGCCGCGAGGAATCCAGTAGTGCGCTACTTCAATCGGCTTCATCCTGGGTGAAATACTCCTTCACCTTGTCGAAAAATCCTTTTCGCGCCGGCGCTACGTTCTTGTGTTCCAGGTCGGCCAATTGCCGCAGCAGTTCCTCTTCTTCGACGGTCACGCGTTTGGGCACTTCAATAGTTACCTGAACCAGCAAATCGCCAACCCCGGTCGCTCGCGGATCGGGCACGCCTTGGCCGCGGATACGGAAGACCTCGCCCGATTGAGTGCCTGGCGGGACCTCCAGTTCGCTGCGGCCCGCCAGGGTAGGAATCTCAAGCTTGGCCCCCAGCACGGCCTGCGAATAGGTGATCGGTATGCGGCAAATAAGGTGCTGTCCTTCGCGCTCGAACAAGGCATGGGGGAGCACCGACACGACGCAGTAGCAATCGCCTGGCGGCCCGCCGTTGGGGCTAGGCTCGCCCTGGCCCGTCATGCGGATCTGCATGCCGCTGTCGACGCCGGCGGGGATGTCGACTTCGGCCTCGACCTTCTTCAATACGGCGCCGACGCCGCGGCAGGCGCGGCACGGCGTAGCGATCAAGACCCCCTCGCCATGGCAGGCGGGGCAGGTCGTCTGCATGCGGACGATGCCGGCTTGCTGGATCACCTGGCCGCGGCCGCCGCAGTAGGAGCAGGACTGCTTCTTGCTGCCCGGAGCGGCGCCGCTGCCGTCGCAGGACTTGCAGGTTTCGTGCCGCTGGAACTGGACGGTCTTGTGGACGCCCTCGGCGGCTTCTTTGAGCGTGAGCGACACTTCGCAGCGGACGTCGCGTCCTTTGCGAACGCGGCGTGCGCTGCGCGCGCGGGCGCCGAACAAGTCGCCGAAAATATCGCCGAACGCCGAGAAGATATCCTCGACGTCGGTGAAGTGCGCGGCCCCGCCGCGGCCGTTCAGGCCGGCGTGGCCGAAGCGATCGTAGCGCGATCGTTTGTCGGGATCGTTGAGGACCTCGAACGCTTCACTGCATTCCTTGAACCGCGCTATCGCCTCCTCGTCGCCCGGGTTCTTGTCCGGGTGATACTTGACGGCGAGCTTGCGATACGCCGCGGCAATTTCCTTGCCAGCGGCGGTTCGCTCGACGCCAAGGATTTCGTAGTAGTCGCGCTGGGTCGCCATCATGGTATCGCGGGCGGTAGGCAGGGGGCGGTCGGCGATTTGAGACTAGCGAGCGTCTGCCCGTTACTGCCAACGGCCCACTCT
>JADLBW010000047.1 GCA_020847515.1 Pirellulales bacterium | reverse complement strand
TGATCATTGATCCTCGGTCATTGGTGCTTGGTCATTGGTCCTTGAACTATCTTTCTTAATCCCGTTGTTTGGAGAACTGCTAATGAACCGGCATTCTAAAATCTGCCAGGGCTTGGTCCTGGCAATCATCGCGGCTCTTCATTCCGCCGCCCACGGCGCCAACATCTGGCTCAGCATGAACCTCGCGTTCAACAACCCGCAAGACCACGATTCGGGCGGCGCGTGGACGATCGTCGGCAAGGCCGATTCGCGCGGCATCGCCGGGGTTGCGATGAGTCTCATTAACGTCAATCCAGCCAGCATCTCTATCGTCGCGCCGGCGGAGTTTGAGGTCCGGCGGTTCCACGACTCCGGCGTCAAACTGGAAATGGTCATTGGCGACGACCTCGAACCCCCGCGCGTCCTGGATATCGGCGTCGTTGGCGGAACCTATCCATCAACCTATGTCGATCTTCCTAACTTGGTCGAACTGGCTCCCTATCCGGACCTCGGCAGCTTCACCGGCGGCGTGGCGCTGGCTGCTGGGACGTTTAGCCCAGGATCGATCCCGGACTGGTACAACGTCGGCAGCGACGACTCGGCCGGCAATGTGTTCATCTCGGCAGCTTCGATCGGCAGCGTGATCCGCGCCGATACCCACGTCACGGTCCGCCATGCGACGCCGGAGCCGGCGACAGTCGGCCTGGCGGCCGCCGGTCTGCTTGGCCTGTGGACGGCCAGGCGTCGTTTCTAGCGCGGCGCCACGCGCCGGCGCGATGATGCAACGGCTAACTGCGGCGGCGTTCGGCCTGCAGGCCGACGCCGCCGTTCTGTTCGCAGTTCGCCAAGGGCTCGCGCCGAGCTAAAATAGCTGAAACTGACAGCGAATTATCGCGAGGCGCGCTAGTTATCATGGCCACTGTCCTACTCGATCAAGAGCTGCTCATTCCCACGATCCGCAACCTGGCGGAATTCCGGCAGTGGGCCCTCTCTGAGGAGTTCCCCGAACGGGGCCGGATCGATTACATCGCGGGACGAATCGAGGTCGACCTGTCGCCGGAAGACTTTTTTACGCACGGCACGTTGAAGACGCGCATCGCCATGGAAGTGAGTGATCGTGTCGAGGAACTAGACCTCGGCCACACGCTGATTGCCGAGACCCGCATTTCCAGCATGCCCGGCGATGTATCGGCCGAGCCGGACGTAGTCGTAATCACGCACGAGGCCTTCGACGCCGGCCGCGCGCGGCTCGTCCCTAAAGCCAGCGGCGAGCCGGACCGGTTTGTGGAAGTCGAAGGCGGGCCGGATTTGATCGTTGAAATCGTTAGCGACAGCTCGGTCAAGAAAGACTCGCAGCGTCTGCCCCCGGCGTACTTCGCCGCCGGCGTGCGCGAGTTCTGGCTGGTCGACGCCCGCGGCCCGGAGCTTCGGTTCCACATACACGCCCGCGGCGATTCGCAGTTCGTCCGCGTTGCGGCGGATAGCGACGGTTACCAGCGCAGCGAAGTTCTCGCCGCGGCATACCTGCTGCAGCATCGCGGCATCGACGCGGGCACTGGATCTATCGCCTGCATCGGAAATGAAACAACCAGCGGGCGCTGGACTAACGGGCGCGCCGGCTCACACTCGCTCAAGCACGGTGGCGATCCCCTGCCCGATGCCGATGCACATCGTGGCGAGCCCGAGCGTCGCGTCGCGGTCGATCATCGCGCGGATGAGCGTGGCGGCGATTCGCGCGCCGCTGGCCCCGAGCGGGTGTCCGATGGCGATGGCCCCGCCGCGGACGTTGACCTTGTCGCGATCGAGATCGAGCATTTGGATGCACGCCAGGGCCTGAGCGGCGAAGGCCTCGTTGAGTTCGATGAGATCGACGTCCGCGAGCGCCAGGCCCGCGCGCTTCAGCGCGAGCTGCGTCGCCGGGACCGGGCCGGTCCCCATCACGCTCGGATCGACGCCGGCGACCGCCGTGGCGCGGACCTTCACCAGCGGCGCCAGCCCCAAGTCTTTTGCTCGCTGGTCGCTCATCAACAGCAAAGCGGCAGCGCCGTCATTCAGCGGCGAGCTGTTGCCGGCGGTGACCGTGCCAAACTTCGGCATGAACGCCGGCTGCAAATCGGCCAGCGCCTCGGCCGTCGTATCGGCGCGGACGCACTGGTCGACTTTTACGAGCGTTCGACGACCCGCTTCGTCGCGGCCCCATACAGGGATGATTTCCCCGTTGAACTGCCCCGCGGCCGTCGCTGCAGCGGCTTTGCGGTGGCTTGCCAGGGCAAACTCATCCTGCGCTTCGCGGCTGATTCCCTGCGTCTGAGCGAGAAACTCGGCCGTGTAGCCCATGTGCAGGGCCCCGCGGCTGGTCGTGCGAAACAGCTTGGGATTGAAGTCGACGCCGGAGTCCATCGGGATGTGGTGCATGTGCTCCAAGCCGCCGACGATCTGTACGTCCTCGGCGCCGGCGACCACGGCGTGGGCCGCCTGATTGAGCGCCTGCAGGCTGCTGCCGCACAGACGATTCACCGTGGCGCCGCCGCTGCTGCTGGGCAGGCCTGCCAATAGCCCGACGATGCGGGCTACGTTGAAGCCCTGCTCGCGCTGCTGCTGCGTGTTGCCGAGGACGACGTCTTCGATGGCGGCCGGGTCGACGCCGGTCCGCTCGATCAATGCTTGCACGACGGCAGCGGCAAGATCGTCCGACCGGACGTCCCGAAACACGCCGCGCTCGGCATGGGCGCGACCAATCGCGGTCCGGCAACAGTCAACAATGACGGGGGTTTTCATAAGGCAATCAAATGCGTTGAAATACTAAGAAACGCCAATCATCCGCCTAAAAATACACAATTAGCGAAGATGGACGCTTATTAGTGTTCTTGAATGATCAACCGTAAAATTTGGACTTCGACGCTGCGGCATTCTTCAGCGATCCTGTTAAAGCGAATCGTTCGCCCAGCGAGCTATACGTCTTTAGCTTCTCCACAATCGCCGCAGCGCCGGTTGTGTCAGCCCAAAAGAACAGCCCCCCGCGGAACGGCGGGAAGCCGATGCCCAGGATCAGCGCTAGATCGACGTCGCGAACGTTGGCGGCGACGCCGTCCTCCAAGAGCCGCGAGGCCTCCAGCAGCATGGGAAAGAATAGCCGCTCGGTCAGTTCCTCTGGCGTAAACCGCCGCTCGCCGCGGCGATGGGCGGCGATAATCGCCGCGGCCTCGGAGCTCTCCTTGCCGCGATCGCTCCTGTTGCCCGAGTGGTCGAAAAACCCCCGGCCGACTTTCTGCCCGATGCGTCCGGCGGCCACCATGGCCGGCAGAATCGACGAGGGCGCGACGCGATCGGCAAACGCCGAGCGCATCACCTCGCCGGCGTGCAGGGCGATGTCCAGCCCCACGGTGTCGTACAGCGTGATGGGCCCCATCGGCATGCCGAAGGCCGTCGCCGCGCGATCGACCTGCTTGATCGACGCCCCTTCTTCCAACAGTAGCAGGGCCTCGTTCATGTACGGCAGCAGCACCCGATTGACAAGAAACCCGGGACCGTCATTGACGATAATCGGCGACTTGCCGATCCGCCGCGCATAGGCGGCCGCCGTGGCGATCGTGTCGTCGCTGGTGCTGCGCCCGCGGATCACTTCTACCAGCGGCATCATCCGCACCGGATTGAAGAAGTGGAGCCCGCAGAATCGCTCCGGCCGGGCCAGTCCCGCCGCCAGCTCGCTAATTGGTATGGTCGACGTGTTGGAGCACAGGATCGCGTCGGCGGCCAATTGCGGTTCCAATCGCCGGTACAGTTGTTTCTTGGCTTCCGCGTTCTCATAGACCGCTTCGATCACCAGATCGGCCGAGGACAACTCGGCGTCGCTGACCGTACCGTTGACCAGCGGCGCCAGTTGAAGCGTCTTGGCGACGTCCGGCCCTTTCGACTGGCGGTTGTAGCTCGCTTCGCTGAGGACGCCCTGCACCCCGCGGGCGACCGACTCGGCGGACAGGTCGCCGAGGGCCACGGGAATGCCTCGTTTGGCATTCGCCGCCGCGATGCCTTGCCCCATCACGCCGGCGCCCACGACGCTGACCTTACGAACCTCGCGCGGCGAACCGGGGACCCTGTCTGGCTTCTTGTTCTGATCCCGCAGAAAGAATACGTTGAGCAGCGCCCGATTAACCGGCGAGCCGAACAACGGCGTGAAGGCTGCCGTTTCGATCTTCAGGGCGGTCTCGACGTCGACGCCCGCACCGTCCAGCATTGCCTCAAGCGCCGCCAGCGGAGCCGGGTAGCGACCTTTGGTTTGACCTTGGATGTAGGCGCTCGCTGTGGCGCCGAGAAATCCGAGTTCAGTTTCGCTGAGGCCGACGGGCCCGAACCAGCGGCAGCGGTCCTCGAGGTATTGCCGGCTCTGCTGCTCGGTACGGACGAGACGAACGGCGGCGTCGAGCAGGTCGTCGGCGACGGTCGTCGAAGTGCGGCTCGTGGACGGGCCGGGGGCGTCGCCGGCGCCCTCGCGATTCCGTTGTCCGCCGCCCGCTTGCCGCACCAGCGCCAGGTCTGAGACGAGGCCCATCGCGTAGGCCGTGCGGGCGTCGATCGGTTCGCCGCCAGTAATCAGCTCCACCGCGTTGCTTAAGCCGATGATCCGCGGCGCTCGCACCGTACCGCCCCAACCAGGCAACAGCCCTAGCTTCACTTCGGGGAAGCCGAAGCTCGTATCGGGCGTGTCGGCCATGATCCGTCGATCGCACCAGAGGGCCAGCTCGGCCCCGCCGCCGACGCACACCCCTTGAATGGCCGCCACAGTGACGAACGGCGTCTTCGACAGCCGGCCGAAAAGCTGATGGCCGCGGCGACAGAGGCGCTCAATCTGCTCCGCCGGCGCGTCGATCTGCGCGAGGAATTCGCGGACGTCGGCGCCGGCGATAAAGTTGCCCGGCTTGGTCGAGCGGATGACCAAACCGGCAATCCCGTCGCGGTTCTCCAGCGCATCAAGATGCTGATCGAGGTCGTCGAGCACCGCTTGCGACAGAATATTGGCGCCTTTGCGCGGATCGTTGAGCGTCAGCACCGCGATATCCGGCGCAGGGAACTCAAGGTTCAAGATCGAGCCGTCGATCATCGTGCGTCTGCTCCAAAAGGGGCCGCGGAATAGGGTCAGATCGAGAGAGAAGGAGGCGCGTTATCCCGCTCCGGCGGGATTTGCTACCATGGCATTCTATGGAGAATCCGCCCCTCCTCCCAGCCGATCCGGCCCGCACGTCGCTCGACCCGCCCGCCCCGGGCGGCCGGTGGGCGATGCCGCTGGTCCTGTTCACGGCGCTGGCGATCATGACCGGCTTGATGCTGAAGTTCAAACCCCCGGCGGCGATTCCTCCCGCGGGCGCAGACCGGGGAGCCGTCGTCGGCTGGGCGCCCGCCCCGCCCGACGGGCCGGCGGTTTCGCTGTCGATCGACTTCGGCAATGGGGCCCGCCGAGATTTCTCGCGCCTGCCTTGGAACGAGGGGATGACCGTCGGCAGCCTCATGGAGGCTGCCGCCCAGTTCCGTCCTGGCATACGGCTGGAGCGCCGCGGCGAGGGCGCCATGACGCTGCTGACTTCGATCGATGGCGTGGCGAACCAGGGTCCCGGCGGCCGATCTTGGATCTATAGCGTCAACGGCCAAGCAGGCGAGGTGAGCTGCGCGGTCCAGCCGCTGGCGACAGGAGACCGCGTCTTGTGGGTTTTCTCGGCGCCGGAGTAGAATCTACGTCGCGCCTTGCGACACGTCCGACACGGCCTCTTTGCCGGCATAGGTAATGACCATGAATCGAGAATCGTTCCGCGAGTTATTGGTGTTTTCCCTCTTAGTGGCTTTCGGCGTGGCGGGCCGGTGGGCCGATCATGCCTGGAATTTCACCCCGCTGACGGCGGTGACGGCCCTGGGGGCCTTTTACTTCCGTAGTTGGCTGCCGGCGATCCTGCTTCCTTCGGCGGTGCTGGTCGCGTCGGACCTGATGCTGCCGGCCCACGATAGCCTGCCGGTATTGCTATCGGTGCATGCGATGGCGATCGTTCCGCTGGTTTTAAGTCGGCGCGCCCGCGGCAGCGAAGGCTGGCGGCGCGCGGCCTGCTGGGGGCTGTGCGGCGTATTGCCCGCGACAGCGTTCTTCTTAGCGACTAACTTTGCCGTCTGGGCCTCCAAGAGCCTCTATGCGCCCACGCTCGCCGGGCTGCTGGACTGCTATGCCGCGGGGCTGCCGTTCTACCGCACCATGCTCGCCGGCGACGTCTGCTTTGTGAGCCTGATGACCGCTTGCTTTGCCGCCGCCGAGCTTCTGCAGCCCCGCTCCATTTCGCAACGCGCCGCCAAGTAACCGCGACATCTGGTGGGGCGAATAGCTTGCCGCAACCAGGCAGGAACGGCAGCGACGGCAGCGCCGCTGGAGGCACGCGCTCGCCCAATGAAAGCCGGCTGAGGCGAAGCGGCTGAAAGAAGGGTGAATCGGCAGAATAGGACCGTCGCCCCGTCAGCCAGCGGCGGCTGGCTGAGCGGCCGCCGCCGGCGGCGTCTCGGCGGGCGGGCCGAAGCCTTCATCGCCCGCGTCGCCTGCAGGCCCCTGCGCCGGCGCCCAACTGCTGACCATTTGGGTAACGTCGGTCGACAACTTGAAGACCGCGTCGGCGATCGCCGCATCGGTCGCGGTAGCCGCGGTGTCGATGACCGCACTAATCGCCGCGGCTAATTGCCGCAAGCGGCCTTGGAGCTCCTCCGGGCTGCCAGTCGAGACGGCCTGCGCCGCGGCGACGATCGCCTTGGCGCGGTCCATCATGCGGCGTTTCTCGTACTTGGGCCCCAGATCAGCCGCCGGATCGAAGCTCATGCCTTCCAAGCCGCGACCGTAGCCGCCTCCCCCTTCGTAGCCGCGACCGTAGCCGCCGCCAAAGCCGCCGCCGGGCATAATGCCGCCGCTGGCGGTGACTTCATCCAGGTATTCGTCGGCTTCCTTCGACTCCACCGCCAGCACGTCTTGAGCGAGCTTGCCTAGCGCCTGCGCCATCGCTTGGGTATCCAGATTCTTCCCCTCGTACATCGGCGGCGTAAGCAACTCAGCTACGCCGCAGCGGTCGTCCAAGTCGTTGGCGTCGCTGCCGATAATCTGCACGAAGGCCTGATTCACCTCCGGCGTGAGGCCTTGGGCGAATTGCTGCGCCAAAACCTGCGCGGCCTGTCGGCGCACCCAACCGTACACGGTAGCGGAAACGTCTTCCGGGGCCTTCTCGCGCGTAGCGACCGCCAGCGCCGCCTTGGTAATCGGCTCGGCATACTTGGCGTCGACGCCCCGGCTCAGGTGTCGCTGGAGCCCCACCAGCGCGCCGACCTTGACCGCCGTCGGCACTTCGATCTCGCGGCCCTTGGAATCCTTAAACTTGTCGTTCTGCAACACTGCGAGCAGCGCCTCGGTGGCGCCGGCCAGCGGCTTGCCCGGCTCGCCCTCCAGTTGGCCCAGGATCAGAACGGCGTTGTAGCGCACCGCGGGATGATAGTTCCCCTTGGATAGCGCGCTCATCGCCTTGAGCGTCACATCGGTAACATAGTCGCGAGCGGCTTGCGATCGAGCATTATTCAAATAGCGCGTAAAGAGCTGGCCCCGTTTTTCCTGCAGCAATCCCAGCTCCACCGGGTCGGTGCTGGTCATCGACGAGTAGAGATAGCCGACGAAGAAATCGTCGAGTTCCTTCGTCGAGGCTGCATCGAGCGTTGTCGCGTCCCGCAGGATCACCGCCACTTTGCCGCTGGCGGCGTTGAATTGCTTGATATCGATGCGGGGCTTGATTTGATCGTATTGCTGGGCGCTGGCGCCGCCGGCAAGGGCGACCGCCGAAGCGACCGCCAATAGCGCCGCGGCAGACCGGCAGTAGGGACGACCAAAGCGAGACATGACCTCTTCTCCTCAAAGTTCCGTACGGCCGAAGAACTCGGCAAGGCGGCGGGCGTCGCGGCAAGAATAGCCGGCGCCGGCGCGAACCTTTCCACAATTCACCCTACTCAGCGAGCATCGTAAATGTCAAGCTGGGAGGCGTTTTGACCTCGCCCGGCAGTTGCTCGCCTGGAGAAGCCGTTCGCTCCCGGGGCGTTTGAGACGCCCGACTGCTGCAAGGGCGGGCGGGAGCGTTCGACGCTTTTGTAGAGCTGCGGGCACGTGAAAAGCGGCCCTCGGCGGGAGCTGTTTTTCAGGCGGGCGACAGACAGCCTCCTCTGCGACTCGAGCCATGACGCTGCTTTACGCCAGCCCTCGCTTTCTCGATCACGACACCGGCTGCCACCCGGAAAACGCCTCGCGACTGGAGGCGGTGATGCATTTGCTGGACAGTTCGGGCATGACCGACCGCTGTACGCAGCCGGCCTGGCCGGAGGCCACTGAAGACCTGCTGGCCGCCGTACACACGCCGGCGCACCTAGCGCGGCTGGACCGGCTGGCCCGCAGCGGCGGCGGGCGGATCGACGCCGATACGGTCGTATCGCCGGCGTCGTTCGACGTCGCTCGCCTCGCCGCCGGCGCCGCCTGCGACGCGGTCGCTCGGGTGCTGGGCGGCCAGGACCACAACGCTTTGTGCCTGGTGCGCCCCCCCGGACACCATGCCCGCGCCGATCGGGCCATGGGTTTCTGCCTGTTCGGCAACATCGCAGCGGCTGCTCGGCGGGCCACGGATCGCTTCCAGCTCGATCGCGTCCTCGTCGTCGACTGGGACGTACATCATGGCATCGGCACGCAGGAGATGTTCTACGACGATCCGCGCGTCGGTTTTTTCTCGATCCACCGCTGGCCGTTCTACCCCGGAACCGGCGCGGCTGACGAGACCGGCCGCGGAGACGGGCTCGGCGCAACGCGAAACCTGCCGATGACGTTCGGCACGTCGCGGCGAGAGTACTTGTCGCGGTTCCGCAGCGAGCTCGATGACTTCGCCGCGCACATCAAACCTCAACTGGTGCTGATCAGCGCCGGCTTCGACGCGCACGCGGCCGATCCGATCGGCTCGCTCGGTTTGGAGACCGAGGACTTCGGCGAACTTACCGACGCAGTCTTGGCCGTCGCCGGCAGCTACGCCGATTGCCGCGTCGTCAGCGTCCTGGAGGGGGGCTACAACCCGCCGGTGCTGGCCGAGTGCGTGGCGCTGCATGTGGAACGCTTGATGAAGGCGAAACCGCCTTCCGGGGGCGCAAGCGGTTAAGCTGCTATAATAGCGCCAGTCCCTCATCTCTGCCGGTTAGGCGCCATGCCCTTGCCTACATTTAGCTCATCATCGGCCATGGAGCCCGCATGGGAAGTGGCGCTGCTTTTTCCGCCGCAAGGAAATTGGTCCGCGCACGAATACCTCGCCCTTGCAGACGGCTCGGTTCGAATCGTGGAGTTCAACCGCGGTTACATTGAGGTGCACGAAATGCCGACGATCGCCCATCAACGGATCTTGCGATTCCTGATGGCCGTCTTTAGCGCCTTTGTAAGCGATCGGCGCCTTGGTGAAATGTTCTTTGCGGCCCTTCCGCTGCGATTGAACGAAGAAAAATTTCGGGAACCGGATTTAATTTTCGTTGGCCGGAGTGAGCCGGCAGACGCAACTGAAAATTATCTAAGCGCTGCCAGTCTGGTGCTCGAAGTCGTCAGCAGCGATCTCAAAAGCCGCCAGCGAGATCTCGTGGAAAAGCGCCGCGAATACGCCGTCGCAGGCATTACCGAGTACTGGATCGTCGATCCGCAAGAAAAACGCATCACCGTCCTGACGCTCGACGGCCAGGCTTATGCCGTCCATGGCGAATTCGCCCCCGGACAGCAGGCGACATCGCGCTTGCTCGCGGGGCTGTCCATCGACGTGGCCGCCACCTTCCAAGCGGCTGAGAATCCGACATAAGCCGGTTCGCCTTCAACGCTGCTCACCGGCAACATGTGCACGCTGACGGGGTCGGCATGCTTTTGCGACAGGGGGGTGTCTTAGCTAATCAATCTCTCCAGTCGCAAAGGCATCCCGACCCCTTGAGCGTCCCTGCTCCCTGCAGCGCCGGCCGGCTTCGGCCGGGACCTACGGCGCCGTCTATTGGTCGGCGTAGACGCGGGTGCTTTCTTCTTTCGTGATCGGCTGCTGCACTTCGTCGGCCGTCACCATAATGCGAGTCCGCTGGTCGCCCGCTGCGAGACCCTGAAGCTGGATGCGGAACTTCGCTTCGCCCTTGGGCGGCAGTTGGGCAACGGGAGCGAAGACCACGCGATCGCCTTCGACGACGTGGCGGGTCGCGCCTTGGCCGCCGATCGCCCGCAAACCCTGGGGAATCGCGGCCACCACTTGCACGTTGGCGGCCGGTTTCGAGCCGTGGTTCACGACCGTCACGTCGAAGGCCGTATCGCCGCCGACCTCGACGGCGCCGTCGGCGGCGTCGATGTCGAACGACAAGGCGACGATGCCTTCGACCAACAGCCGCGTCTCGGTCCGCTCCTCCAGGCCCTGTTCCGCCCGGCTGGCGATTTGCAGTGTATGTTCGCCGGCGGCGACGGGCAGCGCCGTGAGCTCGACCGTGCCGCGTTCGTTCGCCGGCAACTCGGCCAGGCTCCAGTGAACGCTGTGAGTCGCCGCGTCGTATTCGCCCAGGTTATTGGCGCTCACGAACTTCAGTCCCGGCGGCAACTGCGTGACGAGTTGAACCTCCTTCGCCGCGGCCGTGCCGGGGTTTTCAATATTCACGGTGTACGTCGCCGGCCGTTCGAGATAGCGTCGCGACGGACCCTCGACCGACACTGCGAGCTTGGGCGCCACAACCTCGAATTCGCAGCCCGCCTGCACTTCCAGGCCGGCGTCGGCGCGGGCGGTCATCACGTTATTGATGCGGCCCGCTTCGGCCGCCGTGAGCACCAGATCCAGCCGCCGAGATTCGCCCGCCTTCAGCGTCCCCACTTCAAACTCCAGAGCGGGGCCAGCCTCGTGCGTCACGCCGGCCGGCACATTCTCCAGCAGCATGACGCCGCTTGCATCGCCGCTGCCGGGATTGGCGATTTCGATCTCGACGACATGCTGCTGGCCGATCATGACCCGCGGCCCCGCCGAGAGGCGCAGCTCCAGTTCGGGCCGCGTACAGCGAACCTTCGCCGACGCCTGCGCGGCGAACGTCACGGTGGCCACGCTGCCCAGCTCGCCCTCGGCGACGGGCATCAACTCCATTTCGACGATCCGCTCTTCTCCGGCGGCGAGCGTGCCGAGATCCCAGGTCAGCCGAGCGCCGTCGACGTTCGCCTTCGGCGCTGAACCGACCAACTGAGCGCCCAGGGGGACTTCGTCGTGTATTTGAACGCTCTGCGCAGCCAAGCGGCCCGTGTTCTGAACTTTCACCGCAAAGGTGCACTTCTTGCCGACCTGGACTTCCGCCGGCGTCAGCTTTTGGATCACCAGCGTCGGCGCCTGCGGCCCTTCGAGCGAATGATCGCCTGGCCGTCCCGCGCCTTCGATCGCGGCGGCGCCGGGGAGGGCGGCCGCGTCGGGGGGACCCAGCGGCGCGGCGTCGACCGACTGCCCGGCGCCGGCGGGAGACTCGCTTAGGAGGGCACTGGACGTGGCGGGCGCCGGCGGCTCCGCGGCGTTTACCGCCGTCGAATCTGGCGGCGCCGTGGCCGCCTGCGGCCGTAAGGGCTTCGCCGACAGCGGCGCGAATCGCGCTGGGGCGGCGTCAGCCTGGGGCACTGGCTCGACCGGCGCGGGCTCGAGGTCGGCGGCGATCGGCTCGGCCCCGGCCGCCGACTGTGCTACCGGCGCCGCCTGATCCGCAGAGAACATGCTTGCCGCCGTCGGCGCCGCGTCCCGGTTGGACGATACGGCGGCGGGAGGGGCGCCCCGCGAGTATCGAGCGAAGGGATTGCCGCCGTTGCCTGTGGCGGCTGTGGCGTCGGCGCCTTCTAGAGCGGCCGCGGCAGCCGGCTCGGACGATGCTGCGGGCTGGGCGGTCGGCGCTGGCTCGGCAAAGGCAGCTCGGGCGGCCGGACTCCCCGCTGCAACGCCCGTGCGGAGGGGGTTCTCGGGGGTCGGCTCTTGCCCGCGGGCCACTTCGACCTCCGGTGGCGCAGCAGCCGCTGGGGTCGGCGACGCAACGTGCTCGACCAGCGGATTTGCTCCCATCATTGCTGCGTCGGTTCCGGGCCCCTCTCTCAGTGGAGCGACGGAGGGTCGGGGCGCCGTTTCAGCCGGAGCAGGCGCGGTTTGCCCTTCCGCTAGGGAGCCGGTCGAAGCGTCGACCGCGGCGCCAAGCCGAGCGGTGTAGCGATCCGCTGGACGCCCCAGGGCAACCGGCTGGTCGGAAGCGGCGGTTGCGGCGTCGGTCGGGAGCGTCGCAGAAAATAATTGCTGAATTTCGTGCTTGTCCGTGAGCGCAGCATGACCGGCGGCTGCCCGTGGTGCGACCTCGTACGCGGCGGCGTCTGCCGCGAGTGCGGCGGCCCCCGGCGCGGCGAAGCGATAGACGCCAAATCCGCCGGCGGCAAATAGCCCTAGAGCCATGGCCCAGGGAAGCATGCGACCAAGAATCCGGCGCGGCGGAGCGGGTGTTGCGGCGTAATCCATGCCATGACCCCGTGACGATCGTATACGTATGGTGGTACGGCGCGAGGCGATTGGCTTCGTCCTGAAGCTGACGCCTCGCAAGCGCATTGACGGACGCCGCCACAGAATCGCGGCGACGCGAGGGGCGCGGGTCGTACCAAATCCGCCGCGGGCAGAGAAGCCCAATTCAGACGCTGCACACCCGTACTGCGGGGCAAGAAACGGCGTAAGTCGCTATGCCGCCGCCCATAAACGATCGCCGGACTCCAAGCGCGACGTTCCCTTGGGGCGCCGTTACTCGTGGCAATACGATAACGCCAGCAGGGCGTAGCCGGTGACCAGGCTCGGATCGCCCTCTAGCCAGCGAGGATTGGCGTTGACCCAGCTTCCGTCCTCTTGTTGACGAGCAGCCAGGGCATCGACCAGTTCCTGCCGCCAGTCGTGTTCAACGCCCTCGCCGTCGGTCACCCTCGACTCTCCGATGGCGTCGAGCGCCTTGGCGAACGTGTGGAAATAGTAATATAAGCCAGCGTCGCCAATGCCCGGATTCTCTTCCAACGTGTAGTGCTGGCGGGCCCAGTCGACGGCTGCCTTGACCCGCGGGTCGTCCTTATCGACGCCGGCGAAAATCATGCTCTTGAGGCCCGCGTAGGTCATCGAGCCGTAGCTCCGCAAGCCGCCGTTGGCCGTCGTGCCGGCCTGGCTCGAACCGCCGGCGGCGATCGTGTAATAGAAGCCGCCGTCGGGGTTGAGGGCCGGGAACTTCGACTGGTTGTGTTCAGACTCCAGATTTTGACAGCGTGAGACGAAGACCAGCATCCGCCGTACAGCGGGATCGTCCGGCCCTTCGCCGACGGCCTGCAGCGCATCGGCCAGGAAGGAGGTGTTGGATAGGTCCGGCCGATTATGGCTGCCGTAGCCGGCGCCCCCATAGTATTCGCTCGATTTGTCGTAGCCTTCGCCTTCGTCCCATTGAGCCTCCTTGACGTAGGCTTCGGCCCGGCGGATCAGGTCGTTGTACTTGCCCTCCTTGTTGGCCGCCGTAAAGCAGCGAATTGCCAGGCAGGTTTCGTAGTTGCGGTATTTAGAACCTTCGGCGTACACGCCCCCGTCCGGCCGAACGTGGGCCTCGACAAACTTCAGGGCGCGGGCGACGACCGGATCGCTGGTCGTACGCCCGTTTTCCAGCATCGCGGTGGCGACTAGCGCCGTGACAGCCGGCCCGGCCCCTCTGCTGAAGGCGCCGTCCTCGTCCTGTACCCCGGCCAAATAGGCGATGCCGCGATCGACCAGAACCGAGGCGCGGGCCGGTTGGGAGGCGGCTGCCCGTCCGTCGGTTGGATCCACGGCAGACGAGGCCGACGCAAAGAGGGAGCTGACCAGTACGGCAAGGCAAGCAGCCGGGCGCCGATGCATGTTATGTACTCCAAGAGCAAGGCGATGCGTCACGCTGCGGCGGCAAAATGCGCCAGCAGGAGTCGTCGGGGGCAATCGGCATGCCTACACGTGCACGAACCCCGCGGAGCGAATACTCTGCGCCTACCTAGCGTGAACGGTGCATAATCCGGCCGGTTTCGGGCGAAAGCGGCCCCTCTCCGGGCGGGGCCGAGAGTTTGCCCGCGGTCGATGGCGTCGACACCGGCGCTGCATTTTACGACTCGGCGTTCAGCGGAACACTGACTTACAGCACAATTGCCAGCACGTCGTCGGCGCTCAGAATGAGCAGTTTTTCGTCGTCTATGGTTACCTCGGCGCCGGCATAGCTGCCAAAGACGACTCGATCTCCCTCGTTGACCTCATGGGCGACCCGCTTGCCGTCGGGTAGCATCAGTCCGTCGCCGACGCTGAGGACGCGTCCTTGCTGCGGCTTGCGACGGGCTGCGTCAGGCAGCACGATGCCGCCGGCGGTTTTTTCGTATGAATCCAGGCGTTTCACAACCAGCTTGTCGCCCAGTGGTACCACTTTCATGAGGGCCAGGCTCGACGGGTGACGTTGTACGGCGCGGCGACCCCGGCGGCGAGGTTCGTAAAGCCGCGTGCAGAAGAGCCTATTTCACACCGCCGGCGGGCCGCCTTCAAGCCGTCAGGGCCATCCAGGCCAGAAAAGCGAGCCATGCCGCAAACAGTGCGCTGGACGCAATCAGTTGTCCGCGACGGGGTTGCGGCATTCCGCCCCCAGGCTCGGCGGATGCGGCGCTTGCCGCAGAGCGGGCGAAGGGACGAGCCACTATCGCGGCTCCTCAGAATCGACGGACGAAATCTGAAAACTATGCTGAAAGCCTTCGTCGAAGTCGAAAACGTCGTCGAAGTCCTCGCGGCGATCGTCGGCCGTCTTCTTCATCTGGCCGATTTTGATGAGATTGAACACGATCTCGCCAAAGTCGCCCGTGCTCTTGACGCCCCAATGGTTGAGCACCTGCTTGGCCAAATAGCCGTATTGCTCGTGCGCATACCGCCGCATGGCTTCGCACAACTGCTGGCCGGTGACGTGGCGCTCCGGCTGGTCGTCGGCCCCATCGTCGGCGTCGGCGCCCAGACCCATCTTTTCCTGGGCGTAGCGCAGCGCCTCGAAGACAAACACATACGCGTCGAAGTGGTAACGCCGGTCGCGCCGCAGTAACTCGGCAATCGGATGAACGGAACTGGACATCGTGGTCTCTTCAGGTCTGGGCGACGCCTCGCCACGTCGGTGCAATCCAATTATACGGCGGAGCGGCCGTTGTGCATCTACTGATTCCTGCGCCGCTCATGAACCGTGGCAGACTTGGCCGCCGGCTCTCGCCAGCGACTTGCGGGGGAGCATGAGCCTATTTCCGTCTTGCCGACGGCCGATATCCGTCCACCGTCAGCCGACCGCCAGCCACTTCACTAGCAGCGCAGTTCGCAATAGTGCGGTGACAAGCTTTATACGCTTCGTTACGTCGAAATCTGCTGTCTGCTGCCAGGGCGTCGGGCTACCACCCGGCGCCGCCCTGATCCTGGCGGCCGCGCCGCGCAACCTCGCCTCGCCGATCGGAGCTATGCAGACCCGTTCTCCTCCCAGGGCTCCGCGTCGGCGGCTTCTTCCGTCAGTAGCTCGGCTGGGGCGACGTCGTCGGCCTCCTGCTGCTGTTGCTGAGGCTGGCGTTTCGATTTCCCTCGGCCGCTGCCGCGGTTGAGGACCGTCAGCACATCGGCCGCGTCGACTACCAGTCGCCGCATGTCCTCCATCTGCACGAGCACCTGTCCAGCCAAGATCTCGTGCGCGAGGACCTGGGCCCGGCCTTTATTCGTAATAATCTGCGCCCCGATGGGCGGCAAGTCTTTTTGGAGATCCTGGTATACGTCGTACTCGTAGCGCAAACAGCATTTCAGGCGGCCGCACCGGCCGGAAATCTTGCTCGGATCGAGCGTCGCCTTCTGCAATTTGGCCATCCGCATCGAGACCGGGGGCATTTCCGACAGATGGGTGTTGCAGCATACCGGTTTGCCGCAGTCGCCGTAATCAGCCAGCAGCTTGGCCTCGTCCCGCACGCCGATCTGCCGCATCTCGATCCGCGTTTGGAACTCCTTGGCGAGGTTCTTTACGAGCTGGCGGAAGTCGACCCGCTCTTCAGCGAGGTAATAGACGACGACCCGCTCGCCGCCGTACAGCCGCTCGACGTCGACCAGTCGCATGTCGAGACTGAGCTCGGCGATGCATGCGCGGCAGAGCTCGTGTTCGCGCTGCTGCTGCTCGGCCAGGCGACGGAGCTCGCGGACGTCTTCGTCGGTCTGACTGCGAAGAATTTGGCCTCCTTTAGATTCGCTCATGCCCTGGAGCACCTGCTCGGTGGCCTCGCAGAGAACTTCGCCCACCTCCAGGCCCCGATTGGTGCGGGCGATGACCTGCATGCCTCGCGCATACAACTCGCCCCTCGTGCTGAACACGCCGAGGTTGCGCATAACGCCATGACGAACGACATACTTGGGCATGGGCGGCGAAGCCAGCGGCTATAGGCAAGCGGCGGGCGGCGCGTGCTATACCGAAATGCCCCGGACGCCGTGCGGGCGGCGCAAGGGCGTTACCGGCGTCACAGACGCCTCTCGCCGAGGGAATGCGATAATGAGGGGTCGCGACCTGTTGCGGCTATAAAGCGTGCTCGCCTAATCGGCGCGGCCAATGGCAACAGCATCGCGATCCCCACCAGTTCGCCGCAGTATATCCCACGCGGGAGGGGGCGACCATGCCGGCGCTTGGCCCCAGGGGGGCCTCGCGGATTGCGGCAAGCCCCATGGCCGTCGCCCGGGCGCCCTAGGGATCGACTTCGGACCGGGTACAATGACCCGCACCAGTCACCCCTACTTTTCCCGCGGAGATTCGCCATGTGGATGCACCGCCGGCTGCGTCTGGCCGCCCTAATGATCCCGCTGGCGGCAACTGCCATGTCTGCTCCCGATGCCCTCGCCGCGCCTGCTGCGAAGGAACCGGCCGTCGATCCGCTGGAGGCGTTCGAGGCCCGCGAGTTCAAAGGCGAGGGCGGGCTGGCGCTCCCCTACCGGCTGCTGAAGCCGCTGGACTTCGAGGGGGAGAATCGCGATCCGCAGCAGAAATATCCGCTGCTGCTGTTTCTGCACGGCGCCGGCGAGCGGGGCGACGACAACCAACGGCAACTCATCCACGGCGGCCGGAACCTCGCTGACGAGGCGCTGCGGCGGCGTCATCCGGCGCTGGTTGTCGTACCGCAATGCCCGGCCGAGCAAAAATGGGTGGAGGTTCCGTGGGACGGCCGCACCCACCGCATGCCGGAATCGCCCGGACGAGCCATGCAAGCCGTGTTCGACTTGCTGGACTCCCTCGCCGCAGAGTTCCCCGTGGACAAGCAGCGGATCTATGCGGTCGGCCTGTCGATGGGAGGCTTCGGGACCTGGGACATCCTTCAGCGCAGGCCCGAGTTGCTTGCCGCGGCGGTCCCCATCTGCGGGGGCGGGGATACGCACCAGGTCGAGCAGTTCAAGGACACGCCGGCGTGGGTCTTCCACGGCGGCGCGGATCCGACCGTCATGCCGCAGCGCTCGCGCGAAATGGTCGATGCGCTGCAGGCCGTCGGCGGCCATGTCATCTACACCGAATATGAAGGCGTCGGCCACGACTCCTGGACCGAGACGTTCAACAATCGCCTGCTGTGGGACTGGCTCTTTGCACAGAGCCGAAAGTGATCGTGCAGTTGTCGCTCGGAGAAGCGACGGCGCAAAGACAAGGGAACGCTAATACACTCTTATCTTCGCTAATGATGTGTACGTTCGCCGCCCATTAGCGGCTGATTAGCGCAGATCAGCGTTCAACTTCCTGAGCGTTCTGTTGTTCTTCTCGGCGTCTTGGCGAGCGATTATTTCAGCTCGTCGCCGGGGTGATAGCTTCGCACGGCGTGGCCGGTCACCTGCTGTTCGGTGAAGAGCTCGGGCTTCAGCTTGCCTTCCGAGAGCAGCTTGGCCTGATCGAAATAGTGCGGGGAAGCCGGATCGCCGCTGACTCCCAGCGGGGCCAGGCTCGCGCCGCGGGCGCCTTCGGGCGGAAATTCCCAGGCCGCCAGATACGACGTCCCTGCGATCGCGTACCGGCGCCGCTGCGTCATCACGAGCGGGACCTTGATGCTCGGCGTGTAGTACTGCGCCAGCGCCACCCCCATCGGACCGTGCCCGCCGATCGACGGCAAGCTGGGCAGGCCGTCGGCGAAGCGGACGTCAATGAGATCGGCCACGCGGCTCGCCCGCTGAAGGCGGTACAGATCGCCATAGGGGACTTTCCAGTCGCCATGCAAGTCGACGAGCGTTTCGGCGACGCGAACCAGCGCGGCAAGCTGTTCGGCCGGCCGACCGTCAAACTGCGGCCGCATCGTCTCGCCGGGATAGCCGGGGCCGTAGAGCAACTCATACCACGCGGTGCACAACGTCGCGGCGGTGGACTCGGCGGAGATGCGGCCGTCCCAGGCCAACAGGTGCTGCAAGTAGGGCTCCGCCTGCTTGGCGGCCCGCGGATCGCTCGCCCGCAAGCGCTCCAGTTCGGCGGCGTACTTAGGCAATTCCTGCCGTGCCCAGTAGACCTCGGTGTCGAAGGCCGCCGCCTGCCACTGGTCGAATGTGATCTGCTGCAGCCCGCGCAGCAGTTGCAGGGAGCGCAGCGACCGGCGATTGCGGATTTCGCCGTCCCCAATCATGTAGGAAGGGAAATCCTCAGGGCGCGGGTTCTCGCCGTCGGTCGTCATGAACGGCGTCGAGTTGCAGTTCTGCACGAAGCCGGCGGCCGGGTTCAGCACTTCGGGCAACTCGTCCAGCTCGTGGATGCCGAGCCACTCGGCCGCGGGATCGGCGCCGTCGACCGGCTGGGACCAATCGAACCGGGGGTTCCGCCGGGGCACGCGGCCGTTGTAGAGGTACCAGACGTTGGCGTCGCAGTCAGCGTAAATGAGATTCATATAGAGCAACTGCATCGGCGCCAGGGCGGTGCGAAACTCGGCGAGGTTCCGCGCTTTGACCATTCGCAGGGCTTGGCGCATCGGGACCGCGTCGAACAGGCCGGAGATCTGCGCGGCCAGCATGGCGCCGTCGCCTTCGTCCTTGACGATCGGGCCGTGGTGGGTTTTGCGGAACGTCCGGCGGCGGCGGTCGACGCCCCCCGCCTTGCGCACCGCCAGGGTCTCGGTCCATTGCTCGGCGAGGCGGACGTCTTCGCCGTACTGATAGGCGAGCGGTCGCTGCGGGTCGGTGAACTTCACCCGCCACAGGTCGGCTACGTCGGGCCGATTGGTGACGAGCGTCCACCCCAGTCGGTCGTTGCGCCCCATGGCGGGCATGGGGCTGCCGTAGAAGCCCGCGCCGATGAAGTTCCACGACTGCCCGCCGGCGCCTCCGCGGCTGTGGAGATGGGCCTCCATGAGCTGGGAGAATCCGAACCAGGGCATGTGCGGACTGGCCAGCAGCATGGGATGTCCGGCGGCGGTGCGCACCCCGCTGACGGCCCAACCGTTGGAGCCTGCGGCCGCCCAAATGCGCGGGTTCCGTCGGGGGAGGAAGTCGTTCGACAGGCCCGTCATCCGAAACGTGAGCTCCAGGGCCACGTGCCGGTAGTAGGCCAGCACGTGCCACGGCTCGAAGCGGCTGATCAATCGCGGCCGCACCGCGGGGTGAGTATCCAGGTAATAATTGATTCCGCCGACGAACGCCGCGTAGAGTTGGCGCGAGGTTTGATCGAGCGCGGGGAAGTCGCGCTGGCTGCGGGGCACGATCTCGAACGCACGATTGAGCAGATCGGAGTTGAGGCCCTGCGGGCCATAGGCTTCGCTGTAGCGGCCGAGGGCGAGAATGTAGACGTCCTCGACTTGCCAGAAGAAGTCCTCGGCCTGCACGTAACCGAAGCCGAAAATCGTCGCTTCGTCATCCTCGCCGATGATGTGGGCCAGGCCGTATTCATCGCGAAAGATCGTGACGCGCTGTCGAAGCTGTGCGGCGCTTCCCGCCGCCGGTTCGTCCGCTACGCTTGCAGAAACGGCCGATGATCCCGCGAGAAGGCTGATCAGCAGTACGATCGAAAGACGCATCGGCGGCCTGATGTAAGAGGTTTGTTCAGCAGCGCTGATTTCGCGTTAATCTAGGGCGAAGCAGATGGCGCTTACGCCGCTGAAGCGCCCGCGCACTGGCCCATGGCCTGTACGACGATTCGCCATCGATCAACAGTCGCCCTCCGAAAGCGTTGGTTGACGATCCATTCATCCGTGTTCGCGGGGCCGGCGATTGTCACTTCGTCGGCCGCACGATGACGCGGCCGAAGGACCTGCCGGCGAGCATCTCTTCGACGGCGGAGGAGAGTTCGGCGAGCGTCGCCTCGCGGCGAATGCGCGACAGGTCGATCTGCCACTCCTGCGAAAGCCGCCGCCAGACTTCCAGCCGCTGCTCGCGCGGACACTTGGCCGAGTCAATGCCGTACAGAGCGACGCCGCGGAGCAAGAAGGGGTGGACCGTAAGGGCGAGTTGTTCGCCGGCGACCAGGCCGCAAGCGGTGACGCAGCCGCGATAAGCGACGCTGCGGAGCAACGTCGAAAGGACGTTGCCGCCGACGGTGTCGACGGCCGCCGCCCAGCGGGAGGTGAGCATCGGCCGATCGGTTTCGTCGTTTACTTCGTCGCGGCTGAGGACCCGCTGGGCGCCCAGCGCGAGCAGCGTTTCTGCGGCCGCGGGCTTGCCGGTGACGGCGGCGACTCGATAACCGCGCCCGGCCAATAACGCGACGGCGATGGAGCCAACGCCGCCGCTGGCGCCGGTCACCACGATTTCGCCGCGATCCGGCATGACGCCGTGCTTGCCGATCGCCATCACGCACTGGGCGGCGGTGAAGCCGGCGGTGCCGTAGGTCATCGCCTCTTCGGCGGTGAGGTTGGGCGAGAGCAGGACGATCCACTCGGCAGGAACGCGGACGTACTTGGCGAAGCCGCCCCACACCTCGGCGCCCAGGCCGTATCCGGTCACGAGCACCGGGTCGCTGGGGCAATAGGCGGGACAGTCGCTTTGGACGACGCGGCCGGCGCAATCGATGCCCGGCACGTGGGGAAATCGCTTGACGATGCCCGGATGGCCGCGGCAGGCGAGTGCGTCCTTGTAGTTCAGCGACGAGCAGGCGACCTCGATGATCACTTCGCCCGGCGGAAGCTCGCCGATAGTCGTCTCTTCCAGGCCGTAGGAAACGACGCCGGCGTCGCTGCGGCGGACCATGAGGCAGGGGAAGGAGCGGGCGGGGTCCATGATGGCACGAAGCTTACAGCGAGACGTTTAGCCCCAGCCGCTCGCCGCACGCCGCGCGGCGATGAGCGTGCACGAGGCATGCACCGCGGGGCCTGCGGCTGCGAAGGGCCGATGCAGGATGAACAGCGCTGATTATAAGCGCGCCGCTGTCGGCGAGCGATAAGCCGGCGAGGGCCGCCCGCGGTTTGCTAGAACGCCAAGACGACGGTTGTCACCCAGTTAGCGACGGTATAGCAGCCGACGATGAAGACGCTGAGCATGCCGAGGGCGACCGCGGCATTGCTGAGCCCCGCGAGGATGCCGTCGCCGATGAGCGTGCGCGGCTCGGGATCGCGGCGCTCGAACCCCGTGAGTTGCAATTGCGAGTAGCCGGCCAGAAGGTAGCTGAGATCGACGCAAACGGCGTCGGTCTGGCCGCCGGCGTTGGTCGGGGCGTAGGCGGCCTTGAGCAGCTCGACGCCGAGGCGCTGATATCCCCGCTGGTTGGCTACGACGGTACACTGATCGCTATCGCCGGCGCGGCGGATGGCGACGCAGGCGTCTTCCCTGGGAAAGCAGGCGTCGAGGGCGGCGATTACGGCTTCGATCTGGGGGCGGTCCATGGAGCGGCCAGGACATTGCGAATACTGCGAACGAGGGCGCAAGCGGCCCCCAAACTCTAGGTCACCAGGCCTGCGGCAGCGGCGAAGGGAAAGTGCGGCGGGCGAGTCGGCGGGCGCGGGTGGGGCGGCGAATCGCGGTGTGCATTTTTGGCGACAAAATTCAAACTCATTGGCCTCCTTGGGGTTGCGCGCCATGGACGCGGGCCGTCGACGGGCTCGTCGCGACAGAATCCGCCCTCCGTCCGGTGCAGTTCGAGGGCCGCGCGGCGGCGCCGGGCAACGGGCGCGGGGCAACGGGCGCCGGGCAACGGGCTCAACCCTAGTGGATCGGCTGGCACAAAAGCAATGAAAAAGCAGCGCCCCGATAGTGGCTGCGATGACCTTCAGAGGGCCGCCGCGCGCGACTTCGGGAGCGAACGAACGCCAGCGGCCATGCGGGGCGTGGCGCGGCGAGCGGCGTCCGGCCATGATGGTAGGAACAGTTCATCGCCATTATTCTGGATCCAGCGGCAGGGGTTCATTCTCATTCGACCAGGAGGCGCTAATGCATCGTCATGCGTGGGCGGGACAAGCGATTGACGCTGCCGGCCTGCACCTGCTGTGGCTTGGCCTAATGGCCGGCGGCCTCTGCTTCCCCAGCGCCGCCTTCGCCCTGCCAGGAACCCCGGAGGCTGGCGTCAAGCTCTTGCCGCCGGAGGGGGGGATTCGGGGCTGGTTCGGCGGTGATGTCGCCCTGAAGAGCACTACCCTGGTCGTCGGGGCCGAGTGGCGGCACGCGCGGGTACGCGGGCGGGGCTCGGCGACCGTTTTCGAGTATGCCGGCGGCCAGTGGCAGTTGACTGCCGATTTGCCAGCCGTCGGCAATCAGGGGGCGGGCCGATTCGGCGCGGCGGTCGCCACTGACGGCGAGACGATCGTCGTGGGCGATCCCGATTTCTCCTCTCCGGGACCCTCTGGATCGGTCCGGTCGTCGGGGGCGGCCTACGTCTATGAGAAATCGGCTTTCGGATGGGAGCTCGTTCAATCGCTGACGCCGGGGGGTCTGGGGGTTGATCGCCGGTTCGGCGGGCAGGTGGCCGTAAGCGGGTCGACCGCGCTGGTCGCAGGCGGCGGCGTCCATGTTTATGAAAAGGGCGCGGGCGGCTGGGTCGCTCAGGCGACGCTAGCGCCTTCCATCGCCGACGGATACGGCCTGGGGGGCGGCTTTGGCGGCGGGATGGTGCTTCATGGGGACGTCGCGCTGATCGGAGCCAGCTCGTTCGATTCGGGGAGCCTCGTCAACAGCGGCGCCGTGTTCGCTTACGAGCGGGACGGCTTCGGCTGGCGCGAGACCGGCGTGCTGCGGCCGTCGGACCCGGTGTTTCGCGGGTCGTTCGGCTACGCGCTGGACTTCCGCGGCGATACGGCGATCATCGGCCGGCCCGCCGGCGGATCGGCGGCCGTCGGGCCGTTTCAGGGGGCGGCGTATATCTTCCAGAAGGTCGGCGAGAAGTGGGTCGAGTCGGCAAAGCTGCTAGCGAGCGACGGCTTCTTGAACGACGGGTTCGGCTCGAACGTGGCGATCTCCGGCGACGTGGCGGCGGTGCTGGCGACCAATCGCGACCAGTCGCGGATCTACCTGTTCGGCAAGAGGGGCGAGCAGTGGCAGGAGATTGGCCGGATCGACGACGACGTTCCTTTCAGCGTCGACCAGTTCGGCATCGCCATGGATATGGACGGCGGCCGGCTGGCGGTAGGCGCCCGGCTGGACGACCAGGCGGACCAGCAGGCCGGGGCGGCGTACGTGCTAACCGTGCCGGAGCCGCGGGGGCGGGTGATCGGCGCGGCGTGCGCGCTGGCGGCGACAGGCTTTCGCTGGCGGAGGGGCGGGCGAGGAGGTTTGGCGCGTTACGGCTTTTTGAAAGGAGCGACCCGCGTTGGCGATCGTCAGACGGGGCGTCGCTTCAGAAGAGGATCGTGAAGCCGGCCGTCGCGAAGTGCTGGTCGTTGGTGAAGGCCTCGGTCAGGCCGAGACGGCGCATCACGGCGAAGGAGATTTGGTCGACGATGCCGGCGCCGGCTGCATCGCCGCGGTCGAAGGCGGCCCAGGCCGTTGTCAATTCCGTAGCCGTAACGCTCTCGATCAGTCCGGCTGCCTCCAACTGCTGGCGAAGCGCACTGACCCGCTTTCGATAGGGTCGACGTGCGGCGGCATTACCGCATTCGAGAAGAACATACTCGGTTGTTACGAGGGGGATCTTCGCCTGCAGAAGCTGAAGAAACGTCGGCTCAGCAGCAGCGTGCCATTGGTCGTGAGCGTCCCAGACCGCCAGCAGACCCACCGTGTCGAGGAACACGCGCCTCATGGTTGATGCTCGTTATGCCGAGCCGCCGTATCGGAGCAACCTGAGTCGTATCGTTCACTCAGAATGGCGTAGACTTGCCGCAGCGCTTCTGGCGAATGCGGAGGTTGTTCTGGAGCCTGTGCCTCGGCGATGACCTTCACCTTGGCGTGCTCGGCAATGGCCACCGGGTGCGGGAAGCGGACGACGCCGTTTTCGTAGATGCCGTCGAAGGTCTGCATGTCGATGGTTCCGGGGCCCGGGTTTGAGTGCAGTAGATTATACCTTGCGTCCGCCTGGAGAGCTTGAGTGCGGCACGGCGAGTCCGAGCGGCCGCTCCAAAAGCGGCGTATCTGCATGCGATCCCCGGGGCAAGCGCGACATCATTTTTGCGGCGGTACGACGATGATTCCCAAATCGTCGCCGCCCTGCGATTTCGCGGAGCGCCCCTCGTCGTCGAAACGGTTCGGACCGGCGCCGTAGAGGCGGTAACCGTCGGCGCTCCAATCATGGACGAGCGGTTCGTCGAACAGCGGATCCTTCAGCGCGGACGACCTTAACATAGCACTCCCAACGCCGCGGCACAGCGACCAGAGCGAAACCCTCCGATCGGCGTGCCGGCGTGCGCGGGCTCGCGCGCCAAGGAACGAGCACAATCAGCGGCGCCGCGGTTGGCACTGCCCGAACAGAGGCGGGCCTTGCCTGGCGGTTCTTGCTTTCGTGCGCGGAGGTGCGCAGAATCGGCAGCGTGGCGGAGCGGCTTTGCCGCCGTAGCGCCAGATAAGGAATCACGGCATGGATCTCTATCACATTGCAGCGCAGTTAGTCCGTACTGCCTTGGCCGTAGCCTCGCTTCTGGCGGCGTCTGGAGCATCCGCGGTGCGAGCGGACATAACGCTTGTTGAGCATGGCAGGAGCGAGTACAGGATCGTCATCGCCGCCAATCCGCTTCCGTCCGAGCAATACGCGGCCGAAGAGTTGCAGAAGTACCTGGAGCGGATAGCGGGCGTGCGGCTGCCGATCGTCGCCGATGGCGAGCCGCGCACGGACCGTGAGATCGTCCTGGGGTCGGCAACGCCGCCGGGCGAATCTCGCGCCGAATCCGCTCAGGCCCCGATCCTCGACGGCTTCACCCTGCGGACTGCCGGAGAGCGGCTGGCGATCGCCGGCGAGGGCCCGCGCGGAACCCTGTACGGCGTATATGCGCTGCTGGAAGAGAAGCTGGGCGTCCGCTGGTTTGCGCCGGACGCCGAAATCGTTCCGCGGATGGAGAGCGTCGTCCTGCCGGCGTTGAGCGAGACCCATAATCCGGCGTTTGAGTACCGGGAGGTCTTCTGGTCGGAATTCATGCAGAACGCCGATTTCGCCGCCAGGCATCGACTCAATGGCAACAGCTACAGTCTGGCGGACAAGCATGGCGGACGGATGGCCGTGTATCACCCGTTTGTCCACAGCTTCGATCTGCTTGTGCCTCCAGCGCTGTTCGAGTCTCATCCCGAGTACTTTCCGCTCATCGACGGCGAGCGGCGGGGAGGCTATGTGCAGCGGTGCCTGTCGAATCCTGACGTGCTGCGGATGTCGACGGAGCGCGTAGAGCAATGGATCCAGGAGCACCCCGAAGCGACCATCATCAGCGTGTCGCAGAATGATGCGTTCAACAACTGCCAATGCCCGGAGTGCAAGGCGATCGACGACGCCGAAGGGAGCCCCGCCGCCTCGCTGCTGCGGTTCGTCAACGCGATCGCCGCAGCGGTC
This sequence comes from Pirellulales bacterium, assembly GCA_020847515.1. GTDB lineage: Bacteria > Planctomycetota > Planctomycetia > Pirellulales > Lacipirellulaceae > Lacipirellula. The sequence continues at coordinate 6,368 of JADLBW010000047.1, read as the reverse complement.
GAGAAACAGCATCCGCAGATCCGCATTGACACCCTGGCGTACCAGTACACCCGCAAACCGCCCAAGACGATCCGGCCGCATAAGAACGTGATTATGCGATTGTGCTCGATCGAATGCTGCTTTGCTCATCCGCTGGATCAATGTCCCGCGGAGGAGAATCGCCGGTTTGTGGAGGACATTCGCGCCTGGCAGCCGATCGCCCCGCGATTGTACGTCTGGGATTACACGACCAACTTCGGCCACTACCAACAGCCGTTTCCTAACCTCCATGCGCTACAGGCCAATGTGCAGTTCTTCGTGAACCATGGCGTGAAGGGGCTGTTCGAGCAGGGGAATTACTCCAGGGGCGGACACGGCGAGATGGAACCGCTACGGGCGTACCTGCTGGCCAAACTGCTGTGGGATCCGGACGCCGACGTCCAGCGGCACGCCGACGAATTCCTGAAGGCTTACTACGGCAACGCGGCCGAGAAGATTCGCCAGTACCTCGATCTGGCGGAACAGCAGGTGGAGACCAAGGGAGCGCACGCTCACATTTTCGACCGTCCGACGGCCCCTTACCTGACCGACGAACTGCTCGACCAGGCCGAGCGGTTGTTCGATGAAGCGGAGGGACTTGCCGAAAACGCCGCCGTCCGCCAGCGCGTGCAGACGGCCCGCCTACCGATCTGGTACGTGAAGCTGGCGACGAATCGGGTCGGAGGCGAGCAGCGCAGCGAGACGCTGAAGCGGTTCCTTGCCGTGGCGCGCGAGGCGGGGATTTCGCACATCAGCGAGGGGCGGTCGCTCGAGGATTGGGCAGAAGAGATGGGTGCAGCGGGCCGATAGCGGCGGGCGCTGGCCGGGGCGCGCCCGGCTCCGCCCTGGCAGAGACCCACCTCGGGCGCAGCCCGCGGCTACAGGAGGCTATCGTCTGTGGACCGACGGCGAGATATTCTCATTCAGTCACGCAGCTCTCGATAGGACGATACGCTCTTGCCATGACATACGTTGGCTTGCTGATTTGGCCAAATTCCCCTTTCGCAGCTTTTCTATGCGCTGAAAGGGGACTCACACATCCAAATTCCGCACGTCGAGGGCGTGCTTCTGGATGAATTCGCGGCGCGGCTCGACGTTGTCGCCCATGAGGACGCGGAACAGCTCGTCGGCGCTGCCGGCGTCTTCCATGCTCACTTGCAGGAGCGTGCGGTTGGCCGGGTCGAGGGTCGTTTCGCGGAGCTCTTCGGCGTTCATTTCGCCGAGGCCCTTGAAGCGGGTCACCGTCAGGCCCTTTTGGCCAGCCTCGCGAATGGCGGCCGGGAGGCCGCGAAGGTCTTCCAGACCGGTTTCGATTTCGCCGCGGCGGACGTTGTAGCGGCTCCCCTCTTGGCCGGTGCGTTCCTGAGGAATGAGGGCGTCGATCTCGAAGCCGAGGTTTCGCAGGTCGCCCAGCAGGTTGTTGATCGTGCGGACTTCGTGCAGTTCGACGATCCGCAGACGGGGGGCGTCGGCGGCGCCGTTGGACTGGTGGCCGCTGAGGTCCGCGCGGCCCTCTCCGTCGACGGGAGGAGACGTCCCGGCGGCTGCGCCTGCCGGCGCCGAATCGCTGGGCGGAAGGGCGGTTAGTTTCGCGGTGACCGGGGGGCCGCCTTCCATTTTCAGTTCGCCGCCGTGTTCGCGTTCCTTCTGGGCGACGAAGGCGTCGAGCTGTTCGCGGGAAGTGAACCAGTGTTCTTCGAAGCCGACGAAGACGTGATAGACCGGCAGCCGGCCGGTGACCGGATCCTGGCGGGCGGCGTGGATCTTCAGACTGATGCCGCGGCGTTCCAGGGCGATGATCGCTTCTTCCATCGCCGCGAGCGTGCGGACCAGCCTGGTCATGCGTTCGCCCTCGATGAGATTTCCGTCGCCCGGATCGAACACGCTGTCTCCCAGGCCGAGGTCGAGCAATTGCTCTTTCATTTCCTCTTCGGTCTGGACGTAGTAGGTGTCCTTCTTGCCGCGGACGACGCGGAACAGGGGCGGCTGGGCGACATAGACGTGTCCCTTGGCCACCAGCTCGTACATCTGGCGGTAGAAGAACGTCAAGAGCAGGGTGCGGATGTGGGAGCCGTCGACGTCGGCGTCGGTCATGATGATGACGCGGCCGTAGCGGCGCTTGGAGAGGTCCTGGTCGGGGCCGATGCCGGTGCCGACCGCGGCGATCATGCTGCGGACCTCTTCGTTAGCCAGCACCTTGTCCTCGCGAGACTTGTAGGCGTTGATGATCTTGCCGCGCAGCGGGAGGATCGCCTGGTATTCGCGGAGGCGGCCCCCTTCGGCGCTGCCGCCGGCGGAGTCGCCTTCGACGAGGTAGAGTTCGCACTTGTCGACCTCGCGGCTGGAGCAGTCGCGGAGCTTGCCGGGCAGACCGCCGCCGCCCATGATGCCCTTGCGATCGCGGACGAGCTGCCGGGCCTTGCGGGCCGACTCGCGGGCCTCGGCGGCCAGAATGCCCTTCTTCACCATTGCCTTGGCGGTGCGCGGGTTCTCTTCAAGGTACTTGGCGAGGAAGTCGCCGAAGATGCTGTTGACGATCCCTTCGACCTCGCTGTTGCCGAGCTTGGTTTTGGTCTGGCCTTCGAACTGCGGATGGGGGACGCGGACGCTGATGACGGCGGTGAGGCCTTCGCGGACGTCTTCGCCGCTGGGGACGAGGTCCTTGAACATGTTCTCCTTCTTGCCGTAGTTGTTCAGCGAGCGGGTGAGCGCGCTGCGGAAGCCGGAGAGGTGCGTGCCGCCTTCGGTGGTGTTGATGTTGTTGACGTAGGTGTGGACGTTCTCGGTGAACTCGCCGGAGTACTGCAGGGCGATCTCCATGCCGACGCCCTCGCTCTCGGCCTCGAGGTAGAGAATGTCGGGGTGGACGGCTTCGCTGGCGCGATTGAGGTATTTGACGTACTCGCGGATGCCGTCTTCGTACTGGAAGGTTTCGCTTTCGTTGTTGCGGGCGTCGTGGATGGCGATTTTCACGCCGCGATTGAGGAAGGCGAGCTCCTGGAGGCGTTTGACGAGCGTGGCGTAGACGAACTTCGTCTGCGGGAAGATCTGCGGATCGGGCTTGAAGGTGGTTTTGGTGCCTCGCTTGGCGGTGGCGCCGACGCGGCGGACGTCGCCCCCGGGGATGCCGCGCTCGTACTCCTGGTGATAGGCGTGGCCGTCGCGGTAGACTTCGACCTCGCACCATTCGGATAGGAAGTTGACGACGGTGACGCCGACGCCGTGCAGACCGCCGGAGGTCTGGTAGGCGCCCTTGGCGAATTTGCCGCCGAACTTCAGGACGGTCATCACGCCTTCGAGCGTGGAGACCTCGCGGTCCATCTGCTCGGAAAGCTGCTCATGGCGGTCGACGGGGATGCCGCGGCCGTCGTCCTCGACGGTGACTGAGCCGTCGGCGTTGACGCTCACCGTGACCGTGGTGGCGTAGCCGGCCATCGCCTCGTCGATCGAGTTGTCGACGACTTCGTAGACGAGGTGGTGGAGCCCGCGAAGGGTGGTGTCGCCGATGTACATGCCGGGACGCTCGCGGACATGCTCCAGGTCGCTGAGATGCTGAAGGTCCTTGGAGCTATACTCGGCGTTGCCATTACTGCGAACGAACTGGTCTTCGTCTGCCATCTTCTTTGTCGATTCTAAGGAAGTCTCTCGCAGAGGCGCGGAGGCGCAGAGGACGGAAGAGAGGAAGGGAATGAAGTTTTGGAACGCTGATCTCCGCTAATCACCGCTAATCGAAATTAGCGGCAATTAGCGGAGATTAGCGTTCTTGCTTAGTCCGTCTCTTCCCTTTCTTCCTCTGCGTCTCTGCGTGTCTGCGAGAGACATGTTTGGTATGTGTACTGTTCACCCGATGCGGCCGATTCGGAAGCGGAGTCGTTTTAGGCCGGCGTCGGGACGGGCGGCTTGGAGGGCGGCGAGGATCCGCTCTTTTTCGAAGCCGAGCTCTTGCATCACCAGCGAGTTGGCGGCGACCACCTCCAGTACGCCGCGGCGGAGCTGGCCGACTTCGGTCACCCGGGCGAAGTGCTCGCCGGCGGCGTCCTGCCACGCCTGGTTCCACTGACCCGCTGCGCGGACTTGTGCATAGCCGCGACGCTGGACGAGCTGGGCGATCACCTCGCTGACGGGTTTGGGCTGCCGGGCGTAGAACCACGCCCGGTGCGCGCGGCGGCGACGCTCGAGGTCCTGCCAGTCGTCGGAGCGGGGTTCGGTCAATGTGAGTCCTTTGTTAACCACACCAGGCACAGAGGGGATTACAAATGACCAATGACCAAGCACCAATGACCAATGATTGAAGCAACGCGTTACTCGTTTGGTCATTGGTGCTTGGTCTGGTCATTACATCCTCCGTGCCTGGTATGGTTCCGCTTGGTTCTTATCGATCCCGCGCCAGCGGCATGATGACGTAGCCGTAGCCGTCGTCGGTGGTGCAGACGGCTGCGCTCTCGCCGTCGCGGAGCTCGATCGTGAAGGTCTTCTCGGCGTCGAGGACCTTCAAGAAGTCGATGACGAATCGCGGATCGAGCGTGATCGTGATCTCCTGGCCGTCGTAGCCGATCGGCAGCTCCACCCGCGACTGGCCGACGTCGGCGGCCTGGCCGGCGAGCACCAGCGTGCCGTCGCCGAAGGTAAAGTCGATGCCGCGGCTCTCTTCGCTGGTGACGATCGCCGCCTGGCGGACCGCCGCATAGGTGGGGCCGGCGGCGAGCTCGATCTGCGTGCCGGCGCCCCGTTCGGGGAAGACCTTACGCCAATCGGGGAAGCGGCCTTCGAGCAAGCGGGCCGAGATCGTCGCCCGCGGGCTGTGGACCAGAAACTCGTTGCCGCGGACGGCAAGCTGCACCTCGGCGTCCTGCGGGGCGACGGCCCGCTCGATGAGCTGCATCGCGCGGGTGGGGACGATCGTGTTCTGCTGGATGGCGGCCGGTTCCCCCTGGCTGGCGATCGGGCCGACCATGCGGGCCAGGCGGCGGCCGTCGGTGCCGACGGCGGTGATTTGCGAGCCCTCGAACTCGAGCTTCACGCCGCCGAGGGCGTAGCGGCTCGATTCGTTGTCGGTGGCAAAGACGGTGCGGCGTATGAGCTCGCGGAGCAATCGAGCCGGGGCCTCGAAGTAGGCCGTTTCGGCGAAGCCCTGAACCGAGGGGAACTCAGCGGGGTTTTCGGCGGGGAGCTGAAACTTGCTTCGTTCGCCGCGAATCGTGGCGCCGCTGCCGTCCGATTCGATTTGAAGCGACTGGTCGGTGCTTTCACGAAGGATCGAACCGAAGCGGGTGACCGGCAAGACGACGGAGCCGGGGGCCTGCACATCGACGCCGGCGACGGCGTGACGAATGCCGATTTCCAGATCGGTCGCGGTGAGATAGGCGCCGTCATCGGCAACGTCGAGCTTGACGTTCTGCAGGATCGGCTTGGGGCTGCGGGCCGGGGCGACGGCGGCGACGGTCTGGAAGGCTTGGAGAAGCTGTTCGCGATCGCAAGAGATTTTCATAGAGGTGAGACCTGTATGGGAAACGATATGTGCTTTGCGTATTGGCGGCGGATGGGTGGTCGCTTAGCAGCGCGTTGCTGTACGGTCAGCGGTCCCAGCTCCGATCAGGAGAGCTGGGGGCGGTAGCGAGTATGCACTTCTTCAACCCTCCCTATCTCTCCGCATCCAAGCGAGGGATAGGAGAATTGCTGGTTGCAGGAATTGTCGGCGGCGAGGATGGACGTCATGGCGAGCGGCGGCGGGCGTGTTCGGCCCTATATAAATTCTTCTTTGGTAGTAGTAACAGAAGAGCGACGCCGACGACTGTCGATAGCGATCGATCTATAGTGCTAAGGCATTCATTGCATGGTTGATACGTCGCTTGCGGCAAGGGGGATAACTCGTTGACAGGGCGTTGGTTGGCTGTTGGGCCGGCGTCGATCGTGGGAGGCGTTTTCGGGGACGCGGTGATGGCTGTTGTCCGACTAGTTCGATCGCGGTAATTGTCGACGCGTTTTTGACGGTTTATCCCCCAGGGCTGCGCGGGTCGCAACGGCTAACGCAGCAGCCGATCGAGCTCTTCCACGGCCTGTTGCGTCGTCGGGTCGCGGTCCAGCAGGTCGGCGACGCGGCGGTCGGCATGCATCACGGTGGTGTGGTCGCGACCGCCCAGGCCGCGGCCGATGTCGGCGTAGCTGAGATCCGTCAGGCGGCGAGCGAGATGAACCACGATGTTGCGGGCCTGGACCAGCGAGCTGCGGCGCGAGGGACCGGCGAGGGCCGCTTGGGTGACGCCGAAGTAGCGGGCGGTGAGGGCGATGATTTGTTTGAGGGTTGGGGAAAGGGGTCGGGAGGCTTTTGCGACTGGTTGGTCTGTGCCGAT
>JADLBW010000046.1 GCA_020847515.1 Pirellulales bacterium | reverse complement strand
TTTGGCTCGTTGGCGCTGGCCGGGCTCATGGCCGAACAGCAGGCAGCCGGCGGCGTCGGGTCGGCTGGCCCGCTTGCCGGGAAGCCGCCTCACGCGGCGCGGCGCGCCAAGAGCGTCATCTTTCTGTACATGGACGGCGGCCCCTCGCAGGTCGATACGTTCGACCCGAAGCCGCGCCTGAACGCCGAGCATGGGCAGCCGTTCAAGATGAAGATGGAGCCGACGCAGTTCAACAACAACGGCAGCACGCTGGGCAGCCCCTGGAAATTCGCGCGCTATGGCGAAAGCGGCATCCCGGTGAGCGAGCTGTTTCCGCACGTGGCGGCGCACGCCGACGACCTGGCGGTCGTCCGCTCGATGACCTCCGAGTTTTCGGAGCACACGGCGGCTAATTACTTCTTGCACACCGGCTCGGGGCTGCAGGGACGGCCTAGCGCCGGGGCGTGGACGATCTACGGCCTCGGCAGCGAATGCCAGGAACTGCCGGGCTTCGTCGTACTGAACGGCGGCCTGATCCCGGTAGGGGGCCTCGATAATTTCTCCAGCGGATTTCTGCCGGCGACCTACCAGGCGTCGATCTTCCGGCCGACCGGCAGCGCGGTTGCCAACGTCGCGCCGCCCGAAGGTCCGGCTGCGGCGAACTTTCGTAAGCGGCAGTTGCGGCGCCAGCTCGACGCGCTGGTCGCCGAGCGGTTTGGGCGCGCCGACCCGATGGAGGCCGCAATCGCGAACTACGAGCTGGCCTACCGGATGCAGGCCGCGGTCCCGCGGCTAACCGATCTGTCGGACGAAACGGCGGCGACCAAGCGGATGTACGGCTTCGAGTCGCCGTATGCGCCGACGCAGACGTTCGCCGCCGAGTGCCTGCTCGCCCGACGACTGGTCGAACGGGGAGTACGGTTCGTCGAATTAACGTGCCCGAGCGTCGGCGCCGACCGCTGGGATCAGCACAGCGACCTGCGCGAAGGCCACGCGAACAACGCCCGCGCCGTCGATCAACCGACTGCAGCGCTATTGGGCGACCTGAAGTCCCGCGGTCTGCTCGACGAGACGCTGGTCCTATGGAGCGGCGAGTTCGGGCGCACGCCGTTCGCCCAGGGCTCGACGGGGCGCGATCATAATCCGTTCGGGTTTAGCTGCTGGCTCGCCGGAGGCGGCGTCAAAGGGGGAGTCATTTACGGCGCCACCGATGAATACGGCTACAAAGTCGTCGAGAATAAGGCGACGATGCACGATCTCCACGCGACTATGCTATACCTGTTGGGGCTCGACCATGAGCGGCTGACGTTTCGGTTCAGCGGGCGCGACATGCGGCTGACGGACGTTTTCGGGGAAGTGATTCACGACATCATCGCCTGACGGCGAAAGCAGAATCAAGCCATGAAAAGTTGTTTTAGGCAGCTCATTGTTTTGCTTGCCGTTGTCGCCTGGAGCGCGGCCGCCCACGCGCAGCGGCCCGAGGCGACGCGTGCTGACGGCGCGGCGGCGTCGGTCGTCGTTCAAGCCGCCGAGGGATTTACCGTAGAGCTGGCCGCCGGGCCGCCGCTTACGGAGCGGCCGATCGTCGGGGCCTTCGACGATGAGGGCCGGCTGTACGTGGCTGAGTCGTCCGGCTCGAACGACCCGGTCGAACAGCAGCTTGCCGAGCGGCCGCACCAGGTGGCGCGGCTGGAGGACGTTGACGGCGACGGGCGGTACGACAAGCGGACGGTCTTCGCCGATGGGATGATGTTTCCCGAAGGGGCGATGTGGCTGGACGGCTCGCTGTATGTCTCGGCGCCGCCGAGCATCTGGCGACTAACGGACCGCGACGGCGACGGCCTGGCCGAAGAGCGCGTCGAGTGGTTCCAGGGAAAGACGCTCACCGGCTGTGCCAACGACTTGCACGGCCCGTACGCGGGGCCCGACGGCTGGATCTACTGGTGCAAAGGGGCGTTCGCCGAGCAGACGCACCAGATCCATGGCCGCCCGTGGAAGAGCCGCGCCGCGCACATCTTTCGCTGCCGAGCGGATGGCAGCGGCTTAGAACCGGTGATGACCGGCGGAATGGACAACCCCGTCGACGTGATCTTCACGCCCGAAGGCGAGCGTATTTTTTCCGCCACGTTTCTCGAAGGCGACGGCCGGCAGGATGGGATCGCCCACGCTCCTTACGGCAGCGTGTTTGGCAAGGAGCACGGCGTGCTCGACGGGCATCCGCGGACCGGCGAGTTGATGCCGGCGATCGAGTATCTCGACGCGGCCGCCCCGTGCGGGCTGGAGCGCTACGACGGCCAGTCGTTCGGCGAGGGGTATCGCAATAATTTGCTGCTGTGCGAGTTCAACATGCGGCGGGTCTCGCGACATGTCTTGCAGCCTGTGGGGAGCACCTTCAGCGGCCAAAGCAGTCCGCTGGTCTGGTCGGACCATGTCGACTTTCATCCGACCGACGTGCTGGTCGACGCCGACGGCAGCGTGCTGGTGCTCGATACGGGAGGATGGTACAAGCTCTGTTGCCCGACGTCGCAGCTATGGAAGCCCGACGTGCTGGGCGGGATTTATCGCGTGCGCCGGGCCGGCGCCGCCGCGATGGACGATCCGCGCGGGCTGAAGCTCGCCTGGGAGGGCGCGACGCCGGGCGAATTATGGTCGCGCCTGGGCGATGCGCGACCCGCGGTGCGCCGGCGAGCCAGCCGGCAGTTCGCCGCGGCCCGCAACACGCCCGCCATGGGCGACTTCCTAAGCGAACTGGCAGCGCGCGAGCCGGGCGCCCTGCTGTCGCCGGCAGGTAAGCAGACCTCAACTTCCGCCGCCGATGCCCGCGATGCGGCCATGGCAAGGGCGTGGGCGCTAATTCAGTTGGAGACGGATGCCGCCCAATCGATCGTTCGCCGCCTGCTGGGGCATCCGCAGCAGTCGGTGCGGCACGTAGCACTGCAGGGCGTGAGCCTTTTCCGCGACGTGCAAGCCGCGGGCGCGGTGCGAAAGATTCTCGAAACCGACGCGGCCCCGTGCCGCCGCGTCGCGGCCGAGGCCCTCGGCAGGTTCGCCGATCGATCTGCCGCTGCGGCGCTATTGACTGCCGCCGAAGACGCCGGCGACCGGGCGCTACAGCATTCAATTACCTACGCGCTTATCGAATTGGCAGACGCCGAGGCCACCCGCGCCGGCTTAGCCAGCGACAGCCCGGCCGCCCAGGCGGCGGCCCTGGTGGCGCTCGATCAGATGGTCGGCGGCGGCGTAGCGCCCCGGGAAGTTATTCCGCTGTTGGACGCCCCGGACGCCGGCCTGAAGCAGGCGGCCACCTGGCTCGTGTTGCGGCATCCGGAGTGGGGTGCCGACGCGGCGGGGTGGTTTGAGGGTCGGCTGACCGAACTGGCGGTTAAGCCGCAAGCCGCGCGGGGCGAGGGTGTCGAGCGGGCATCCGAGGGTAGTTCGCTGGAGTCGATGCTGCTGGCGTTCGTCGAGAATCCAGAGGTGCAAGCGCTGTTGGCTCGGTTCGCTGGCGACGGCGGCCAAGATCCGGCGGCGCGGGCGGCGGCGCTGCGCGTGATGGCGGCGGCGAGGTTATCGGCAGCCCCTGCTTCATGGCCCGACGCGCTGGCCGCGGCGATTGCCGAAGGCCGGCAAGAGCTGTTGCCCCTGGCCGTGGAGGCGGCCCGCCGCCTGCCGGGCGCCGTCGAGGGCCATGCCGAACTGCAGGCCGCGCTGGCGGCAATAGCCGAATCTGGCGAGCAAGTTATCGAAGTGCGGGCGGCTGCGCTGGCGGCGGCGGCGCCGAAGCTGCCGCGGCTGTCGCCGGCACAGTTTGACCTGGTGGTCGCGGCGCTGGCGACTGATACGGCCGTGGCGGCGCGTTCGGCGGCGGTCGACGCCGCCACGCTGGCGCCGCTCGATGCGGCCCAACTCCATCGCCTCTGCACGATGCTGAAGGCAGTCGGGCCGCTGGAATTAAATCGCCTGCTCGCCGCGTACGCGCACCCTAGCGACGAGGCCTTGGCCTTGGAACTGGTGGCCTCGCTCAAGCAGTCGCCCGCGCTGGCGTCGCTGCGATTGGACCTGCTGCGGCAGACGCTGGCCACGTGCGGGCCGGAGGTGCAACAGGCTGTCGCGGAGCTCGAAGCGGCGGTCAATATCGACGCGGCGGCGCAGCGAGCGCGAATCGACGAGCTACTGCCGCGGATGGCCGGCGGCGACGTGCGACGCGGCCATGCGGTGTTCCATAGCTCCAAGGCGTCGTGCTCGGCTTGCCACCGGATGGGCTACGCGGGCGGCTCGGTCGGCCCGGAGCTGACGCGGATCGGCGAAATCCGCTCCGAGCGGGATCTGCTCGAATCGATCCTGTTTCCCAGTCTCAGCTTCGTGCGCAGCTACGAGCCGGTGGTGATTCTCACCACGGGCGGCCAGGCGCTCAACGGCGCCATCCGCGACGAGTCGGAGGGCGCCATTGTGCTGGCGACCGGCCCTAACGAGGAGGTCCGCATATTGCGCGAGGACGTCGAAGAGATCCAGCCGAGCACCGTGTCGGTGATGCCCGCCGGGCTGGACAGGCAGCTCTCGGAACAGGAGCTGGCCGACCTGGTGACATTCCTCAAGAGCGCCAAGTGACCGGCGAAATGCGTCAGCCTCGGCGGCGAACGATTGCATCGGCGCCTGTAGCGGTTAGGATCATCGTTGGTCGGCTGCCGCGCTGAACGGCCCGGGGCAGAGCGATCGATCGCATCTTGTTGGCTGACTCCTCGCACTGCGCTCGGGCCGGCAGGCCCGTAGCGGCGCCTTTTCAAGGAGCCCTCCGTGAATCGCCGGTACGAGCGTCTGCGCTGGCAAACCTTCGGCGTGACCTGGCTCATCTACGCCGTGTACTACTTTACGCGCAACGCCTGGAGCGCGGCCAAGGTAGCGCTGCCCAGCGACCCGCATCTGAAGCTTGCCCGCAGCGACTACGGCCTGGTCGATTCGGCCCAGCTCGGCGCCTACATGGTGGGGCAGTTCATCTTCGGGCCTTTGGGCGATCGCTTTGGACCGCGCCGGGTCCTCTTGGGCGGGATGGTGTTCAGCATTTGGGCGGCGATCGGCAGCGGCTTCTCGGTGACGCTCGCCGCCTTCGTATCGCTGGCGATCGTGCAGGGGTTCGCCCAGTCGACCGGTTGGAGCAATACCACCAAGACGATGAGCAACTGGTTCGCGCTGCACGAGCGGGGACGCATTTTCGGCTGGTGGTGCTCGACGTACGCCGTCGGCGCCGCGGCGGCCGCCGCTTTTGGCGGCTGGATGATGAACCTGTACAGCCGGCCCGCGTCGCCCGGCGCCGCCGAGGCGTCGGCCTACTGGCCGGCCAGCTTCTGGGGAGGCGCGGCCGCACTGAGCGTCGTGGCCGCGATCGCCTGGCTGCTATTGAAGGAAAAACCCGAAGACGCGGGCCTGCCGCCGATCGAGGCGTACCATGGCGAGCCGCAGCCGGCGGTCGTCGATAGCCAGTCGACGCCGGCCGGCGAACAGTCCTCCTGGAAGGTAATCGGCTCGGTTATCAGTTCGCCCAGCATCTGGCTGTTGGGCGTCGCGTATTCGTCGATCAAGTTTACTCGCTACGCGTTCGCCTGTTGGGGGCCGGTGTACGTGGCCGACAGCGTCGGGAGCGACGCCTTCAGCAGCAACGTCACCGCCGCGGTGCTGCCGATCGGGGGCGTGCGGGGCGTGGTGGCCAGCGGATTCGTCAGCGATAAGCTGTTCGACGCCCGGCGCCCGCCGGTAGCCATCCTGTCGCTGCTGGCGACGGCGTCGATCCTGCTGTTCGGGCTGCATCGCGTCGAGAACATCTGGGTGGCGGCGGCGTTCTTGTTCCTGGTCGGTTTCTTCCTGTACGGGCCCGATGCGATCATCTCCGCCACCGCGGCGATCGACTTCGGCACGAAGCGCGGCGCCGGCACGGCGACGGGCTTCGTCAACGGAGTGGGATCGATCGGCGCGCTGGCCGCGGGATGGCTGCCGGGGTTGATTACCACCCGCGAGGACTGGACGCCCCTGTTCTGGGTAATGCTGGGCGGGCTGGCGACGTCGGCAGTGCTGCTGACGCCGCTCTGGCGAGCGAAGCCCGCACAGGCATAATGGGGAGTTTGCCGCCGAAGGATGAACCCGAGAGATCAGCCATGGCAGAGCCCTCGATAGCCGCGACCGCCGTCGCGGAACTCATCGTCGCCGAGAGCGACCTGGCCCGCTCGATGGCGCCCGACCACCAGCGCGACGCCTTTCCAGCCGTGCTGGCCACCGCCCGCATGGTCGCGCTGATGGAGATCGCCAGCGCCCGCGTGCTCCATGGCTGTCTGGGGCCCGGCGAGCAGTCGGTCGGCGTGCTGGTGGACGTGGCCCATATCGCGCCGACCCCGGTAGGCGCCACCGTGCGGGCCACCGCTCGTTACCTGGGGCGGGAAGGCAAGCTGTTCTTGTTCGACGTCGTCGCTGAAGACGCCGGCGGCGAGGTGGGCCGCGGCACGCACAAACGGGCGATTATCTCGATCGAGCGGCTGGAGAACCGGGCCGCGGTCCGCAATGCGCAGGCCTCGAGCAATGGCACGACCGGCCAGTAACGCGTCCCGGCGCCTACTTGGCTGTTTGAAACTGCGTGCGGAGCTGTTGCACGGCCTCTAGCTCCGCCTGCCGGCGGCCGAAGTCGTCGAGCTTGCTTTGCACATCGGCGACGCGGGCGTCGGCGCCGGCCGCCGCTTGCTCTTTGGCGGCATGGGCCTCGGCGAGCGCCTTGAGCGCGGCTTGGGCCTCGACAAATTTCGCCTGCAGGGCCTTGAGTTGGGCCGCCAGGTCGTCGACGACGGCTCGTTGCGCGTCGACTCCGACCTGCGATTCGTCGCGGGCGGCCTTGATGCCGGCGGCCTCGGATTCGGCCGTCTGGAGCTCCTCCTTGGCCGCGACAAGCTGGGCGGCGATCTCCGCGGCGGCCTTCTCATAGGCCTCTTTCTCCGACACAACGGCGGAGAGCTTTTGCTCGGCGGCGCCAAGTTTCGACATACTTTCGGCCTGAAGCTGCGTTTTCGCCTGCGCGTCGGCCTGCGCCTGCTCCAAAGTCTTTGCGGCTGCAGCGACTTGCTGCTGCGCCAGCGCTAGCTGCTCATGGGCTTGCTGCGCTGTTTGGCGAAGAGCGGCCGCCTCGGCTTGGGCGGCCGCCAGGCGCTCGGCGAGGGTCGGCGGATTCGGATTAAGGGCCGCCAGCGCACTTCCGTCCCCGGCCGCGACGATCCGTACATTGCCGGTCCAATCGCTGGCGACAATCTTCTGCCCGTCATGGGTGAAGCGGGCGGCGAGCGCCAGGTCGTCCAGTTTTGTGACGTCGCGAAGCGCGGCGCCATCCGCCTTCCACAGCTTCACCAGTTGGTCGCGGCCGGCGCTGACGAGCTGCCCGTCGCGGGCGAATTGCACGGACGACGCGCCGCTGCCATGGGCCGGCCAGCTCTTGAGCTGCTGCGAATCGGTCTGCCAGAGCCGCACCGTATCGTCTTCGCTGGCCGAGGCCAGGACGGCGCTGTCGCCTCGCCAGGAGATGGACGTGATCTGTTCGGCGTGGCCGCGGAGGTCGCCCCGTTCGCGGCCGGTCTCCGCGTCCCAGAGGAGCAGGCCGCCGCCGCGATCGGCGGTGGCCAGCAACTTGCCGTCGGGGCTGAATTCCAACGCCGTGATCCAGTCGGTGTGCTTGGTGATTTCATAGGCCAGCGAACCGTCGGCCACCCGATAGACGCGGACCGCCTTGCGAGGACCGCCCAGCGCGACCAGGGAATGGTCCGAGCGGATGTCGGCTGCCAGGACGGCGTCGAGCTCGTCGCCGACGGTGGCCAGGCGGCGGCCGGTCTTCACATCGAACAGGGCGACGACGCCGCGGGCCCCCGATCGTCCGCCGCCGGCCAGCAGCAGGCTCCCGTCGCGGCTGAAGCGGAGGGCGTAAGGACTCCCTTCGACAAACGGCAGAATGCCCAGCAGCTCGCCCGTGTCGGTGTTGTACAGCGAAATCTGATAGGAGGCGCCCACCGCGGCGACGGGCGCCCACGGGCTAGCGGCCAGCGCCGTCGGAGCCCCTCGGTGCGGGACGTGCAGCACCGGCTCGCGCAGCAGCCCTTGGGGCATCGCCGGCTCGCCCTCGGGATGGTTATCGGCCGAGGGGGTGAAGGCGGCGACTTTGGGCTTGGAAGGCTTGCGGGCGACCGAGTCGCCCTGCTCGAGCAGGCCGCCGGCGATCCAGGCCTTGATGAGGGCCAACTCCGGATCGGAAAGCTTGGCCCCGCCGGGGGGCATGGCCGGTTCGAGCTCGTGCGTGACGAGCATAAACAGGTACGAGCTGTCGGGATCGCCTGAGAGGAGCACTTCGCCGCTGGCGCCGCCGGTCATCGCGGCGGCGTAGGTGTTGAGCGCCAGGTCGTTCTTCTGCGTATCCGGGCCGTGGCAGGCGAAGCAGTGCTGGCGGAAGATCGGCTGGACGTGGTCGACGTAGGTGACCTTGGCAGGGAGTTCCTCAGCAACGGCGGCGGGGCCGACCAGGGCGAGCGAAACGGCGGAGACGACCAACGCCACGTGGAACGCGAGATTCTTACGACCGTTCATTTCCGAATCTTTTCAGCGTAAGCGGTGGGACGAAATCAATTACGGCAGACGGCCGCCGTCTGAGCGGGTCGGGGGTGGTTGCCCGCGAATTACGCGAATAGGCGCGAGTAACTGTCGGCGAGCAGCGTCCAATTGGTTCGCGAGCAGAAGGTCATTTCCTCGGGCGGCAAACCGCTCGTCCCATTCATTCCTTTCGCGTCAATCCGCGTGATTCGCGGGCAACCAACTAGCGGACAAACTCAATGAATAAACAAGAACTCGCGGGCATTGAGCACGCCCCAGAACACGTCCTGCAATTCGGCCACCGGCTTTTCGGCCGTTCCGCATAGTTCGGAGATGCTCTTGAGCTCCGCCTCGGT
Organism: Pirellulales bacterium; assembly: GCA_020847515.1. Taxonomy (GTDB): domain Bacteria; phylum Planctomycetota; class Planctomycetia; order Pirellulales; family Lacipirellulaceae; genus Lacipirellula. The sequence continues at coordinate 6,233 of JADLBW010000046.1, read as the reverse complement.
CGGCTTGCGGGACAGGCAGCGCAGGAAGATTTCTTCGACGATTTCTGGCGGCTTCTTACCGCTTTCCAGCATGGTCTCGATCAGCTTCCCCTGCACGATCTTGTCGTGCACCGCCGAGCCATTGAGCATGTGCAAGGCTTGCGAGAGGGTGGGTTCGGTCTTGGCCTCGCAGGCGCACACGGTATTCCGCGGGGCGCGGCCGAAGGTGGTCAGGAAATAGGTGCTCGTGCCGCCGTCGGCGATCTGCACGGCGCGGGCGCCCAGCGGCAGACCCGGGAACTTCTCCTGCGCGCCGGTCACCTGGCAGAGGCAGTCGAGCAGCGCCTCGGCCGGGATGCGGCGAACCCGCGCGTGGGCGAAGTTCTTGCTGTCCTCGGCGTTGGTTTCGTTCACGTCGGACGAACGCTGATAGGCCCGGCTATTGCAGATGTCGCGGACCAACTGCTTCAGATCGTACTTGTACTCGACCAGCTTAGCGCCCAGCCGGGCGTGCAACTGCGGATTGCTGGGCGGATTGCTGATTCGCACGTCGTCGACCGGTTCGACGACCCCGACTCCCATGAAGTGGGCCCACACGCGGTTGGCGACGTTCACCGCAAAATAGGGATTATCCGGCGAGGTGATCCACTCGGCCAGCACGGCGCGGCGATCCTTGCCCGCCGTGTCCGGCTCGACGCCCCCGAGGAACTTGGGCTTCATCGCTCGGCCGTCGAGCAGGTGGGCCGTCTCGCCGCTACGGGCGTCGAAGACGATCGTCTCGCGGTAGTCTTCGCCCGTCTTGCGGCCGATCTGGGCGAAGAACGCCGTGAAGGCGTAGTAATCGTCCATCGTCCAGCGATCGAACGGGTGGTTGTGGCACTGGGCGCACTGCAATCGCGTGCCGAGGAAGATCTGGGCGACGTTTTCAGCCGTTTTTTGCGTCGTCTCTTCAATCTGATAGAAGTTCACCGCGGGGCTGGAGAACGAGCCGCCGCTGGCCCCCAGGAGGCCGCGCACCATCTGGTCCAGCGGAACTCCGCCGGCGATCTGCCGAGTGATCCACTGCGAGTAGAGGAACATCGGCTTGTATTCGACCCGGTTGGGAATCGACTTGACCATCAGCAGTTCGGACCATTTCATGGCCCACAGCTCGGCGAACTCCTTGCGGCTGAGCAACTCATCGATTTTGGCCGCGCGTTTTGCCGGGTTGGCGTCCGCGAGGAAGGCGTCGTACTCAGGGCGGGTCGGCAAGCCGCCGACGACGTCCAGGTGCACTCGGCGGAGGAATTCCTCGTCGCTGCAGAGCGGACTGGGGTTCATCCGCATGGTGCGGAGCTTGGCGCCGACCAGCTCGTCGATGTAGTTGGCCGGTTGCTCGTCGGTCGGCGTGAAGGTCGCGCCCTTGGGAAGCACCAGCACCTGGCTGCCGACGGTGTGGGTATCGAAGCGGGCCATGACGAACGCCTCGCCGCGCTTGGCGGCGGTCGCCAGGCCGTCGGCGTCGACGGCGGCGGACGCTTCGTTGTTGCTCATGAACAGCGCGAGATTCGTCACGTCCCGCGTGCGACCGTCGGCGTAATGGGCGACCGCGATAAACCGCTGGATCGCGCCTTCGCCCTCGAGCACCGCCCGCGGCGGAAACAGCTCGACGCGGGCCACCGCCGGCGCCTCGGCCACGTCGCTCTTGGCTCCGTCGGCAATCCAGTCCCGAATCCAGCGGGCGTAGACGCTGTCGGGCTCAAAGCGCTTGCCGCCGGTGTGCGGCACGGCCCCGGTCGATTTCAGCAGCAGCAAGCTATCTTCGGGGAGGCTGAGATTGACGCGCCGCACGGCCTGCTCGCGGGTCAGGCGATAGTAGTCGCCGGCCGGATCGAACCCGAACAGGCCCAAGCGGAAGCCGTCTTTGCCGCGGGCCGCCCCGTGGCAGCCGCCGGCGTTACAGCCAGTGCGAAGGAATACGGGCATCACGTCGTGCCGGAAACTGACCGGCGGATGCTTATCGACGCCGGCAACCTTAACGCGCGCTTCGGCCGACTTGTCTCCGTAGGTCGCCTTGAGCGTTGTTTCGCCGTCGGCGGCCGGCAGCAGTCGCGTCCCTTCGAGCCGGGCAGCGCCTTCGACGGCCCAGGTCACCTGATCGGTCACGTCGATCGTAACGCCGTCGGCCCGCGTGGCGACGGCCATCACGCCCTGGTAGTCGTCGCCGCGGTCCAGCACGATTTCCGACGGGTAGACGGCCAGGCTCTCGATGGCGGCGATTTCCGCGGGGGTGGGCGCCGCGGGCGGGGTCGAGCTCTTGGCAGCGAATGCCGCCGATGCGAGCACCCCGCCAGCGACCGTCGCAATCGCCAGCGTCGCGGCGAATGCTCCGCATCGTCCGGGCGGCAAAATGGCCGTACCACGCCCATGGGGTCGGGGCTGTTTTGCGACTAAAGGCCGTAGCGCTGGTTGGCACTCGATGGTCGCCAAAGACTCCCTACCCGCTGGCAGTCGAACCGCTGGCGATGCAACTGAACCCCGGGTCCCTCTCGCCGCGAGGGGCGGAGTTGCGGCGACGCGATGGCTGATCATGATGACTCTCCTCCGCTCGGGGGAGGTTGTTGAGCAGTTTGAGCAGGCGGCAGCGGCTCGTCGATCCGCAATTCGCCTGTGCCAATGGTGTGAACGACAGGCTCGCCGTTCTGCGTGATGGTTACCTGGCAGTACAATTGCCGATGATGACCGACGCGGGCGTCAGCGGCCACGGCGAGGGGGAACTTAACCTCGGTCGAATCCTTGGTGATTTCCTGGGGCGACGTCGTCACGCCCGGCGGGAGGCCTACGAGTTCGACCGTCGCCGGTCCTTCAAACGGGGTAGTTTGCTGAATCGCGATCGGGTAGTCGATCGGTTTGCCTTGCTCGGTCGCGACCGGCGGAAAGGTCATCGCCAGGTACGGCGGCACGAGTTTCAGCGTGGCGAATTCAGTCGACGTGCGGACGGGGCCGTTAACGTCGGCCTCGGCCACGACGATGATCTTCCAATCCCGCGCCCAGGCGTTGCCGGCGGTGGTCATCGGAATGACCGCTTCGGTCTGGCCCGGCTCGATGCCGATGCCCTGATGCGAGGAAAGTCCCGGCGGATCGAAGAGCAGCCGCACGGCGATGCGCCCGTCGAAGCCGTCGCGCTTTTCGGCAACGACCTTCAGCCCCTTCGCGCCGCTTTGCACCAACGGGGCCTGGGGCGCGACGATGCTGACGGTGAACGGGGCCGGCTGCGCGACCGCCACGGCGGCCCGTTCGGTCCAGTGGTTCCACACCGGCACGTTATTCGAACCGCGAATGAGCCAGGTCTGCTGCTTGAAGCGGCTGACGAGCGGTTGCGACTTGTCGACTAGCTCCGCCGTGACGGTCGTCAGTTTACCGGCCAGCGGCGCATCAGCGGCGGCCCGCAGCAGCACTGGCACGCGGTTGTAATCGGCGGCCAGGGGGTTAACCTCCTGCGTGACGCCGGCGGGCAACTCGCCCAGGCCGACGTTCAAGTCGCCGCCCACGTCGGCCCGATTCGCAGTGATCATAATGGCCATGCGGTTGCCCTGCGGCACGACGATCTCTGTCGCCTCGTACTGCTGCCGTTCCTCGAGCACCAGATCGACGGCCGCCTGCGGCCGGCTGATCTCGACGCGATAGAGATACGTCGGCTGCCCCTGCCGCAGATGATCCTCGACTTCGACGACATACTCGCCGTCTTCGGGAAACGTGTAACGGAAGTAGGCGTCGGGCTTTCCGCCATTATCGTCAGCGGCGGCCAAGACGTCGCCCTTGGCGTTGCGAAGCCGCAGGACCCCGTCCAGCGGCGAGCGGATTTCGCGGGCCACGAGGTTGAAGTCGAAGACCTCGCCCTTCTTGGCGGCGAAGCGAAAGCGGTCCCAGTCCTCGGCCTCGCCGATGATGCCGCAGAAGGCGCCCGGGACTTCGCCCCTAGTGGCTTGATCAAGCTCCTTGTTGGGCTCGGCTTCGATAACATTCGGCAGGTCAACCGCGCGGAGCGGCACGCCCGTGGGCGCGGCGCCGTTTTCGTCGCTTGCGGAAATGCGATAGCCCAACGGCGCCGGGCTTGGCAGCGTCACGGTTTCGCTTTTTTCCCCGGCGGGGTCGCCGAGCCATTTCACTTCCAGCGGCTGGCCGGGGACGCCGCCGCCTGGGAAGGCCCCGGCGGGTCGGGAAAACTTGCCGACGTGCAAGCGATAGGTCGAGGCGTCGTCGCCGCGGTACGAGGTCTCGCGCAGCTCGATGAGGTACTTGCCGTCTTTCGGCGCTAGCACCGTGCAGTAGGCGTCCTGCTGCAACAGGGGGGAGTCGTCGGCCGACGCGACCTCAAACCGCTTCTCGTCGAAGATCGTGACGGCGGGGTCGAAGAAGGTGCGTCCGAGCCGCAAGCCCTCGACTTCGACGGAGATGCGCTCGCCTTGTTTGGCGTCGACAACGAAGTAGTCGACGTCTTCATTGGTGACGACGCCGTTGACGACCGCGCCCAAATCAATCGGCTGGGGACTTTCGAAGGCGTTGTTTGGCTCTTTTTCGACGATCTCGGGCAACGTCCCGACATGGAACGTTCGCAAGTTGGTAACGCCGGTTGCCGTGCGAACGCGCAAGCCGTGAATTCCGGGCTGGCAATCGGCGGCGATGGCAAGGACGACCTTCATTTGATTGTCGTCGATGCGTTCAATGCCTTTGACGGAAATGCCGGGGTCATAGAACATGACCTCTTGCGGATCCTGGCCGATGCGGCCGCCGATGAGGGTGACGGCCACCTCCGTGCCGCGCTGGCCCCCCTGCGGCTGCAGGTTATCTAGCCGCGGCGCCGCGGCTGCAGCCACCGCCGCCGGCAAGAGGAAGATGAGCGCGAGGCTGAATCGCATGAACATGGCTGATTATCTCGCTGGGCGCGGGGCCGCAAATTTGAACTAAACAGGGTCGGGAATCTTTGGCGACTGGCGACTCGCTGCCCAGGCATACCGCCCAGTCGCCGAAGAATCCCGACCCCGTTGGCTCAGGCCAACATCTCTTTTCGCACCGTGCCGCCGTTGACGATTTCAATCGGTCGATCGCCCGGCGCCATCAGTTCCTTGGCGGCGGCGATGCCAAGTTGGTGGTAAATCGTGGTGGCGAGATCTTCGGGCGACAACGGCGCGTCCTCGGGCTCCATGGCCGTGGGACCTGAGGAGCCGAAAATCGCGCCGCGCTTCATGCCGCCGCCCGCGAGGACGACGCTGAAGACCTTGGGCCAGTGATCGCGCCCGGCAGTGCCGTTGATTTTCGGCGTGCGGCCGAATTCCGTGGAGACCAGCACGATCGTCTTGGCCAACAGCCCGCGTTCGTCCAGATCGCTCACCAGCGCTGCGAAGGCCTGGTCGAAGGCGGGCAATTGCGCCCGCATGCCCGCCACGATGCTCACATGGTGGTCCCAGCCGCCGTAGGTCAAGGTAACGAATCGGGCGCCGGCCTCGACCAACCGCCGCGCCAGAAGCATGCGCTGTCCGGCTTCGCTGCGGCCGTACCGATCGCGGATTTCGGCGGGCTCGGCTTCGATGTTGAACGCCTCGCGCGCCGTGGGCGAGCCGATCAGATCGAAGGCCCGCTCATAAAACGTGCTCATCGCCGAGACGTTATCGGCTTTGGTTCGCTGGGCGAAAGTCTCGTTCACCGCTTCGAGCGCTTTGAGTCGGCGCTCGTAGCGGGCCTGATCGATCCCGCCGGGCAAATTCAGATCCTGTACGCGGAAGCCGGCCCGCGCCGGGTCGTCGCCCAAGCTGAAGGGGGCGTATGAGGAGCTGAGATACCCGGGGCCGGCATAGGGCGATTGGGCCGTGGGAATGCAGACGTACGGCGGCAGGTTGTTCCGCGGACCAAATTCATGGCTGACAACGCTGCCCATGCTCGGGTAGAGCAACGCCGGGCTGGGGCGATAGCCGGTGAACATGTTGTGCTCGCCGCGCTCATGGGCCGCCTCGCCGTGCGTCATCGCGCGGACGATCGTGAGCTTGTCGGCGACGTCGGCCGACTTGGGCAACAGCTCGCTGAAGTTCTCGCCGGGAATCTTGGTGGCGATCGCCTTCATCTCGCCGCGATATTCGATGGGGGCGTAGAGCTTGGGGTCGAACGATTCCTGTGCCGCGATGCCGCCCGGCAGGAAGATCATGATGACCGACTTGGCCTTGCCCTCTTTGACGGCGGGCGCGTTGGCCGCGGCGGGTTGCGTCGAAGGCGCCGGCTCA
>JADLBW010000045.1 GCA_020847515.1 Pirellulales bacterium | reverse complement strand
TCGAAAAAAGGGGTCGGGAGTCTGTTGCGACTGGCGACTCCGCCTGCTGCGCTAACGCTTCCAGTCGCAAAAGACTCCCGACCCCGTTAGCCAACCAAGAACCGGGGGGATACTCTTTTCCGTTAAACGAAACAAGCCTGCCGCACGTTCGCGCGGCAGGCTTGCAGGTTCGATGGCAGGAGATGCCGCGGCAGGACGTGGGCCCGTGCCCGGCTGCGCCCAGCATACAGCCCTTAGCCTCGGCTGGCCGGCTGCCAGTCGCGCCATGCCTGGCCGAGTCGCTGGATCGCGGCGTGCAGGCGGCTTTTGACCGTACCGACTGGCACCGACATTTCCTGGGCCGCATCACGGTACTTCATCCCCTTGAAGTAAACCAGGTTCACCGCGTTGCGCAGGGGCTCGGGCAAGGCCTCGACCTCGCCGCGGACCCAGGCGCTGTGTTCGCCATGCTCGGCCGCCAGGGAGGGGTCTCCCGAGTCGGCGGCCACCATGTCCATCAGCGAGCCGACGGACTCGCCGCTGGAGGCGTTCGGCTGATTCAAACTGAGGCGACGATGCCGGCGGTTGCGCCGCTGGGCGTCGATCGCCTGGTTGGTCGCGATGGTGTAGAGCCAGGGCCGAAATTTGCGCCCCTGCTCGAACGCGTCGCGCTTGGTATGGACCTGCAGGACGGTGGCCTGGAAAACATCCTCGGCCAACGTCGCGTCGCCCAGGAACCTCCGCAGGTAGTTGTATAACTCGCGCTGGTAGCGCGAGACCAGTTCGCTAAAGACGCTCGGATCGCTCGACTGGCGATAGGACTCGAATAATTGCTCGTCGCTGCGGACGCCGGCGGACGCTTCGTCCACGGCGCCGGGCGACTCGATGCGGCTCCGGTCATCCTTGCTGTACTTATTCATTCTACGAACTCCTCAAGTGAGAGTTCGACGCCTCCCGGGAGAATTCCCTGCTCCCGGCCGTCCCTAAAGAATCCGCCGACCCTTGCATGATAACAGGTGCAGTTCCATGGGTCGCGGAATTTTGTCCGCGGTGGTCGACGATGCCGGTTATCCGGGCTTCGCCGTGCTCCGGTGGGACACGGACGAACGGATCTGTGTTCGCCCGGCATCGAGAAGAAGAGTTGCGCCCGCCTTCCGCGATGGCGAGACAATAGTAGAGCAAGCGGCATGCCGGACTAGGGGCATGCGCACGGATGCCGGCGCCAGCAGGCGGAAAAGATGGCCCGTTGTAAGGCTTTACGCAGCGACGGGGCCGATCGGTTCGGCGGATTCTCCGGCGGTCGACTCTGCCAATGTTGCAGAACCGTACAAAACGGCAGAAGCGGGCGCTTCAGCTTGAGGGCTTGGTGTATGAGATTGAGACATTGATGCGCGAACACTCCACCACCCAGCGGACCAGACGCGTGCTTTACCGGAGGTCATCGAAGACAATGTTTCCTGGGCGCGGATCCAAGTAATAGATGCCGAAGCTTTCTAGGGTCGCCATGAGTTCCCGGACTGCCGGCCAATGATAGCCGAACTATTCCTTGCATTGTGCTTCGTGCTCCCGCTGCGTTTCCACCGGGAATTCGGGAGGACGATCAATACGCACCTTGGCGAAGTCTAGGATATACGGCGGGTTGACCGGCATGTCCATTTCGATGACCAACAGTTTGTCGCTGTAGTCGATAATCCCTGGTATCCAGAAGCCGTCGATCTGCTTTGTGATGCCAAATTCGGCCAGCCGCACATAGGCGTCGCGTCCGTTGAAGTACGACTTTTCTCGATAAAGCGCCTTAATTGCCGTGTTGGCACTCGAACTCCATACCGCTCCATCCGTGCCGCTGCCCAGCGGTGTAGCTAAGTTCAGCTCCAGTACCCATAATTCTCCATACTTTACGGCCCTCGCCTCTAGCTCGCTCGCGTCCATGGGCATCCAACGGGAAAACGGCTATTCGGCTTCGGTGGAGGCGTTTTTGTCGATTGGCGCGCTCAGTGTGCGGCTGGCCAAGGTGGGACGCGACACGCTGGCTTTTGCCGAGCCGTGTGAATTTCCGCCCGGCACGGAAGGCGACATTGTGGTGAGCATCGACGGGCATCGTCGGTCGCGGCGGGTGGTGCTTGCCGATGGCGTGGCGGCTGGGGAGCGCGTGGCTTCGTAGAGGGTTGCGGCTCCGTTTTGAGTTACTTGCGGCATTGGACGGCGCAGATTCGTCGGTGTGGTGCGATTGTACGCAGGGCACCCCCCTCCCTAACCCTCCCCACCAGGTAGGGGACCGGAGAGTAAGTTTCATTTTGTGTCTTCGCAGCTAGATCCTGGCTACGCGGTTGCCGCCGAGTTTTCTTACCAGGCGGCGGGATTCTAGCACGCTGATGGTGGCCAGGACGCGGTGGATGGGCATCTGGCACGTCGCGGCGACGGCGTCGAGGTAGGTGCCGGCCGGTTCGATCGCCTGCAGGACCGCGTGTTCCAGCTCGTTGAGCTTCAGCTCGGCGGCTACGCGGATGGAGCCGCCGCGGTGGTCGGGGGCGGCTTCGGCCAGCGGGCCGAGCTCTTCCAGGACGTCGTCGACGCACGTGACGAGCTTCGCGCCGTCGCGGAGCAGCTTGTGGGGGCCGGCCGAGCCGGGGCTGTCGACGGGGCCGGGGAGGGCGAACACCTCGCGGCCCTGCTCCATGGCGTGGCGGGCCGTGATGAGGGCCCCGCTGCGGTCGGCGGCTTCGACGACGATCGAGCCCATCGCGAGGCCGCTGATGATCCGGTTCCGCTGCGGGAACATCCCCGACAGGGGCGGCATCGTGGGGGCCGCTTCGCTGACGACGGCGCCCTGGGCGGCGATCTGGTCCGCCAGCTCGGCGTGCTCGGGCGGGAAGGGGTTGAGCACCCCGCTGGCGAGCACCGCGATGGTGCGACCGCCGGCTGCCAGGGCGCCCTGATGGGCCGCGGCGTCGATGCCGCGGGCCATGCCGCTGACCACCGTGAGCCCCGCGCGGGCCAGTCCGGCGGCGAGTCGCTCGGCTTGCTTCTTGCCGTAGTGGGTCGCGCGGCGGGTGCCGACGATGGCGACCGCCAGGGCGTCGGCCGGTTCGATCCGGCCGCGGATGAACAGCACGCCGGGCGGGTCGGGGATCTCGCGGAGCGATCGCGGGTAGCCGGGCCAGTGGGGAAGCAGGATCGCGAGGCCGTGCTCGCGGGCGATGGCGAGCTGGGCGTCGAGCTGCACCTCGGTGCGAGCGGTGAGGATGCGGCGGGAGATCTTCGGGCCGATGCCGGGGACGGATTGCAGCTCGGCCTCGCTGGCGGCGAAGACCGCCCCCGCCTCGCCAAACCGCTCCAGCAGCCGCGTGCGGAGGATGGGGCCGACGTCGGGGGTGAGGGCCAGCAGGACTTCGGCGCGGGCGGCCTGGTCGAGGTCCGGCGAGGGGGCGGGGGCGGCGGTCATCGGAGCGGACGGCGTCAAAGTGGACAGAATGGGCCCAATTGGATTTGTCATGCTGCAAACGCGGGCGAGCGATTTTTGGCGACAGAATTCAAAGTCGTTGGCTGGTCATGAGATAAGGGCCTTGCGGGTGTGAGAGATGAGGTTCTGTCGCGACATAATTCTGGTCGTATTGGCGTACCGATCTTGGCGGACAGGCCGCGGTCGGGGGCTGCGCAACACGCGCACCGGGACGTGCAAAGAAGGCTAGCGGATAGGCTGGCACAAAAGCAAACGAAAAAGCTGCCGCCCGCGGTCAATTCTTTCGGCAAGAAGTACGTGCGGTGTCTGCTGATGCGTCGCGGGAGGGAGACGTGGTCTTTCGCAAAGGCGCGGAGACATCGAGTCTAACACACTGGCGAGCGCCTGTGCGCTCTTGACTCGCCGTGTGCCACCGGCGTGCCGCCTGGCGTGCCGCCCGCGAGAAGTGGTGAAGTAGTATGCCTTGCGTTTGGCTCACAAGCGGCCGTAGGCCTGGGCACTTGCGACTCGAAGCGGAGTGGAGAGGACGTACCCGCTTCGCACTGGCGGAACGCCAGTGGCACCCGGCGCACGGGCGGGACGCCAGTGGCACCCGGCGAGAAGTGGTGAAGTAGTATGCCTTGCGTTTGGCTCACAAGCGGCCGTAGGCCTGGCACTTGCGACTCGAAGCGGAGTGGAGAGGACGTACCCGCTTCGCACTGGCGGGACGCCAGTGGCACCCGGCGGGACGCCAGTGGCACCCGGCGGCGCGGATCGCCTCACACGGCTGCGCCGCACTGACATTCGGCCGTGGGAGCGGCGGGGGTTTGGCAGCGTCTACTCGGCCGAAAGTCAGTGCCACCCGCGTGAGTTGCGAGTTGCGAGTGGGGGAGTTGGGGAGTTGGGGAGTAGAGGGCGTTGCGATGCGCGGTGGAGAATGTCTCTCGTAATGCCTCTCGAAGGGTGCCACGGGCGTGCCGCCCGTGAGAAGTGGTGAAGCGGTCTGCCTTGGGTTTGGTTAGCAAGCGGCCTTACGCCGGAGCAGCTTGCGGCTCGGGCCGGAAGGAACGGTCGTAATGTGCTTCGCACTGACAGGATGCCAGGGGCGCCCGGCGACTCGGAGCGGAGTGGAGAGGACGTACCCGCTTCACACTGGCGGGACGCCAGTGGCACCCGGAGCGGCGGGGTTTGGCAGCGTCTACTCGGCCGAAAGTCAGTGCCACCCGCGAAGGGGTCGGGACGCTTTTGCGACTGGGGAGGTGGGCGCGCTGGCTGACGCGGTGGTCGCAAATGAGTCCCGACCCCGGCGGGGCGGCCCGACTCCTGGTTAGGGTGCGAGGGCGGCGAGGATTTCTTGTTCGGGGATGTCGCCGACTAGCTCTACGTGGCCGATGCGGGTCGGGAGGATGAAGCGGAGGCGGCCAGCGGCGGTTTTTTTGTCGCGGTACATGAGGCGCATTAGCTCCTGGCCGTCGACCTCGGGGACCGCCGTTGTAAGGTGCAATGCGTCGAGCAGGGCGTCTTGGCGGGCGACCGTGGCCTGGTCGATGCGGCCCAAGCGGGCGGCGAGCCGGGCGGCGCAGCGCATGCCGGCGGCCACGGCTTCGCCGTGGAGCAATTCCTCGTAGTTGCCGAGGGCCTCGAAGGCATGGCCGTAGGTGTGGCCGTAGTTGAGGACGGCCCGCAGGCCGCTGGTTTCGCGTTCGTCCTGCTCGACGACGTCGGCCTTGAGGCGGCAACACCGCTCGACGATGCGGGCGAGCGCGGCGGGGTCTTTGCCGTTAATCGCGTCGACGTGCTGTTCGAGATAGGCGAAGAAGGCCTCGTCGAGGATGACGCCGTACTTCACCACCTCGGCCAGGCCCGCGCGGTACTCGCGCTGGGGGAGCGAGTCGAGGACGGCGACGTCGACCAGGACGCCGCGGGGCTGCCAGAAGGCGCCGACCATGTTCTTGGCGCCGGGGAGGTTGACGCCGACCTTGCCGCCGACGGAGCTATCGACCTGCGCGAGCAGCGTGGTGGGGACCTGGAAGAACTCCAGGCCGCGGGCGAACGTGGCGGCGACGAAGCCGGCCAGGTCGCCGACGACGCCGCCGCCGACGGCCAGGACGATCGATTGGCGGTCGGCCCCTTCGGCGAGCAAGGCGTTCCAGAGGTCGTCGGCGACCTCGGCGCTCTTGCTGGTTTCGCCGGGCTCGCAGACCAGGACGTTCACCTCCCAGCCGTCGGCGACCAGGGCGTCGCCGAGTTGGTCGGCGTAGAGGTCGTCGACGGTCGCGTCGGTGATGAGGGCGGCGTGTTCCGAATCGGTTCGCTGGCGCAGGAACTCCGGCAAGCCGGCGAGCGTGCCGCTGCCGATTTCGACGTCGTAGCCGCGCTCGGCGAGGGCGACGCGGACGGTGTGGATGTCGCTCACGAGGCACCGGTGGTCGGAGGGCTGGGCCGCGAAGAGGCACAAAAGCCGCAAAAAACTTTGCCGAATTGGTTGACGATGGGCGTCGTTCAAGCGGGCCTTAAGGGGGCCGACGCCGGCGGGCAAGGACACCACAGGCGCTTTCGCGCTTAAGGGGAGGGCTGCCAAAGGGGGCGAGGCGCGCAGGCGCTTCAATCACCCCTCCCTAGCCCTCCCCGTCTGGGAGGGGACCGGAGAGATCCCTTGCGCAGAGAACTGACCTGCAGCACATCCTCTTTGCGATGTTTGTGCCTTTTTGCGGCTAATGGTTCTTGCGGTTATTGGTTTGCTGTTACGTAGAATCGCGGGCCATGTCTTCGGGGGTGACGACGATGCGGCGGCAGAAGCCGGTGTGGACGCGGATGTATTCGAGGTGGGCGGCCTCGGCGGGCTGTTCGTGGAGCCGCGCGGCGAGCGTCGCTTTCTCCTGCGGCGGCAGGCCGGCGTACTGCTGGGGCCAGATGGTTTCGGTTTCCATCACGAGGGCTTCGCGGTAGGGGTCGAAAGTGTCGGCCATCGACGTGGGGGGATAATTGCTAGGCGGTGGAAAGATCAAGCCGCCAGTATACTTGGCGGCGGAGTTGGCGAAAGGCACGGGGCGGGGCGGCTGGCGGCCTTGCGGCCTTGCGGCTGGCGGCTGGCGGCAAGACGGGGCATTGCTGACTGTCCGCGGCTAGGCGATGGCCGCGAGCCGACAGCGAATCGGCACCGTGTTCATTAGCGGCGCGGGTTTCCGGCACAGCATGGCCACGTCGGCGGACCTCCGTGGCCATGGCACCCGCGCGGACCTCCGTGGCCATGGCGCCTGCGCCGGCGCGACGAGGGCTCAATCGAGGTACACCATTTATGCAAATTTCCGGGCGGCTGGTCATCGTGGTGACGCTGGGCGTGGCGCTGGCGATGGCCGGCGGGGCATGGTTGTATCAGTTCCAGCTCTCGCGGCAGGCGGCGCGGTTCTGGGGCGGCCCGGCGGCGCGGCTGATCGTCGCCTCGCCGACGGTCGAACTGCTCGAACTGGCCGACGACGGCGCCGCGACCCAGCAAGCGGCCGAGCTGGTCGCCGGGCGGGCGGTTGTCGGTCGCCAGGATCTCAGCTCGCAGCCGGGGCTTATCCATCTGCGACATGTATTCACGCAGGACTCGAACTTCGACTGGCGGCCGCGGCGCGAGGAGGCGGGCGAATCCCGCTGGGCCTACGCGCTGCGCTTTAGCGACGGCCCGCAGGCGCTGGTGGTGCTGCTGAGCCGGCAGTTCGATCGACTCGGCAAGCTCCAGGGCGACGGGCGGCACGTCGCGGTGCTCGACTCGTCGCGTCCGGCCGGGGCGATCACGAAGTATTTGAGCGATCTGGGGGTGCTCCAGGAGGCTCGGGCGGTCCGTTAGTCCGCTAGCGGAGTGGAGCGAATGGTCTGGAGGCCGCGCGCGGCGGCGCCTATACTTTGCCGCCGCGGACGCAGCGGGCGGCTGCGGCGTAGCACTATTGAGAACTGCGCGACTAAGGAACCGTGGCGGGCTGTCGGCTGTCGGCAAGCGGCCGGCGGCCAGAGGGAAAAAGGCCTGATTCTGGCCGCTCGCCGCTGCAGGGCCGCTTGAGCCAGGAGCAGAGCATGCAATCGCTTGCCGTAATCAATCAGAAGGGGGGCGTCGGCAAGACGACGACCGCGGTCAACCTCAGCGCGGCGCTGGCGGCCAGCGGCCAGCGGGTGGGGCTCGTCGACTTGGATCCGCAGGCGCACGCGACGCTTCACCTGGGGCTGGGCCGGCAGCAGGAGCTGCCCAACACGTATGATCTGCTGGTGGGCAACTCGGCGCTGGCTGGCGTGTGGCAATCGGTCGAGAGCAATCTGTGGGTCGCCCCGTCGCATATCGACCTGGCGGCGGCCGAGGTGGAGCTGGCGGGGGTCGTGGGGCGCGAGCTGATCCTGCGCGACGCCTTGAACGATCCGGCGGGGGGCGGACCGGAGCTGGATTACTTGATCATGGATTGCCCGCCGTCGCTGGGGATCCTCACGATCAATGCCCTCTCGGCGGTCGCCGACGTGCTGCTGCCGCTGCAGCCGCACTACCTGGCCCTGCATGGCTTGAGCAAGCTGCTGCAGACGATCGAGCTGGTGCGGCGGCGGCTCAACGACCGGCTGCGGCTGGTCGGCGTGGTGCTGTGCCTGTACGACTCGGCGACGCGGCTGGCGGCGGAAGTCAGCGCCGACGTGGCGGCGTTTCTCGACCACGGGCCCGATCAGGAAATCGCCTGGAGGGAGGCGCGGCTGCTGGCGACGCGGATTCGCCGCAACATTCGTTTGGCCGAGGCGCCGAGCTTTGAGCAGTCGATCTTTCAATACGCGCCGCAATCGGCCGGGGCGGAAGACTACCAGGCGCTGGCCGCGGAAGTGATGGCGATGTACGGCGCCTCGAGGTTGTCGGCCGATTTGGCCGCCTGACGCGGGGCGGGATGACCAGTGCCGAGGGAAGCGGGCGTATGCGCCTGAGCGCCCCCTCTGTGGACCGCTCGCTGGCCCTCCCCATCAAGGTCTATCGAGGGGAGCAAGATTTGTTCTAGCCTAGCGCGGCGGTGAGCGTTTGGAACAGGGGGTCGTCCCGAATGGGGTCGAAGTCGGGCTCGTCGGCGACGAGGTCGCGGAAGTTGCCGTCGATTTCGATCGCGTACGCCAGATGCTGCAGGGCCTGGCGGCGGTTGTGGGCCAGGCTCCAATAGCACGCCAGGTTGTAGTGCAGAATCGCTTCGCCCGGCTCGGTCTTGACGGCTTGCTCGAGCGTGCCGATGGCCTCTTGCAGGCGGCCGATTCGTTTGTAGCACCAGCCCAGCGCCAGCGCGACGTGCATATCGTCGGGCAAGAGATCGAGGCAGCGGCGGAGCGGATAGACGGCTTCGCGGAACCGCCGCAGTTCCCGCAGGGTTTCGCCCAGCAGGTAGCAGCCGCGGGCGTCGCCATGGACGAGTTGACCGCGGCGCTGGAGCGTATGGAGGGCTTGTTGCGGCAGACCGAGTTCCAGAAAGCCTTCGGCCTCGACGCAGGCGCGCTGCAATTGAATACGCGCTGTGGGAAGCATGGCGTCGTTACCTGTGAAGCGGAACATGGTAGGCCGACATGGAGACATTGTTCGGGGAACCGATCGGCGCGTCTAGGCGCGTCGGTACCCGCTTATGCAAACCATGGGCCAAAACAAGGCGAGTAGACTGGACAGGATTTCCGCGGCATCGGGCCGCTGCAATGATGAGCTAGCTAAGCATACACGCTAGTTGCGTGCGCAGCGGTTGCGCAACAGGCGGAAAAGCGCGACTTAACTCG
This sequence comes from Pirellulales bacterium, assembly GCA_020847515.1. Classification (GTDB taxonomy): domain Bacteria; phylum Planctomycetota; class Planctomycetia; order Pirellulales; family Lacipirellulaceae; genus Lacipirellula. Next base: position 8,650 of record JADLBW010000045.1, on the reverse strand, counting down.
TGGTCGGCTGGCACTTAGGCGCATCGCGGGGAGCTTGCCGAAAAGTTCGCGTCCAACGGGTCCGAAGGATTTGCGGGGGGGCGGCGCAGCACGCGGTGCGGCGGCATTCAGTCGCGGTGCGCCTGGCGATCGAAGTGGATCATCTCGCGGGCGCGGCGCCGCGCATTTCGCTACGGCGGGCTAGCGGGCGACGTTTGCTTTTGGCAACGGTCCGCAAGGGCGAAACGTCGCCATTTCGCCGCAAGCTAAAGGGGCCGCCGCTGGCCGGCAGGAGGCTGAACTGGGCCGTTTTGGCCTTGTTTTGTCGGTAATTGCAGGGCGCCGGCCCGCTGCGCTGCTGGGCCGGGCGCGGGCGTTGCAATCCGTGGTTTTCTGACGCACTTGTCAGTTGCTCGCCACGGAGTAGCCTGCCTTGCGACGCTGCTTGTTGACCATCGCGATCGTAGCGGCCATCAGCGGTTGGATTGCTCAAGGGGAACGTGCGGCGGGGCGGCCGCGCGGCGGGGAGTGGATTCGCACGGCGCAGGGCTGGGAGTCGCGACGCGTGTTGGCGGCGGCAGAGATCGTGCGCCCGCCGGCGGTGCATCCGGCGGTGGTGGCGGGGCTGCAGTTGGGGGCGTCGCTGTTCGTACTGATCGCCCTGCCGTCGCGGGTGAAGGTCGTCAGATGCCAGCGGGCAGAAACCGCCGCTGGTCGCAGGGGGGCGGCGGCGCGGGGCGTTAAACCGTTAAGCGTCAACGCGTAAGGCATTTGCCGGCGGATTTTCTTTTTTTCTTGCACGATTCTTGTGCTGCCGGCGCCACTAATCTTGTAACCGCGCGATGCGGTGGCGGCAGTTCGGGGACGCGCCTTGCGCCCTCTGCCGCTATGGCTGAGCCCAGGTCGCGGCGGTGCGCGGTGCAAGGGCGGGCCCAGGCCGATTGAATTGTTGGAGTCGTGAGCGAGGAATTCTGTCATGCGTTTGACGCTGCGTACGCTGCTGGCCTACATGGACGACGTGCTCGATCCGGCCGACCAGGAAGAGCTGGGACGGAAGATCGAATCGAGCGCATTCGCCACCGAGTTGATTCACCGCTCGCGCGACGCGGTGCGGCGGCTGCGGCTGTCGGCGCCGGACGTGCTGGCTGGCGCCGATGACGACATCCATGGCAGCGACAATAGCTACGACGCCAACACGGTGGCCGAGTATCTCGACAACGTGCTGCCGGCGGAGGCCGTCGCCGAGTTTGAGCGGAGTTGCCTGGAGGCGGGCGCCGGCGCCGACATGCTGCTGGCCGAAGCGGCGTCATGCCATCACATATTGACGATGGTGCTGGGCGAGCCGGCCGAGGTGGATAGCGACCTGCGGCAACGGATGTATGGGCTGTCGCAATCGCCGGCGGCGGGGCAGCAGTTGCGGGTCGAGCCGGCGCACGCGCCGGCCGCTTCGCAGCCGGTCGCCCCGGCGGCGGTTCCGTTGTCGACGGTCGTTACCGTATCGTCGCCGCTGGCGGCCCCCGGGCGGTACATCGACGACGAGGACGACGAGGAGGAGTCGGAAGTTCCCGACTACATTCGGGCCGCTGCGCGCCAGCGGCGACGAAATCGGCAGCTTGCGGGGGCGTTCGTCGTTGCGTTGCTGCTGGGCGGGCTGGCGACGTGGTACTTCTGGCCGACGGGCGAAGTCGTCGAGCCGGAGGCGATCGCGGCGCTGGGCGGCACGGACCACGTGATTCAAGCGCCCGAGGTAGGTTCGACCGAGCCGAGCAGCGAATCGGCGACGAGCGACGTCGCCGCTGCGCCGCCGAGCGCGGCCGAGCCTGGCGATCCATACTCCGAGGCGCCGGCGTTCGTTCCTGGGCCTTCGGTGGCGACGACGACGCCGACCCAGGAGGCGCCCGCGGGGGCGCCGACGGCTACCGCCCCCGGAGGGGAGGCAGCCGCCGCGGACGCTGCTGCGGCTACGGGCGACGACGCCGCTGCCGGAACCACCGTGATGACCCCCGCGCTGGAGACCCCTGCCACGGAAGCGGCCGCTGGCGGTCCGCAGGAGGGAATTGGCGATGCGGCGACGGGCGCGGCCTCAGGCGCTGCGGGCTCTGCAGCCGCGGTCGCCGGGGGCGAATCGACGGCCAGCGCCTCCACGCCGCTGCTTCCGCCTGAGCCGCCCATGAGCCCCGATGGCGAACGGGCGGGACCGGCCGAACCGGCGACGCCGGGACCCGGCCTGATCGCCGACTCCCCCCCCGCGCCCCCGACGGCGCCGGCGGACGAGGCGGGCGGGCCGCCGGCGGAACCGCCGGCGACTGGCGCTGCTGCGGCTGCCAAGCCTGTCGGCCTCTATCTGGGCAACAACGATATGCTGCTGCGGCGCGACAGCGCCGGTGCATGGCTGCGGATGCCGCCGCGGACCCCGCTGACCAACGGCGAGCAGCTTTTGGCGTTGCCGGCGTTTCGCACGCTGGTCGTGCTGGCGGACGTCAACGCCTATCTCACCGGGGGGGCCCAGATCGAGTTGGCGCCGGCTGAGGCGGTCCCCGGCGGCGCGGCTGACGTAGCGCTGCATATCCCCTTCGGCCAGGTGATTTTCAATGCGGGGCTCAACGGGAATCGGATCGCGCTGTCGCTGGTCGATCAAGAGCGGGTGATCCAGCTTGATCCGTCGTCGAGCCTGGCCATCCAGGTGCGGCGGGTGTTCGAGCCGGGAGCGGCCACGCAGCGTACGCCCGCGCCGGCGGAGGTGGGGTGGTTCCTTACCAGCGGCCAGGCCGCGGTCGGCGACGGCGAAAAGATCGCGGCGCCGGCGATGTGGACGACCGTGGCGGGCGAAGACAGCCGGCCGGAGCCGATCGAACAGGTCCCGGCATGGGTCGATCGAGATCCGCTGAGCACGCTGGAGCGCGGCGCCCGCGATCGCGTCGCCGAGGCGCTGCTGGCCAACGAGCCAGTGAACCTCAAGCTGCTGGAGCTGAGCGACAAGACCGGGCTGGGCCGCCGCATCGAGGTCCGCACGCTGGCCGAGCGCTGCGGCACGTACGTGGGCGTGTTCGACCCGATCGTGCGGGCCCTAGGGGATGTCGAGCAGAAGGCGTACTGGAAGGCGCAGATCGAGAGCCTGCGCGACGCGATCGCTCGCGATCCGAGTTCGGCCGAGGCCATTGGGGCCGCGTTTGCCATCGAACGGGGCGAGCAGGCCGCGGGCGACCTGATGGAGATGCTGCTGGGATTCGACCAGGCGGCCATCGGCACGACTCGCGAGGAAGTCAAGAACGGTTCGCTGCTGCGGCTGCTGCGGTGGATGGAGAACGACGATTTGGTGTATCGAGTGCTCGCTCTATACAACGTCAACGAGATCACGGGGACAAATAACCTCGGCGGCTATCGTCCGGAGCACACCGCGCAGCAGCGGGACCGCGAGATGCGGTTCTATTGGCAGGCCTTCGACAACGGCGATTTGATCCGCAAGTAGCAGTAAGAGCGCCGCAGGGGTCGGGAGTCTTTGGCGACTATAGGCGTCCACGGCGTGTCGTCCTTCCAGTCGCCAAAGAGTCCTGGCCCCCCGTTGGCGCTGCCATGGGCGAGGGCTTGCGGCGCGGAAGGGGTCGGGAGGCTTGTGCGACTGGCGAGGGTGATTAGCTAAAAAGCCCGCCGGTCGCAAAAGCATCCCGACCCCGGCGTTAGCGTAAGGGGAGCAGCGGGACGTCGTCGATGTTTTCGGCGATGAGCTGGCGGATGGCCGATTCCTGGTTGGCGAGCGTGTGCTCAACCGAGGAGCGGACGCGGGCGTCGGCGATGCCGTGGGCGAACCAGGGGGCGTCGGTGAGGATCTCTTGCGTCAGTTCGAGCAAGACGCGGGTATTGTCGGATGACCGGTCGCGTTCGAACCGCGTCGTCATGTGATACTGCTTGAGGCGATCGGTGGGCTGCTTGAGCGTCACGTCGGAGTTGAGAAAGTCGACTTCGATGACGACGTCCTGCTCCAGGGCGATCGGATGCTCGCCGATGTAGGGGTCTTTGGTGAGCACCCGGAGCGTGCCGTGGAGCTGCAGCCGCCAGTCGGGGTCGAGCAGCTTGAGCGACTCGACGGAGCCGCCGACGGCCGACCATTGCTGGCTGATGAACTCGCTGCCGCCGCCCATGGCGACGATTTGCTTGGCGGAGTCGTTGCGGACGAGGATTTTGCGGACGCTGGTGAAATTCTCGTCGATCGAGAAGGCGCGGCGGGCGGTCTGCGTGGCGGCGTAGTGGCCCCCCACGAGCAGGCCGCCGCCGAAGCCGACGGCCGCCACGGCGGCGATCAGGCCCAGGGCCCAGCGGGTAGTGCGGCTGATGCGCATGGCGAGGGCCAGCGGTGCAAGCGGGGCGCCAAGCGGGGCGGCACGCTATTTTTTCCCGCCTTTCAACTAAAATGCGTGACGGGCAGCCGCGATAATCGGCCCTGGACCAATTGGGGGAACCAGCGCGCATGGACCATCGCAGCGATCTCGCCGCCGACAGCCTGCTCAGCGAGGCCCGGACCGGTTCGGGCGATTCGCTGGGGCAGTTGCTGCAGCTCTATAGTAACTACCTGAAGCTGCTGGTGCTGGCGCAACTGCAGCGCAATCTGCGGGTGCGGGTGAGTCCCTCCGACGTGGTGCAGGAGACGTTTTTCGAGGCCCACCGCGATTTCAATCAGTTCCGCGGCCAGACGACGGGCGAATTCGTCGCCTGGCTGCGGCGGATCCTGGTGAACAACCTCTGCCGGGTGGTGGAGCAGCACGTGCTGGCCGAGAAGCGGGACGTACGGCGCGAGGTCTCGCTGCAGCGACTGGCGGCGTCGATGGAGCAATCCACGGCCCGGCTCGAAGCGGTGCTGCCCGCACGCGGCTCGTCGCCCAGCGCCGGCGTCCATCGCCGCGAGTTGGAACTGGTGCTGGCCGATCAGCTTGCAGAACTGCCCAGCGACTACCGCGACGTGATCGTGCTGCGGCACATCGAGGCGCTGCCGTTCGACGAGGTGGGGCGTCGGATGGAGCGTTCCAGCGGGGCGGTGCGGATGCTATGGCTGCGAGCGATCAAATTACTCCGCGAGCGACTCGATGCGCGAGGCGTGGGATGAGGCGACCGGCCCCGAGCGACGAAACGGCGGTTTGGCCCAGCGGCGGCGATCGCCACGAGCGGCTGGCGGCGGTCCTCGATCGCTTTATGTGCGAATTGGAAGCGACCGGGCTGCCGCCCGACGTGGAACGGCTGGCGGCGCAACATCCGGACCTGGCCGACGAGCTGCGATCGTATGCCGAAAGCCTGCAGCTACTGCACCACATGACCAGCGGGATGCGGCCGCCGGCTGACGCCGAACCGAGCGCCGAAGCGCCCCCGGCGGCCAAGCGCCTGGGGGACTATGAGATTATTCGCGAAGTTGGCCGAGGCGGCATGGGGGTCGTGTACGAGGCGCAGCAACTGTCGCTGAATCGCCCCGTCGCGCTGAAGGTGCTCCCGTTTGCCGCGATGCTCGATCAGAAGCAGATCGCCCGGTTCCGCACCGAGGCCCAGGCCGCCGCGCAGCTTCATCATCCCAACATCGTGCCGGTGTACGCCGTCGGGCAGGAACGGGGCGTCCACTACTTCGCCATGCAGTACATCGCCGGGCAGTCGCTCGAGACGGCGATCGCTGAACTGCGCGGCGCCGGCGGGGGCGCTGCGGCGCCCCCGCAGAATCGCTTCCGTCGCGACGAGCAGCGGATGTCGGCCCAGCGCGATCGGGAGACGGTCGAGAGCGCCTTTTCGACGCGGGCGTCGACCCGCAGCGGGGCCTATTGCCGCAGCGTAGCGCGGCTGATGCTGCAGGCCGCCGAGGCGCTGCACCACGCCCATCAGTTGGGGGTCGTCCACCGCGACGTCAAGCCGTCGAACCTGCTGATCGATCGCGACGGCAAGCTGTGGGTGACCGATTTCGGGCTGGCGCGGATCCAGACCGACTCGGGCGTAACGGTTTCCGGCGACATCGTCGGCACGGTCCGCTACATGAGCCCCGAGCAGGCGGCGGGCAAGGCGGCGCTGGTGGACGCCCGGACGGACGTCTATTCGCTGGGCGCTACGCTGTACGAACTGCTGACGCTCACGCCGGCCCATCACGGCGAGAACCGGCAGGAGATGCTCAAGCAGATCGAAGAGTCCGAGCCGCTGGCCCCGCGGTTGCTCAACCCGGCGGTGCCCTTCGACCTGGAGACGATCACGCTGCGGGCCCTGGCCAAGGGGAGGGACGAGCGGTACGAGACGGCGCAGGAACTGGCGGCGGACCTGCGGCGGTTTCTGGCGGGCGAGCCGACGCTCGCCCGCCGCCCGACGGCAGTCGATCGCGCCGTGAAGTGGGCGCTGCGGCATCGACGCAGCGTCGCGGTGGCCGCGGCGCTGCTGGTGCTGCTAACGGGCGTATCGGCGACCAGCGCGGTGCTAGTGGTGCGGGCCCAGCGGCAGACCGAACTGAGCCGCGCCCGAGCCCAGGCCATGTTCGAGCAGGCGCGCCAGGCGGTCGACGAGTTCGGCGGCAGGTTTTCCAGCGGCCTGGCGGGGATCGCCGGGGCTGAGCGGCTTCATGCCCAGGTGCTCGCGCGGTCGCTGGAATATTACCAGAGCTTCATTGCGCAGGCCGAGAACGACCGCCAGCTTGAGGCCGACGTCGCCAGCGCGTACCACAAAGCCGCGGCGATGACGAAGGTGCTGGGGGACGGGGCCGAGGCCATTCGCCTGTGCCGCGAGGCCATCGCCCTGCTGGAGCAGCACGCGGCGGACCCGGCGGCGGAAGACCTGGCGGTCTCCCAGTCGCAGCTTGGCGGCCTGTACAGCAGCCTGGGCCTGCTCTTGGCCGACCAGGGAGACGCGAGCGCCGCCCTGCAGGCTTACGCCCGGGCGATCGCGCTGGAACGCCAGGCGGCCGAGCGCCAGGCGGGCGTCGGGGAAGCCGAGCGGGGCCTGGCCGAGACCTACAGCAGCCTGGGGCTGCTGCAAGGACAATTGGGGGACAAGGACCGCGCCCTGCGTTCGCTCGGCGCCTGCATCGGGGTGCTCGACGGGCTCGCGGCGCAGCAGCCGGGGAATGCCTCGCTGCAGCGCGACTTGGCGCTGGCGTACAACAACCTCAGCTTCGTCGAACGCGGCGCCGACTGGGAGCGGGCCGAGCAGGCCTGCCGGCGGGCCCTGGAGCTGCTGAAGCCGCTGGTGCAGGAACACGACGAGGCGGCGCTGCGCAGCGACTTGGCGCTTTCCTATAACAACTTCGGGGCGATCGAAAGCCACCGCGGGCGGTGGCCGACGGCGTGCGAGTCGTACGAACAGGCCATTGATCTGCAGCGGGGCCTGGCGCGGCACTCTCCGGCGGTGGCGTCGCATCGGCGGGATCTGGCGGTCAGCCTTAACAACCTCGGCCAGGCCCGGCGGCAGCTTGACGATACCCGCGGCGCCGTGGCCGCCTTTGACGAGGCCCGCCAGATCGTCGACCAGCTTGCCAGCGACAATCCCAGCGAGCTGAACTTCCGCAGCTTGCTGGCGGCCGTGGAGAACAATCGGGCGATGATCCTCGAAGAGTCGGGCGAGCTCGACGCGGCGCTAGCGGGCTATGAACGGGCCATCGCGCAGCAGCGCGCCGTCCACGAGCGATCGCCCGAGGCGGCGGACGTTCGCGAGTTCCTCAGCAAGCATCTGTTCAACTATGGCCGCGCGCTGCGGGCGGCGGGTCGGCCGGCGGAGGCCTTGGCGGCGGCCCGCGAGCGGCGGCAACTGTGGCCCGGCCACGGACAACGGCTGGGGCAAGTGGCCGTCGAACTGGCGGAGGCCGCCGCGCAACTGCGACGGGAGCCGCTGCGCGACGATCGCCTGGTCCTGGCCGCGGAGGCCGAAGCTGAAGTCGTCGAAACATTGCGACAGGCGGCCGCCCATGGCTGCCCTCTGGCAACGCTCAAGGACGTCAAAGCGCTGGCGTTTTTGCAGCAGGATGGCGTTTGGGATAAGTTGAACGACGCCTCGCGCACCACGACGCCGCTTGAAGCGATCGAGGAATCCGATCATGGGTCTTAACACTCGCAATCGTCCCGGGGCGCGGCGCGGCGAGCGGCTTGCCGGGCAATCCGCCGCGGGCGGGCGGCGCCTGGCGATCGAGCTGTGCGAACAACGGCTCGCGCTGTCGACGACCGCCGGCGGCGTGGCCGCCCTTTTGGAGGGGCCGGCGCTCGACGATGAAGGGGGCGCCGTCGTCGTCCAAGGCCTTGAGTTTGCCGCTGGCGACGCTACGGCGCTGGCATCGATGAAGTTTGCATTCACCGGCGGCTTCGACCTCGATGAAGCCGCGGGGGCGATTTCGGCGGTACGCCACCGCGTACTGTTCAACACGGGCGGCGAGCAGCCCGGACGGCCGTGGCCGCTGGTCTTGAACGGCACGGGTCTGCAAGTGACCGACAACGCGTTCGCGGACTACGACAGTTCGCCGTTTTCGCCGATTTCCGGGGAACTGGAAATCGCCGTCGGAGCCGACGCCGCGACGACGCTTGAGCGGGCGGGCGCGGCGATCGGCGAGTTCGGATCGATGACGCGAGTCTTGCCGATCGCCCCGCCCCAGGAAGCCCCCCTGGACGACGGGGGCGCTATCCTCATGACGGCCTTCGCGGGCCGCACGCCATGGGGGGCGCCGGCACGGGGC
>JADLBW010000044.1 GCA_020847515.1 Pirellulales bacterium | reverse complement strand
TCCTCTTTGCCATAGAAGCTTTCGGTCAGCCGCAAGATCACGAACCGCCCCGCCAAAGCGCCGCTAGCGTCGGTAAGCCTTGGAAATTCATTGGTGAGAAACATGAAGCGGGTGGGCAGCTTCATGGTCACGCTGATCATATGCTTCCGGTCGACCGTGAGCGTGTCTTCACCGCTGATGCACAGCAACCGTTCGACGACCGTTGCAATGTTCTCGCCGTGGAAGCGGGCGTCACTGACGATGGCCAGCGCCTTTCCGATCAGCGGCTGGAGGCCGAATGGCCCTGCCAGACTCGATGTCGTCGGCCCGCTGACATTGCCGTGGCCTATGAGGCGGGTGAGCACTCGTGCGATAGTTCCTTTGCCACTCCGTTTTGGGCCGACCACCAGCATCATCTTCTGCTGCGACGTGTCGCCGGTGAGACAGTAGCCGAACCACTCTTGCAGCAGTTCGAGCGACTCCGTGTCCCCGTCAAAGAGCTGGTGCAGAAACTGAAACCATGACATCGGTAGTGGAGCGGCCGGATCGGGATCGAACTCGAGGGCGTTGACGGTGAAGAACTGGGGCGTCGCAGGATAGTGCCGCATTGATGGCAAGTGCAGCAGCGTCGATCGACACGGCAGAATATCCGTTGGCAGCAGGCCGTGCGGAGCGTTACCCAGCCATGATGGGGAGCTCACCGCGGCAGGCAAATGCGTGAAGGCCCGAATCGATTCGAGCGCCGCTTTGATCGTGCCGGGGTTCGACTCGTAATCGACAAGTTCGAGCTCATCAGTGCGCCGGTTGTGGATGTAGCGCAACGACTCGTGCAGCCAGACCTGTAGCCGCTTCTTGACCGCGTTATCCTCGACTTCGTTGTAGCGGTTATCGCGCCATTCCATGAGTAGGCCGGCATAACAATGCAAGGCGCGGCCTTCGGAGTGGAGATGAAAGTCGCGGATATACGCATCTGCCGTCGGCAATGTCTTCTTGGGCGATAAAACAAGGCGTCCCGACTGGGGATCGCGTCCACCGAGCCCAATGCACCTGTCGGCATCGAGTTCAAGTGCCTGTCCGCGCCGGCATTGCACTTCTGCGTCGCGAACGCGACGAATGATCTCGTCCTCGTTCCACGCTTTCGGGAATGGTTGCTGGCGAGCGTATTCATGGATCGTGGCCAGGGCCGTAGCATCGTCGAGGTCGTACTCGACTGCTCGGCAGGCTGCAACGAACAGACGATGCGACCCATCGCGCTGGTCAGTAATGCGGACTCGCAGCATCGCCGCCAAGCATCGAGCGGAACGTTCGGCGGGATCGACGTTGGTCGTCGCGACCTGCGTTGGCCGTGGTTGTGCCTTAGTTCGTTTCTTCTTTTCCGGTGCAGACTGCTTCTCCCCGAGCTCGATCTTCACGGCGTCCGCCAGGCGCTGGACGCACTCCAGCAGATGGCCAGGTTCGACCGTGGCTGGCTCGGGGGCTACTTGATCCCAACTAATCGATTCGCCCGATTCATGGGTGCTCGGCGGAAAGACGGTTTGCATTCCCGTCGATCGGAACTCAACGAGCATGCCGGCCGACTTGCTGCGGAACTTCTTCGTGGCCGCAGGCGCGGTGACTCGATATATCCAGTGCGAGCGGGGCTTACCGGAGCGGCCGAAGATCGCTGGCGTAGCGGGTAAGAACTGCGGGGCCAATTCGACGGCCCGCACGTGATCGAGGTCCACGTCGATCAGCCACTCCGACGGCTCGCCCAGGAGCACGCCGATATTTTGTGGGTGACCATTGAAGTGCTGGTGGAGCGTTTCGACCGTTAGCCGCATCTGCTCCCAGCCCTTGAAGCCGGGATTCTTGCGTTGATGCGGGATCGGGATCACGGACCAGCCATTCCGCGCATAGACCTCCGCCGCCGCGCGCGTCGTAGCGGTCTCGGGGTGGAAATGCTCTGAATCGGATTGGCTCGCGCCTTCCATGCGACACTGCTCCGCATAGCGGCGACCGATGAGGCTGGCATCATTGCTGGCCGGAAGAAAACCACCTCGGTCGCGTGTCCTGTCAACTCAATGCTACGAGGTGTGTGCAGCAGTGGAACAAGGACACGGAAAGTCGCATGCGCCGCATGTGCGCCAAACATGCGCGAATGATGCGCGGGCATTCGCAGACATGCGCCGCATATGAGTTCCGCTGCGCATGCTTTTCAGCAGAGACGTGTCCGCAATCGGCGCGGAGAATTGGAGCCAGCGGTAGAAGGCTGGGAACGACTGTGGCGTCCTGGCCATACCTTGGGGACAACTTGCGTGCATTCCTCCTCTTCAATGGCTGGATTTCCTGCCAAAGCCGAGCAACATGGTCCTGAGCCCGGATCGGCCGTGATGCGTCCGGTGTCCACGGAGTGGTTGTCGGACGAGCGGATCGCCGAAGCACGTCGCGTCTGGTCGAAAGCTTATGGCCGCGTGATTAGCCCAGACGAGGCTGTTGAGATTTTGATGAACGTCCGTCGGCTCGCGGAGGTTCTATTTCGCGCAGAGGAGAACAACGAGTCATGAATGTCGTGATCTGGGCGCGGGTATCTTCCCGCGAGCAGCGAGAAGGATACTCGATCGACGCACAGCTTCGTTTCAACCGTGATCGAGCCAAAGCGAATGGTTGGCATGTCGCCCGAGAGTTCGTCGTCGCCGAGTCCGCCAAGCGGGGCGCGGAGCGGGTGGCATTCAATCAGATGATGACGTGGGTGAAGGCCAACGCTAAGCGAGAGAAGATCAAGGCGATCCTCAGCCACAAGCTCGATCGAGTCTGCCGCAATATGCGAGACGCGGTTCGCCTACAGGAATTGGAGGACTCTAGTGGGGTACAACTGGCGTTCGTCGACAATCAGTTCGGCCCCGGCGCCGCGGGCGCGTTATCGTTCAACGTGATGGCCGCAGTCGCCCAGTATTACAGCGACAATCTGCGATCGGAGGTATTGAAGGGGCTCGACGAGAAGGTGCGACAAGGCTGGCCGACGGGGCTCGCTCCCTTCGGATATGTAAACGTCGAGGATCGCGACGAACCCGTTCAACTGCATCCTGAGAAGTCGCGAACGGTGACTCGCATCTTTGAGCTTTACTCAACGGGCGGATACACGTTCAGTTCTCTTGCGGATCAGCTTGAGCAGGAAGGACATGAGTTCCGAAAGAGTCAGCGGCGGTTCAACCGCACGGCCTTGTCGTACATTCTCAACAACCGTTTTTATATTGGTGAGCTTCGACGCAATAAACAGGTATTCCCAGGCAAACAACGCCGGATCGTCGATCGCGCCACTTTCGACACCTGCCAAGATATTCTGACCGGCAAGAATCGAAGGACAGGGAAACCCGAGCATCCGCTTGCAGGCGGTCTATTCTGCTGTGCGTATTGCGGGCAGTCGATTACCGGCGAACGCATCCTTCGCAAGCTCCGGGGCGGAGGCACTCGCGAGCATCTTTACTATCGATGCGCCAACAACCATCCCGGCCCAGACCACCCCCGAGTTCGGTGGAAGGCGTCCGACCTCGAGCAAGCGATCATCGACGACTTGGCGAGCATGCGGATGGCCTCCCCGGATATCGCCGATTGGTTCCGAAAGGAACTTCGTGCCGCCGTCAGCGACCTGACCTCGTATCGCCGGCGACAGTCCGTTGCCCTTGCCAAGCGGAAGACGGAATTGGCGGCCATGCAGAACCGCCTTCTCAACGCCTACCTCGCGGGCACCGTGGAGGAGGTCGTCTATAACGCCAAGTCGAACGAACTCAATTCTGAGGCGGCTAAGGCGGACGAGGCTTTGGCCCAACTGGGTGATATCGACCCAGGTCGGGCCGATTCGGCCCTGGCGCTCTTCGACTGGACGCAAAACGCGGCGGAACTCTGGCGCGGTTCAAACAATGCCGTTCGGCGCGATATACTCGCCGCGGTTTGTTTGAACCGTGCTTTGAGCGACGTAACTCTCAACGCCACAAAGAGAAAGCCGTTCGACGCTTTCGCCGAACGGCTCAAAATAGAGAATAGTCGGGGTGAGAGGATTTGAACCTCCGGCCTCTACGTCCCGAACGTAGCGCTCTAGCCAAGCTGAGCTACACCCCGATCGCACTCTGGCCGCCTGTAGCACGCCGGCGGCAAATGGCTAAGTTTACCCCAAGCTGCCGCTTGCGGCAAGGCGCGCTCAGGGCGAACCAGGGCCAAAGCCCAACGGGCTAATCGGGCCAACGGGCCAATCGATTCTTCACTCGGAAGCCCGTGTATGCCATGGCCGCGTCCGCGCGGCTAAGCTTCGATTCCGGCAAACAATGAGCGGGACAGCAGCCCGCCGCGCCGATGGCGCTCAAGCCGGTGTGAACAATCGATCCGCCCTGTAGGTGGAACTGGCGCGGCGGCCCGCCACACCCCGATTTGGCGCTGGCCGCTATTGCTTGTCGCCGGGCGACGTCTGCTGCGGCGGCATCGGGCACCGGCGCCAACGGGGGACGGCCGCTTTTGTCTTGCCTCGCCGCCATGCCGCCGCCTGCGTTTTCAATGGCTGCGCCGTTCGTTACGATTGACCGTGGCCGTACGTTGCTGGTTCGCCGTAGTCTCTTGGGGCGCGTCTGTGTACGCCTATCTCACCATCCTCACTGGCAAGCGATCCGGCACGAATTTTCCGCTCGACCCCTCGCGCGAGACGCTGCTGGGTCGGGGGACCGACTGCCACATCACGCTGCCCGACCCCCTCTGCTCGCGGGTGCACGCCAGCCTGCTGCGCGAAGAGGGCGACCGCTGGGTCGTGCGCGACCACGACAGCCGCAACGGCACGCTGGTCAACGGGCAAAAGACGAGCGACGCCGCCCTCGACGACGGCCACCTGATTCGGCTCGGCGCCCATGAGTTCGAGTTTCACCTTTCCAACGATCCGGCCACCGCCCAGGGAGACGACGTCGGCCAAACCCAGACGATCGTGCAGGACCTGCCGATCGCCGTCCGCCAGAGCAATGAAGAGGTGCTGGCCGCCCTACCCACGCCCGAGCAGGTGCAGGAGCTGATGCTGCTGTACCAGCTTTCCATCCGCCTCTTGGGTTGCGACGATCCCGACGAGGTCGTGCGCGTCTCGCTCGAGCTGCTCAAGGCCCGCACGCAGGCCGCCGTGGTGGGCTTTCTGTGGGTCGACGACGAAGACAGGCTGCGCCCCAAGCTGGTCATCCCCAGCGGCGCCGCCGATCGGGTGACGCTCAACAAGAACCTCACCGAGCTGGTCCTCAGCCAGGGCCACGCCGTATGGGTGGCCAATCAGGCCCCCGGCGCCGAGGCCAAAAAGGTCGAACACTTTGCCGACGCGGTTTGCGCTCCGCTGGTCCGCAAGAGCCGCGACGGCGAGCGCCAGACCGTCGGCGCCGTCCATGTGTACCTCGAAGACGGCCGGTTCCGCCAATCGGAATTCGACTTCATCATCGCCGTGGCGAACCTGGTCGTCATCGCCCTGGTACGGGCCCGGGCCCACATCTCGCTGCAAAGCGACTTCAAACGCCTCGTCCGCGCCTCGCCCGGCTACGACGAACTGATCGGCCAAAGCAAGCCGATGCTGCAACTCAAAGGAAAGATCGATCGCGTCAGCCGCGCTCCGGGCTGCGTACTGGTCCGCGGCGAAAGCGGCTCCGGCAAAGAGCTGGTCGCCCGCGCGATCCACCGCGGCAGCCATCGCGCCGATCGGCCGATGATCTCCGTCAACTGCGCGGCGATTCCCGCCGACCTGATGGAAAGCCAGCTCTTCGGCCATAAGGCCGGGGCGTTCACCAGCGCCGATCGCGACCACATCGGCTACTTCCAGCAGGCCGATCTGGGGACGCTCTTCCTCGATGAAGTCGGCGAATTGCCGCTGGAAGGCCAGGCGAAGCTGCTGCGGATCCTGGAAGGACACCCGTTCCTGCCGGTGGGCGGCACGCAGGAGATCAGCGTCGACGTCCGCGTCATCGCCGCCACCAATCAAGACCTGCAGCAGTATGTGCGCGAGCGAAAGTTCCGCGAGGACCTCTATTACCGCCTCAGCGTCTTCGAGCTGTACATTCCCCCCTTGCGAGATCGTGGCGAAGACGTCGCCCGGCTGGTCGATTTCTTCCTCGATCACTTCCGCCGCGAGCGCGGCCGGCCGAGCCTTAAGATCAGCGAGGCGGCCCGCGCCAAACTGCTGCATTACCGCTGGCCGGGCAACGTGCGGCAGCTTCGCAACGTGATCGACAGCGCCGTGGTCCTGGCCGACGCCGACGAAATCCTCCCCCACGACCTCGGGCTGCGCGATTCGGGCGGCGACTCGCTCGATTCGCTCGAAATCGACCTCTGGGAGAAAAAGCTGATCCGCGAGGCCCTGCGGCGAACCGACGGCAACGTCCCCGAGGCCGCCAAACTGCTCGCCATCGGCCGCGCAACGTTGTATCGAAAAATCGAGCTCTATGGCATCGAGCGCTGAGTCGCCACTGCGCCCGCTCCGCGTGCGTGAGCGCGGCTTGAAGAAACTAAGGGAGTCGCGGCCATGAACAAGCTGTGCGAGGCGCCTGCGATGAACGCTTCCTGGGAGGCGTCTCTGACGCCGATTCCGGCCTGCGAACCGTCGCATTACGAAGCTCTAACCGGCGCCCGCCGCGCACTGCCTATCATCGGCTCGCCGCCAACACACTACGCCCCGCGGGCGTTGCTCCTGCTGCTGTCTGCTATCTTCGCGACCACCGCCCTCGCCGACGACAACTGGTCCCGCTTCCGCGGCCCCAACGGCAGCGGGCTGGCCCGCCAGAGCAGCTTTCCCGCCGCCTGGAGCGACGACGATTACGCCTGGAAGGCCGCCCTTCCGGGCAAGGGGCACAGCAGCCCGGTCGCCTGGGGCGATTGCCTGTTTGTCACCGCCGGCGACCAGGCCACGGGGGAACTGATCGTCATCGCGCTCGACTCCGCCTCCGGCGACCAGCGGTGGACCCGCCGTTATCCCTCGACCCCGCACGCCATGCACCCGGCCAACAGCTATGCCTCCAGCAGCCCCGCGGCCGACGAACACGGCCTATACGTCGCCTGGGCCTCGCCGGAGTCGCTCCAGATCGCGGCGTTGTCGCACGCGGGCGAAGAATTGTGGCGCCGCGACCTGGGGCCGATCGACAATAACCACGGCTTCGGAATCTCTCCGATTGTGACCGAGGGTTTGGTCATCCTCGCCTGCGACAATACCGGCCCCAGCTTCGTTGTCGCCTTCGACGCCCTTACCGGCGACCAGCGGTGGCGCCGCGAGCGCGCCAGCGGCACGCCCTCGTACGCGACGCCGGCGCTGGCGCCCTCCGCCGACGGCTCCCGCCAGTTGATCCTCTGCAGCACCGCCGAGGGCATGGCCGCGCTCTCGCCGCGCGACGGCAAGCTGCTGTGGCAATGGCCCCAGGCGTTTCCCGTTCGCTGCGTCGCCTCGCCGCTAGTCGCCGGCGGTCTGGTCTTGGCCGCCAGCGGCGAGGGCGGCAACGGCAAGAGCTTTGCCGCGGTCAAGCCCGCCGCAGCCGCCGGCGGCGCGCCCGAGGTCGCCTACGAGCTTCGCAAAAGCCTGCCGCAGGTCCCCACGCCCGTCGCCGCCGACAAGCTGCTGTTCGTATGGAGCGATCGCGGCGTCGTCACCTGCTGCGATCTGCCCACCGGCCAGGTCCGCTGGTCGGAGAGGGTCGGCGGCAACTACTTCGGCTCGCCTGTAATCGCCGGCGACAAGCTGTACGCGATCGCCGCCGACGGCGAAGTCGTCGCGCTTGCCGCCGCCGACGAGTTCCGACTCCTCGGACGCTCCTCCTTGGGCGAAGCCTCGCACGCCACGCCGGCCGTTCATCAGGGGCGCATGTATCTGCGGACTGAAAGCGGCCTCGCCTGCCTGCCGGCGCAGTAAGATAGGCTTCGATGTCGCCCGCCGCCGCCACCCGCCGCCATGTCGAGCAATTGGACCGCGCCGCGCTCCAGTCGCATCAGCTTGCGCGCTTGAACGCGCTGGCGGCGCGGATTCTGCCGGAGAACGAGTTCTACGCCCGCAAGCTCCGCGGCGTGCGCTGGCCGCTGCGGTCGCTCGACGAGCTCCGCGAGCTTCCCTTTACGTCGAAGGAAGAATTGATCGCCGGTGCGGCCGACGCGCCGCACCGCGCGGCCCGCCCCGCCAACCTCACCTGGCCGCTGGAGCGATACGCCCGCTTCCACCAGACCTCCGGCACCGACGGCCGACCGCTGGCCGTCTACGACACCGCCGAAGACTGGCAGTGGTGGGTCGACTGCTGGCAATACGTCCTCGACGCCGCGGAGGTCACTTCGGAAGACCGAGCCATGCTCGCCTTCTCGTTCGGACCGTTTATCGGGTTCTGGAGCGCTCACGCAGCGCTCTCCGCCCGCGGCACGCTCGTCATACCGGGCGGCGGCATGAACAGCCGGGCCCGCCTCGAACTCGTCGACCGCGCCGCCGCGACCGCGCTGTTCTGCACCCCCTCCTATGCGCTCCACCTGGCCGAAACGGCCCACGCGCACAAGATCGACTTGGCGCGATCCTCCATCGAAAAAATCATCGTCGCCGGCGAACCGGGCGGCTCCGTCCCCAGCACCCGAGAGCGAATCGAGTCGGCCTTTAGCGCCCGGCTGTGCGATCACGCCGGCGCCAGCGAAGTCGGTCCCTGGGGCTACGCCGACGCCCAGCGGCGCGGCGTGCACGTACTCGAGAGCGAAGTCAGCGCCGAGTTCCTCGCCGTCGACGGCGTGCACCCCGCGGCCGAAGGCGAGCTGGCGCAGCTCGTACTCACCTCGCTCGGCAGGGCGGGGCAGCCGGTCATCCGCTATCGCACCGGCGACCTGGTGCGGCCCCTCTGGCATGCCAGTCCCGCCAACAACTTCGTCCTCTTGGACGGCGGCGTGCTCGGCCGCGCCGACGACATGATGATCATCCGCGGCGTGAACGTCTTTCCCTCGGCCGTCGAGCAGATTCTGCGCGGTTTTCCGGAGATCGGCGAGTTCCGCCTCACCGCGCGGAAACGCGGCGCTATGGATCAACTGGCGATCGAAGTAGAAGACCGCCTGGCCGACCCGCGGCGCATCGCCGAGGAGCTATATCTGCGCCTGGGCCTGCGGATCGAGGTGCAGCTCGCCCCGCTGGCGTCGTTGCCCCGCTTCGAAGGCAAGGGCCGCCGGTTCATCGACCAGCGCTAAGCGCCCGGGTCGGGCGCCGGGGTCGGGACGCTTTGGCGACTAACGACCCCGCCTTGCTAGCCAACGGCCCAGTCGCCAAAGCGTCCCGACCCCTTCCACGCCACTTCCCATAACGACCAGCACCGCAAGTCGATCCAGCGAGCAAAGGGAACTCCCCCGGCATCACAGTGCCTCCCCTAGCCCCTCACTTCAAGGGAGGGGAAAATGCCTCTCCTGGCCCGCCCGTCGCCCACAGCTCATCGACCTCCCGCCGCCTACTGCCCCATGCTCCATCCCACCGATCTAAAACTGGTCGATCCGCAGCGCCTTGAAATCGCCTGGAGCGACGGCCAGGTCCGCACCTATTCTCTTCGCGAGCTCCGCGAGAGCTGCCCCTGCGCAAGCTGCCGCGAACGCCGCACCGCACCGCCCCCGCCGCCGACCGAGCTGACGGTGCTCCGTCCCGCCGAGGCCCAGCCGCTGCGCATCACGCAAATGCATCCGGTCGGCCGCTACGCCTACAGCATCCACTTCAGCGACGGCCACGACACCGGCATCTACACGCTGGAACTGCTTCGCGAGCTAGGCAGCGAGGCGTGACCGCCAGCCCCTCGCTCCTCGCGGCGCTACGGATTCGCCGGCGCCGATTCATCAGCCGCTGGCGGCTCGCCGGCCGGCGCGTCGGACGCTGCGGGGGATTCAGATCCCTCTGCCGCGGGCGCCGATTCGCCTTCAGGCGCCGGCGGCGCGGCGGGCTCTGCCGATTCATCGCCCGCCGGAGCGGCTGCCTCGCTAGCTGCTCCCGCTGCATCGGCTGCCGGAGAGTTGCCTTCGGTCGCCGGGCTCGCCGGTTCGTCCGCCGGCGGCTGACCCCCGCCGAGCGGCAAGTTCGGCAATCCCGACAGCGGACCTTCGGCGCCCGCCGCCTGCGGCTTCGCCTCGTCGGCGGGCTTCTCCTTCTTCTTGGTCACCTCGTCGACGCTCAGGTGAATCTGCTTGTAGACGTCGTTGGAGATCACGTAGTACCAATCGCCGAACCGCTCGTTCAACTCCGCGACCCGCTTTTTCCCCTTCTCGACGGTGTCCTTATACTCGTCTTCGAGCCGCTTGTTCTCCTCTTCGATCGTCTTTCGCTCGGCGGCGGCCTTTTCCGCCTCAGACGGCTCCTTCGCGGCGTCCCCCTCGGCCTCTTTGCCCGCCGGCGCCTGATCGACGCCCGTCTCTTCATCGGTCTTCGCGGGCGCGTCCGGCTTCGCTTCGTCGCCGGCAGAGTCGTCCGCCGCCGCCGGGGCGGTCTCGTCGGTCGGCTCGGCCTTGTCGGCTGCGGCCGGTTCATCGCCGCCTGCGGCCGGCGCGTTTTCGCTCGCTGCCGGCGCCGGCGCTTCGGGCGCGTCTGCCCCGTCCGGCGGCAGGTCTTTCAGCTTCGGCTTCTCGATGATGTCTTCATTGAACCGCGCCATCACGAACAGATAACGCCGCAGATTCTTGCCCGTCGGATCGGCGGTTTTGTCCTCTTTCGCCGCAGTCGCAGCCGCTGCGCCGGCGCCGGCTTCCGCGGCGTCCTTCGCACCTTCCCCTTTGCTCGGGTCGGCGGGGGTCGTTTCGCCCTCGTGCGCCTCTGCGGCGCTGTCGGTCTGCACCTGGAGCTGCCCGAAGCGCAGCACGTATTCCACGCCGTCCCGCAGCGTGCACACGACTTCCCCTTCGCTCGACAGAATTTCCGGCGGAGCGCCCGGCTCCAGCGGCACGGGCGAAAAACCCTTGGCGATCAAATCCTGATACGCCTCGTTGGTCGTCAGGAAATCGTTGCCGGCTTTCAAGTCGGCGCTCAAGCCCTCGGGCTTGCGGGCCACGTCGACGATCAGCAAATCATCTAGCGCCGTTCGCAACTGCCCCAGCTTGTCCTGGTCCAGTTCCTGGTCGTCCGCCAGCTTGACCTCGACCATTTCTTTTCGCTGGGGATCGAACTTCTTCAGCTCCGCCAACTCCCACTTGGCGTTCTCGTTGTCGTACCGAACGGTCGCCTGACCGCGGCGGTCCCAATTCACCCGCGGTTGAATCCGCCCGTCGGGCGTCATGCCGAAGCCCAGGTCTGCCGAGTAATCGTTGATGAACACCTTGCGGATGTCGAACGGGCTGAGCTTCAGCAGGTCGTCCTCGATCCAGTCGTTGAAGTCCGTCGATAGGCTCGTCGGATCGAGCTCGACGACGTACACCACGTCCTGGTTGCTGCGCCGCACGTACCGCTGGTTCTCGGCGTCCTTCACCTTATTGCCGATGATCATATCGACCAGCGGCTTGTCCTCGGCGTCGTACATCTGCACCCGCGTGCCGACGCCTTCGCTGTTGGAATCGAGCTTCGCCGACAACGGATCAACGACGCCCAATTCCGCGTGGCTGTCGGCCGTCTGCGCCTCGACCCTCAAGACCTTCCGGTCCATCAGCGCGTTGGCGGCCGCCGCCATCTGCCGCGTCGCGTCGGCCGGGTAGCCCTGCTTTGAGGGGATGCTCCAAACGCCGTCGACCGACGCCACTTCGAACTGCCGCGTTTCGGCCGTCGGCCGGTCGAACTTGACGATTTTCAGCCGCTTCGGGGCGTCGACGGCAAAATTGTCGTTGATCATCTTGCCCTCAAGCTGCTCGACGTTCACGTCGGGCTTGGGGGCCTCAATGAAATAGGCGGCCGCCAGGGCCAGCGCGCCAACGACTACGAAGACGATCGTTTTTACTGGTTCAGACATAGCTCATTAATCCCCTCGCTCAAAGGGAGGGGCTAGGAGTGGAATTTAACTCAAAGGGGTCGGGATTCTTTTGCGACTAGCGACTATCAACCGCCCTCAACGTCCCCAGTCGCAAAAGCATCCCGACCCCGTTCGCGCAGCCACCGAATCGGGATTCTCCTGCGACTAGCGACCATCAACCGCCTCAACGCTCCAGTCGCAAAAGCATCCCGACCGTTTCGCGCATCCATCAGGTTCAGGCGAAGGCCTCCCGACCTCGTTCGCTCTACCGCAACCGCTCGCGCGACACGCCCTGCCGTTCCAGTTCCCGCCGCCGGAAGTACACCGCCAGCGCCAACAGCAGTGGCGGAATCGGCGGGATCAGGATCGCATACATCTTGTACGTGTCCTGCACCGAGCGGATATCCTGGTTCAAGTTGTAATGAATCTGCTTGATCTCGCGGCGGCGCTCCGAAGCGATCCGGCTCACCTCCGCGTCCAGCTTGTTCTGCTCGCGCATCCGCACCTGCTCCAGCAGCACGTCTTTCTCCAGCGGGCTCAGGTCCGTGCGGCCTTCAACCTCGTCGATCTTCTTGGTCATCGCCGCCCGGGCGTCCTGCTCCTGCTTGGTGATGTCGGCGATGAAGTCTTCTTCCTTCTTGCGGGCCGCTTCGCGGCTCGCGGCGGTCGCCTCGTCGATCCGCGTCAGCGTCCGATGGATCCGCGCCCGCTTGCGGATGTCCAAAAACCGATCGTCGCCCGCCAGCTTGTCGACGATGTTGAGGATGAACGTCACGTTCTGCGTCGCCGGCAAGAACTCCTCGCCGCCCCCTTCGCGAATGTAAAAGAAGCTCGGAATGATCCAATCGACGTCGGCGACGACGATCACGTTCATCGGCTTTTCGTCCTTCTTGGCCTCTTTCGCCCCTTCGGCGTTGGCCGGATCGTCCGCCGGGTCCGTACCCTCCTTCACCGCGTCGGCCAGCGCCGATTCATCTTCCGGCGCCGCGCCGGTGATCTTCGCCGCTATGATATAAGCGTCCCGCGATCGCTCCCGCGGCACCGTCTCGCGATTGGGGTTCGGCCGCTGCGGGTCAAACCGCTGCAGCATCATCGCCGGCGCCGTGCCCGAGTTCGTAACGCCCGTCGACAGGATCTGCTCGAACTTCAGCTTCGAGTCGTCTCGCTTGGTGAACGCCCCGGGGTACAGGAACAATAGCTGGTTCAGCCCCGAGGAAATCTCCAAGTCATCGTTGAAAGGCTTGGGCGAGCCGTTGGTGCGGTCGATGAACACCCATTGCGGATCCTGCATCGTACGGACGCTCTGCTCGGGGGCGTAATCTTGCCAGACGACCTCGTTGGAGTTCATCCGCACCCCCAACAGCCGCCAAAGCTGCTCCGGGTCCCCCTTGGGTTCCGGCTGGCCGCCGCCGAACATCCCCATCATCGGGTTTTGCTTGGGCTCGGCCGTGCCGGCGATCGAGGGCGGATAGAAATAGGGCAGGGGGTCTTCCAGCACCGCCGTCGGAATGCCCGAGCGAACCGCGTCGACGAAGTGATCGAACGCGTCGGGGCTCAACAGCGAAGGCTGCACCGCTAGCAGCGCGTCGTAGCTCCCCTTAATCGGCTGCGAGGCGTCGACGCTCACCACGTCGTACTGCTTGCGCAGCTCCGCGACGAGCGGCCACTCGTCCCGCCGCGAGCCGTCGGCGCTCATCATGCGAATGCCGGTGTCAATCACGCCGATCCGCCGCCGCTTCGGCTCGGCCACCGTCATGATCGAGCGGATTAGTTCGTACTCGATCGGAATCCCCCGGTTGATGAACGGCGTCACCACCTTCTCGCCCGTGCCGCTGGTGACGGCCAGGCCCATGAAAAACTCTTCCGCGGCCTGCTCGCCGGCGCCCTCGACGATCTGCTCCTGCGGCGTGATGCCGAAGTTCTTCTCGGCCAGCTCCGCCTCCTTGCCGAAGTTCTCGATTTCGTGGATCTCGACGTTGATCTTGCCGCCCCCCAGCACGCGAAATTCCTCGAGCGTGTTCTTGAGCGTAATCTTCGTCGCCGCATATTCCGTCGGCACCCGCGGGCTGACGTAGGCGTGAACCTTGATCGAAGGCACGTCTTTGTTGCCGCGCAGCTCCTTGAGCAAATCGACCGTATCGCTCGAAAGCGAGCTGAGCTGTTCGGTGCTCACGTCGGCCCGCAGCGAGTTGCGGCTCTGGATGATCGTGGTGACGCCGATGACCAGCGCCGCCAGCGCCAGGCCGCGAACCAGATAATGGCCCGCCATGTACTTGCCGTCCTCGCGGCTCTGCCAATGGCGGCGGCCGATGAGGATCATGCTGATGTACAGCATCACCGCGGCAATCGACACGAAGTACGTCATCCCGCCCAGGCTCAGCACGCCCCGCTCAAAATCGCCGAACTGGTGCACCGCGCTCCAGCGGCGGATCCGATCGGCCCAAGCCGGGTCCTTCACGAACCAGTCGGCCACCCCGAACAGCGCCAGCGGCATGTTGAACAGCGTGCCCAGGATAAACCCGACCGTCAGGTTCGACGTCAGGAACGACGCCACCATGCCGATGGCGATCATCGCGATGCCGATGAACCAGTACCCGACGTACGTCGCGGCGAATAACCCCGGATCCGGGTCGCCCAATCCGTATTTGAACACGGTGAAAATCGACAGCGCCGAAAACGCCAGCGACACCGTGAAGATCGCCACTCCGGCCAGGTACTTGCCCAGCACCACGTCAAAGTCGCTGGCCGGGATCGTTAGCAGCAGTTCGTCGGTTCCTTGCCGCCGTTCCTCGGCCCAACTGCTCATCGTGATCGCCGGGATGAACACCAGCATGATGAACGGCAGCCAGCGGCTGAGCTGGTCGAGATTCGCCAGGTTGTTCGCAAAAAACTCCGGCGGCCAGAACGTAGCCAGCGCGCTTAGCACCACGAACACGCAAATAAACACGTAGCCCGTGGGATTCGAGAAGTAGCTGATAAAATCGCGCTTGAATATCGCTTTAAGGACGTTCCACTTCATTATGGGACCCTGTTGCGGTGCGAATCGAACTCTGGGCCGGGCGGCGGGGACTATCGGACCGTGGGACTGTAGGACTATTGGACTGTAGGACTAACGGACTGTAGGACTAACGGACGATCATGGCGACGATCCCCCTCCCTCGAAGGGAGGGGCTAGGGGAAGGATTTGACTCAACCGGGTCGGAATTCCAAGGGGTCGGGATGCTTTTGCGACTGGCGACTCTGCCAGCAATCGAACGCCTCCAGTCGCAACAGCATCCCGACCCCCTTCCTCCGCCCGCGCTCCTTACGTCCGCCGAGCGCCCTTCGACAACTCGTAAAAACGCTCGTCCAGGTCGCGCTGTTCGACGCCCAGTTCATGCGGGCCGCCGTCGAACACCAACCGACCTTCGTTAATGAACAGTACCCGGTTGCACATCGCCTCGACCTCCTGCAGGATGTGGGTCGACAGCAGAATCGTTTTGTTCTGACCCAGTTCGCGAATCAGCTTGCGAACTTCGCGTATCTGGTTCGGGTCGAGCCCCGCCGTCGGCTCGTCGAGAATTAGCACGTCCGGGTCGTGCAACAGCGCCTGCGCCATGCCCACGCGCTGGCGGTATCCCTTCGACAGCTTGCCGATCGGCTTGCCGATGACCGCCTCCAGGTGGCAAATGCGAATGACTTCTTCCAGTCGATGGTCCAATTCCGTGCCCGTGAGCCCGCGGGCGTTGCCAAAGAACGTCAGCAGGCTCCGCGGCGACATGTCCGGGTACAGCGGCCCGTTCTCCGGCAGGTACCCCAGCCGCTCGGCGCCTAGCAGCCGCTCGGTCGACATGTCGTAGCCGGCGATGCGAGCGGACCCGGCCGACGGGGCCAAATACCCGGTGAGCAACTTCATCGTCGTGCTCTTGCCGGCGCCGTTAGGGCCCAGAAAGGCAGCCACTTCGCCTTTGTAAATCGAGAACGTCACATCCCGCGCGGCAGCGAAGTTGCCGTAGAACTTCGAGAGCCCGATCGACTCGATCATCGGCTCTCGGTCACCCGTGGCCGGGACGTATTCCGCCACGCGAGGACGATCGTTTGGCTGGGAACTCATAGCTCAGTATTGGCTCCGTAGAGCGGCGTAAATGGCTGGGGGAAAGTCGAACTCCGTAGGGCGGCCGGGGCGATGTCGCGGCTCTCATGCCCGGTCAGCCGATCAAGGGACTGTCACGCCGCCTTAGCGCGCCAGTCAGGCCTTCGATCGGTCTTCAGACGGCTAGGCCCCATTCGATGCGGTTTTACGCGGGCCCGGAGAAGCCGCCCGTAATTGTTAAATTGCTGCAAGTTCAGCAGTTACGGCCATTCGCATCCACCTAAGCCGCGGATGCGGTTTCGATTGTAGGACAGGCATAAAAAGCCTAACTCAGCGGTTTTCGCCTGTCTATACCTGTCCGCTACGGGCGGAACCGCGCGGTGGTTCGCCCGTCGACGCAAAAGACTCGGGCGGCAATCTGATCTTGCCCCGCTCGGCTCCCTCGTCGGGAGGCAGGCAGTCGCCTGGATCGCAGCGCCCTCGGCGTAACAGCACGGGCGAATCACGCGACGGACTTCCGCCAGGCAATGACCGCCCCTCCGCCTGTAAGGGCGCAGGCTGCCTGCTCGCGTAGGAGGCGCCGGCCCCATCGCCTACAATACCTTCATGACCTTCATGAGCGTCGGCTTCTCCACCGGCATCGGACCCCCAGGCGGCGGCACGATCGCGCTGCCGGTCAGTCCCGTTTCGACCAATCAGTACCTGCGAAGGATCGACGCAGGCATCCTCGGCGCGACGAGACGGTCGCGCCGCTCGCCTGCCCCGGCATGAACGTTCGCGCCGGCGAGCTTCTCAACTGACAATTCTTTCGCGGACTCGTCCGAGCAAGTCGAAGTGCGCTCGGGCTGAATGTCCTTGAACCGCTTGCCGGTTGGTCTTCCCTATGCCCGCCGCACCAGCGCCCGAAACCCCGCCTGCTCAAAGTGCTCGTCAGCCGAGAGCGCGTCTCGAATCCCGTGTGATTTCATCACGATGAAAGAGACGCAGTCGCAGAGGCTCCACTGCGTGTCCTGCCGCTCGGAAAAAAGCTGAAACGCCGCATCATAAACATCGGGCGTCAGCGGAATAATCTCTACCATGGGTTCCATAGCCAACGCCCGGAACAATTCTACCGCAGCCTTGCGATAGCGCAGTTTGCTGAGCGCTCCGCCAATTTCGAGCAATACCCCGTGCGTTGTGACAATCTTCTGGCGCGAGGCTTCCGACTGATCGGCGACAGCCAATGACTTCTAGTGCCATTGATCGCAAGGCGCAGCCAACGCGATGACGTAACCGGAATCTAACAATACTTCATTTCGCACGGCCGCTTTTTCCGCCATACAGATAGTCATCCAACCGGCGTGACCAATCGGGCGGTCCTTCGAGATTGAGTTGGCGGGCCGTCCTCAAGAATGATCCTTCCGTCGCCGCAGGGAGCAACGGCTCGACGATCAATTTCACCGCGGTATTCGGCGACAGCGCCACCGGCGCCGTCGGACGGAAGATGTGTCCGTCATAGGTGGCTACTATGGTGGTCGTCATGTTCTTCGCCCTTTCCTACGCGCCAAGAGCAATTATCGCGAACTGCGCCGCAAAGGAACCATGCCCTGCGATCGACTGACGGGCCAGATGAGAAAACACCGACCCTGGCCGCTAGCCGACAGCCAATACATGCCATGGGTCCACTAGCTGCGCAGGAATCAATGAGTCGCATCATTCCCCGGGTAATTCATCGTTAGCTCGGCTTCCAGCGACTTTCTATCCTAACTGATCGACCGCTCGAACCCTTGGCAGCTTTCCGATGTGGGCCCAGGCGCCCCCGGCGAATCAGGCGGTCTTCTATTCCCGCACGTCCGTGCAGCGCACCTTCCAGTACACGTCGTCCTGCTCCGGGAAGTCGCTCCGCAGGTGCACGCCGCGCGATTCCTCCCGCCGCAGCGCCGCCCCGATCATCACCAGCGCCACCGTCAGCATGTTCTGCAGCTCCCAGCCGGCCGGATCGTGGAACTGTTGGTGCAGCACGTAACGCTGCCACCGTTCAATGGTCCGGGCCGCCTCCCGCAAATCCGGCCCGTTGCGCCGCACGCCCACGGCCCGCCAGACCAGGCTCTTGAGAGAGTTGCGAATGTCCTGTAGATCAAGCCGCTCGGCCGGCGGCGCGACCGGCGCGTTTTCCAGCGCCACGATCTCAAACGAATCGCTCATCGCCAGGGCCTCCGCCGAAGCGACGGCCCCGGCCCGCGCGCCGTAGACCAGCCCCTCCAGCAGGCTGTTCGATGCCAGTCGATTCGCGCCGTGCAGCCCGCTGCTAGCGGCCTCGCCGGCGGCCAGCAATCCCTTGAGCGAGGTGCGTCCCTGCAGATCCACCTTCACCCCGCCAATCATGTAATGCGCCCCCGGCCGCACCGGTATGCGATCCACGGCAATATCCAGCCCGAATTCCCGGCACCGCTGGGCGATTCCCGGAAAGCGCTTCCGCACCGTTGCCGCGTCGAGGTGGCTCAGGTCGAGATAGACGCACGGATGATGCGTCTTTTGCATCCGATCGGCGATCGCCTGGCTCACCACGTCGCGCGGCGCCAGCTCGGCACGCCTGTCGTACTCAGGCATGAACCGCTCGCCATTGGCGTCGACCAAAATCGCCCCTTCGCCGCGGACCGCCTCGCTGATGAGGCTGCGACTGCTGCCGGCGATATACAACACCGTCGGGTGGAATTGCATGAATTCCATGTCCGCCAGCACCGCCCCGGCCCGGTAGGCGGCGGCGTGGCCGTCGCCGGTCGCCACCGGCGGGTTAGTCGTTTCGCGGTAGATCTGTCCGGCCCCGCCCGTCGCCAGGATCGTTTGCTTCGCCCACACGAACGTCTTGCCATGCCGTTCGTTCCACACCAGCGCTCCGCGGCAGGCGCCGTCGCTGGTCAACAGGTCGATCGTGAACGTGTTCTGCCAGAACTGTGCTTGCAGAACGTCGCGGGCGCGGGCGATCATCGCCCGCATCACCTCTTGCCCCGTTGCGTCCCCTAGCGCATGGACAATGCGGTTATGGCGGTGCCCCCCTTCGCGGCCCAGCAGCAGTTCGCCCTCGGCGACGTCGAATGAAGTCCCCCACTCGATCAGTTGACGAATGTGCCCTGGGGCCTCGCGAACCACCATTTCCACGACCTCGCGATCGCACAACCCGGCGCCGGCGATGAGCGTATCCTCGACGTGGTCCTCGAACCGATCGTCCGCGCCCAGTACCCCGGCGATGCCCCCTTGCGCATAGTTGCTGTTCGACTCCTGCAGCTTGTCTTTAGTGACCACCAGTGCCGTCAGCCGCGGATCAAGCGCCATCGTCGCCCGCAGCCCGGCGATGCCGCCGCCGATGACCAATACGTCCACGAAGTGATGCGACACCCGTTTGGGGTGAAATGCCGTCAAATACCGCGGTGGAGAGATCATGAAGGGCCAAGCCGCCTCGCCGTGTATAAAATGAAGGTATGGACGGCTTGATAACAGCAGCCCGCCGCACGGCCCCCTTCGCGCTTGGTGCGGCATGCGCGCCTACGGAGCCTATCGGTCGGGGCGGCGGCCGCCGGCCAATAAGCCGCCAGTCCTCAGCGTACGTCATTATGTTCGCCCGCAACAGCGCTTGCGAAGTTCGCCCCACGCCGGCACGAGGTTTGCTTCAACATCCTGCCCCAAGCACGATCGCCCTGGAGGAGCTTGCACGCCATGAACGGGAATAAGCATCTAGCCCTGCGCAGCCGATTGGAAGCCTTGCAGGCGCGTCTGCGTCCAGAGGTCGGTAATCTTACCGAACAGACCTTGAAGGCCTCCGGCGGGCAGGCGGCTCAGGAGCTTTCCAACGCCCCGTTTCACCTGGGCGACGGCGGCACCGAAGAATATCTCCACGACCTCAATGCCACGCTGTTGGAGAATCAGGAGTACCTGACCAATGAGGTGCAGGCCGCGCTGCGCCGCATGACCGAAGGATCCTACGGCAAGTGCGAGGCCTGCGGCCGCGATATCGCCGCCGTGCGTTTGGAGGCTATTCCGTATACCCGCTTCTGCATCAAGTGCGCCGATTCCGCCGGCAGCGCGCCCGACGTCAATCTGAATAAGGGTCGGCCTCATACCCCCCAAGACACCCTCTCGCCCGAAGGCGAAATGGGCGAAGATCGCGACCGCTTCCGCGACGGCGGCCTCGAAGAGGTAGACGTAGAGTCGGACCGCCCGCATATTCATCGCGACGTCCATGCCGCCGGAACCCTCGGCGGCGGCGGGGCCACCGGCGGCCTCGCTGGCTCGAATGAAGGCCACGGCGAGCCCAATATCAGTGAGCTCCAGGACGCCATGGGCAGCAGCAACTTCGATGTCGAAGACGCTCGCAATAACGATCCCGACGAGCCTCGGGCCGGGCGCTCCGGCGGCGCCGTCGGGGGCACCCCAGCCAACAAGCGCGCAAGGTAGACCCTGAACCGCCCCCGGGGGCGCGCTGCTGTATCTCCAACGCTCAGCCGCACAGGTCTCGCCCGCCGCCGCCAACCGTGCCCGGCGCTCACTTCTGCCCTTGCTGCCCTTCGGCGATGCTCTTCTGAAATTCCCGCACCCGCTCGGCGTATTCCAGCGGCGCCGATTTGCGGACGCCCTCCTTCAGGTCCCGGATCTTGTCCGCAGCCGCGTCGGCCCGGAACCGCGTCGGCCCCTGCGGGCGCAGCCCGAGGCTTCGTAGCGCGGCGTCCAATTCCTGATGTCCTGCCGAGTCCTTTGTCGCGCTGGCCGCGCGATCCTTCAAATCCTTCCAGCGATCGACGAATCGCCGCAACTCGTCTTCCGTCCAGCCCAGCGTCTTCAACAGGTCTTTGTCAACCTGCTTCTTGGCAAGCTGCTCGTCCAGCCGTTCCAGCATCAAATTGGTTTGCTGCCGAGCGTAATCCAGATTCGCCGCGTCGGCGGCTTGCTCTTCGGCAGCCGTTTGAGGCGCGCTGGCCGCGTTGGCGCCCGCCGGCCCGCCACCGCTGGGCTGCCCCGAGCCCGCCGTGCGAGGGTTGCCCTCTGGCCCAGAGGGCTGCCCCTCCGTCTGCTGCCCCTGCGATTGGTCGCCCGACTCTGGCGGCGCGCTCTGCTGATTCCGCTGCGGCGCCTCGGGCGCAGCCTGCTGCCCCGCAGCCGGCCTGCTTCCCTCAGGCTGGCGCCGAACGCCGGGCTTCTCTTCGCCGGGCGCCTGCTCCTCAGCCCCCGCTTGCGATGCTTGCTCAGCGCCGGTTTCACCCTGTTCGCTGCCCGCGCCCTGTTGATCGCCGCTGGACTGGCCCGTCTTGCCGGGGGCCAACTGGTCGCGCCCCCCGTCGCTACCTGTCTCTCCTCGCCCTTGCTCATCGGCTCGGCCGGCGCCTTCATCGGACGCCTCGTGCTGACCGGCGTCGCCGCGTCCCTGCGCGTCGGCCTTCTGTCCGGCGCCTTCTTGTCCCCCGCCGCTCTGCTCGCCGCTCATGCCGCCGCGGGAATCGCTCTCCTTCTTGTCCGGCGAAGCCCCGGGCGGCTCCTCGTCGTTCATCGCCTCGCGATTATCGACGTCATGCTTCTGACCGCCGCGCTTGAACACCTCGTCGCTCGCCGGCGAACCCTGCTGTTCGTCGGCGCTGTGCCCCGAGCCGGCGTTGCCGTCGTCGCGGTTCATGCCGCTGTCGCCGGATGGCTGCTTCTCGCCTTGCGGCTGGCCCGGATTTCCGTCCCCGTTCTTCGTTTCGCGGGGCGTATCGGCGCCGGGTCGCCCGGTCGAATTGGCGCCTGCCTCCGTTCGCTGCTCGTCATCGCTGGCCTCTTCGCGCCGACCTCCGGGCTGGTCTTCACCAGCCGGCGCCTTTTGTTCTGCCTGCTGCTGAGCGTCAGCCGCGCCTCCGCGAGCGGCCTCTTGTGATGATTGGTCCCCGCTGGGCGCCTGGACTTCGCCCGGGTGCTGCGCTTGGCGACCAGCGTCTTGAGCCTGGGCGGGCGAGCCTGTGCCGTCCGCCGGCTGCGTCTGCGAGTCGCCCCCCTGCGTCTCGTCCTCGCGGCCTTGCTTGGACTGCTGATTTTCCTGGTCGGCGGAAGCCGATCGGTCAGCTCCCTCCTGCCGGTCGCCCGCCTGCTGCTGGCCACCTGCCGGCTGCTGGTCGCCCGCCTGCTGCTGGCCACCTGCCGGCTGCTGGTCGCCCGCCTGCTGCTGGCCACCTGCTGGCTGCTGGTCGCCCGCTGGCTGCTTGCCGCCTTGTTGTTGCTCGCCCGACTGCTGCGGCCCCTGCTGCTTACCCTTCAGGAAGTCGGAGATCTTCTGAAACGCGCTGGCGTCCTCCGAACCGTCCGACGAGAGCTTGTTCGACTGCTTATTCCCCGGTTGGGCCGACTGCTGCTGCTGCTGTTGGGAATCGCCCTGCCCATCCTCTTCACCGCGTTGCTGCTGGCCCTGCGGCTGGCCGCTCGGCGGCTGCCCATTCTGCGTCTGGCCCTTTTGCGTCTGGCCCTTTTGCGGCTGGCCGTTCTCCGATTTTTCAGACTCGCGCTGCTGCCCGCCCGCCGGGCCCCCTTGCGGCTGATCCGCCGATTGATCGTGGCCCTGACTCGCCTCGCTTCCGTCTGCTGGGTTCTGCTGGTCCTGGTCGCCCCCTTGTGGCGACGACTGCTGGCCCGCCGCATTGCCACCGGCGTTAGCGCTACCAGCCGGAGGATTCCCATCTTGTTGCTGAGGCGCATTGTCGCTGGCGCCGCCCGCCGCCGAATTAGCGTCACCTTCCTGGGGCTGCGCCTGAGCGTCGTCGGAGCCGCTTGACGCCCCTTGGTCTCCGTCCTGGGGCTGTGACTTCGACTCGTCCCCCTTCTGGCCTTGGGCGCCAGCGCCGCCGTTCTGTTCTTCGCCTTGTTCGCTGTTATTGCCGTTGGCCTCGGCAGAGTCTCCCTGCTGCTGCCCGCCCTGCTGCTGCTGGCCGTTCTTGGGCGGTTGAGCAGGCCCGGCGATCTTGAGTCGCCGATGTTCTGACTCCTGCTCATTGGGCGCAGGCGTGCGATTGTCGCGGGCGACCGCCCAATACTCCAGCACGTCGCCCGGCTTGAGCCCCGCCTCCACCGGCGTAAAGGGCGCGTCATGGCCAAAGCGCCCGGCATGCGGCCCGTTCGCCAGTAAGGCGCCGATGTGCACCTCGCGCTGGCCGACCCGTCCGGCCAACTCCACCTGGCTCAAGGCGAAGTCCGGGTCCCTGGCCTCGACGCCGATGACCAGCGTTTCATCCGCCTTGACCGTGCGCTCGGCTTCGTCCTGCGTGGTGATGCTCACCTCAGGCGCATAGTCCGGCGTCACCTCGATGCGGTACGTCGGCGGATCGACGTTCGTGCGCCCCTCGGTCGACGTGTACCGCAGCAGGTAGCTTTCATGTTCGGCCGTGCGGCGATCCTTCCGCAGCGCGAGCACGAACGACGCGCTAGCGCGATCCCCCTCGACGTCCATCTTCAGATCGTTCTCGCCGTCGGCGTCAAAGTCGACGTACGCCGTCTTGATCTTCTGGTTCGCCAGGGCCGAAAGATACACCCGGGTTCCTTCAAGGCCTCGCAGGTCGCCCGTGCTGTCGGTCTCCTTCGACGGATAGCCGGTATAGGCGGGGTATTCGTATCGCACCTGCTGCACGATGATCGTCGGCTGGTTGAAAACGCTCAGCCGGTATCGCCGCGAGCGGGCGTCGCCTGCCTCGATCCAATACTCCAGGTCCTGTAGAACCCCGGATTCAGCCGCCGCCCGGTCCCCGCCGCGCGGCAACGTCGCCTCGTAGCGATGCCCCGTCTTGTCAGGACTCATCGCGATTGAATCATCGATTTGCTCGTCCAGCGACGTGAACCGCACGCGGACCCGCTCGTCCGCATGCAACCCGTGCACCTCCGCTGAGATCGGCGCCCGCTGACCCTTGGCAAGCGCGAATTCGCCCGGCCTGACGTCCAGTATCTTCACCCGACTCGGCGCCGCGATATCCAACCACGGCGCCAGCACCCGACCGGCCGAGGCGGCCATGTCCTTGGGCGAAAACACCGCGTAGGCCGCGCACGCCGCCACGATCGCCAGCAGCGCATAGCCCAGTCGCAGCAAGCCGCTCCGATCGATCGACCCGTCTACCGGCGTCGTCGACAGCCGCAGCGCCGTTTGCTGCTCCAGTGCGTGGTACAGGCGCGCCGACATCCCCCGCTGCTGCCGGCGAAAGATCAGCAGGTTCAGCAGGCTGTTCTTCAGCGACGGCGCCCCGCGCTCGATCGTCTGCGCCGCAAACACCGGATTGATCGGCCGCAACAGCGGCAGGAACTGCCGCCAGCCATACCACGCGACTCCCGCTAGAAACGCGACAAACAGCGCCGTCCGGCCCGCGGTGTTCAGCCCGCCGGGAACGATCCAGTGATCGATGACCGCCGCCGCCAGTACAAACGCCAACAGCCCGATGACCAGCGTCAGCAGGCCCGCCGCCAGATCGATCAGCTTGAGCGAGCGGCGCGTGCGGCTGATGTGTGCATCGATGTAGTGCTCGCTGTCGAGGAGCACGGGGTTGATCGGTTTGGACGGCGGCGCGACGGTCGACATGGCGATAACGCTGGCGGTTGGATCCTGACCCCCAATTTTCTCCCCGGGCGGGAAGGGCTCACGACGCAAAGCAATACGGCGACGCGCTGCAAGCGCCTGCTGCCGCTCCTCCGCCCCCGCCGCAGTGGCGGCGGAGAATCGCGGCCGCCGCACCCAGCGCCGTCAACCCGCGGCTTCCATTATAGAACGCCGCTCCCGTCGATCAGATGCGCCGGCAGCACAATCCGTGCCTTCAGCCCTGGTGAATTCTACCCCTTTTTCCGAGAATCTTGGCTTACCAGCCCCCCAAATGCCCGTCCGTAGTCGCCGGTCGCCCGCGTGATCTCCCCCTCGAAATTCCAGGACATCGCCAGCGGCCGCCAACGGGGCGTCGCCGGAAGCCTTGCACGATTGGCGTTGCGGGCCGCCAGTATTCCCTACGGCTGGGGCGTTGGTCGCCGCAATCGCCGCTACGATTGCGGCCGCGCCGAAATCGTCCGCTCCCCCGCGCCGGTCGTTAGCATCGGTAATCTGACCGTCGGCGGCACCGGCAAGACCCCCATGGTCCAGTGGCTGGCCCGCTACCTGCGGCAACAGGGCCTGCGCGTGGCGATACTCAGCCGCGGCTACGGGGCGGACCAGGGCGGAGTCAACGACGAGGCCCTCGAGCTCGAACTGTCGCTGCCCGACGTCCCTCACCTGCAAAACCCCGACCGGGCCGCCTCCGCCCAAGTCGCCGTCGAAGAACTCGCCTCGCAAATCCTCGTGCTGGACGACGGCTTCCAGCATCGCCGCCTGGCCCGCGACCTCGACGTCGTCTTGCTCGACGCCAGCCAGCCTTTCGGCTTCGATTATCTCCTGCCGCGCGGCCTGCTCCGCGAGTCGCCGACCGGCTTGGCCCGCGCCGGCGTCGTGGTTCTGTCGCGGGCCGATATGGTCGACCAGCACGCCCGCCAGGCCGTCCGTCGCCGCGTGCAGGCGTATGCGCCACGCGCCGTCTGGTGCGAAGTCCAGCACCAGCCCGCCGAACTGCTCGATTCCAGCGGCCGCCGGCGCCCCTTAGCCGACCTCGCAGGTCAGCCCGTGGCGGCAATTTGCGGCATCGGAAACCCCGCCGGCTTCCGCCACACGCTGTGTTCGCTGGGCGCCGCGCTGGTCGCCTGGCGGGAATTTCCCGATCACCACGACTATCGCCGCGAGGACCTGGAGCAAATCGCCGCCATCGCCCGTCAGGCGAACGCCGTTGCCGTCGTCTGCACCCGCAAGGATCTCGTCAAGCTGCGCACCCCCACAATCGGGGGCATTCCGCTGCAAGCCCTCGCCGTAGAACTGAAGTTCCTCGTGGGCGAACGCGATTTCGTCGCCGCGCTACAACCCCTCGTGGACCAAGCCGGCAACGTGCAACTCCCCGACCTCTGAAAGCCCACAGGGTCGGGATTCTTTTGCGACCAGCGACTCCCCCCCGCCGTGGGTCGGGATTCTTTTGCGACTAGCGACTCCCCTTGCCATCGAGCCCAACCAGTCGCAAAAGCATCCCGACCCTCTCCGCGCCGACCCGCTCCGCGCAGCCAAAGGGGCCGGGATTCTTTTGCGACTAGCGACTCCCCTTGCCGTGGAGCCCAACCAGTCGCAAAAGCATCCCGACCCCGCTTGCGTCGGTCGCAACAGCTTCCCCACCCCGCCGGTTCAGTCACTCCCGCACGTCGATCTCATTCACCAGCCGCCCCAGCAGCCGCGACTCCATCGCCCGCATCGCCAGGTGCCCGGCCAACTGCTTCGCGTAATAGGAGCTCGACACCCCTCGCAGCGCAAATACGCCGTCGCGCACCTCGACGGCCAGCTCGCGAATCCGCGTCGGCAGCCGATCCTCGATGGCTGCTACCATCTCTTCGGCGGTCAGGCGGGCCTGCAGCTCCACGACTTGCGGAAGCTGCCGGCGACTCGCAGGCGATCGCTCGCGAAAGGCCCGTACGCCGGTCTCGCCGCGCGTGTGCTCCAGCGTTGCCGAAAGAGACGATTCGTCGTCACGCGCTGCGGCCTTCTGGTTAAGCAGGCCCCGCGTCGCAGTCGCCGTCGAACTCGTCGGGCGGGAAAACATGGGCTGACCTCCTTGAAGCGCGCTCCCGCGCGCTAATCGACGCCTTCACACGCTGCATTACGCCGGTCCGCGCCGGTGATGCTCGCGCTCGATGCTATTCCGTCAAGTCGCGCGGCGATGTCCCCGTTCCTGCGTGCCGCACGAGATGCGCTTCAATGCGCCGCTGACGCAGCCATCAGCCATCCGGTCAGGCGATCGGCCCATGCAAATGTTGCGGGGAACCAAAAAAAGAAGGGCCGACCCCCCCACTCCATCAATCTACCGGCTTCCATCAGGCCGGGTCAACATACGTTCAGCCAATCTAGGAGAATCGCGCCCCGCGGTCGCTAGCAGTTCCCAAGTCGCCCTCGTCGCTGCCGTTTTCCCTGACGATTCGCGATGAATCGCGGCTCACATGCGGCTCGGCGACAGTTTGCCGCGCGACTCCAGAAACGCCAGCGTCTGCTCCGCCAATTCCTCCGGCGTCGATGAATTGGATTTCAACGTCAATTCAGGCTGCAGCGGCGCTTCATACGGCGCGTCGATGCCGGTGAAGTCCTTGAGCACCCCCGCCCGGGCCTGCTTGTAAAGCCCCTTGGGGTCCCGGGCCTCGCACACCTCCAGCGGGGCGTCGACGAACACCTCGATGAAGTCTCCCGCCGCGAGCGTCCCCCGCACCGCGTCCCGATCTGCGCGGTACGGGCTTACAAACGCCGTCAGCGTCACCAGCCCCGCATCGCACATCAAGCGGGCCACCGCCCCCACGCGGCGAATATTCTCCTCCCGATCCTGCTGGCCAAAGCCCAAGCCAAACCGCGCGGCATGCGCCTCCCCATACCGCTCTAGCAGCATTTGCGGCGTCGCATTGAGCCCGTGGCGAATATTATCGCCGTCCAGCACATAGGCGTGCACGCCTCGTTCATGGAGCTTTCGATCGACCGCGTTGGCGACCGTGCTCTTGCCGCTGCCGCTCAGCCCCGTAAACCACACCACGCACCCGCGATGCCCATGCAGCCGCTCCCGCTCTGCCCGCGACACCGAGTGCGTATGCCAGACGACGATCGGTTCAGACATGCCAGTTCAGCCCGCTGATGTAACTTGCCCGCCAAACGGGTCGGGATTGGTCGGGATTCTTTTGCGACTAGCGACTCCGCCTTGCCCCGAAACCCACCAGTCGCACCAGCATCCCGACCCCGTCCGCATTCGATGGGAGGGGCCAGGGGAGGGATTAACGCCACTGGGTCGGGAGGCCTTTACGACCAGCGACTCCGCAACAGCGCCCCAGACCCCAATCGCAAAAGCACCCAGCCCCGCCCGCCGCCGCTCGCCACTCACTACTAACCACTCACCTACTCCAATATCCCCGCCAACTCGCATAAATTTGCCGCCAATACCCCTTGCGGGCAGCTCCATACCAGAAAGAACAACGCCTCCCGGCACCAGCGGCCCGCCGGATGCCCTGCGACATAGCCCGCACCCTTGGCCGCGCCCAGCGCCGCTTGCGTTGCGCGCAGCACCAGGCTGTTGGCCCGCTGACGCAGCTCGTCGGTTGAACAGGCCGGCTGACCGCGCACGGCGGAGAACAGGTCGTCGGTCGTCGCTGCCAACTCGGCCGCGAGGGCCTCCCGCGGCCCTGCCAATTCCGGTCGCTGGTCCGCTTCGTGGGCCAAGAACGCCAGCGCCGCACGCCCTAGCCCCAGTGCGAGCGTCGACGTACCCAGGCCGCCCGTACCGGCCCCGGCCCCCGACGACATCACGTTCTCCACCGGGCCGGCCACGATCCACTCATCGCCGACCAGCACGTTGTCCAAGTGAAACGGCCCCGTATGGCTGGCCGACAGCCCGACCAGCTTCGCCGGTTCCCCGCAGCGAACCCCAGGCAGGTTCGTCGGCACGGCCGCCAGCAGTTGCTGCGTCGTCGGCTCGCTGCCCCGCATCAGCGTAGCCCCCACGACGACGTAATCGGCATGATCGGCGCCGGTGACCCACGGACTGAAGCCCTCCAGCACAAACCCGCCAGCCGCCCGCCGCGCCCGCAACACGGGCGTCGTCAGGTGGCGACGGCTCGTCGTCAGGTGCGAAATGCCGACCGTCGCAAACAACTCCCCGCGGGTCAGCCCCGCCAGCAGCCGACGCCGCAATTCCTCGTTGGAGGAGGACTCGATCCGTCGGCAGGCGCCGTCGCGCTGCGTCAGCACGAACGTCGTAGTCAGGCACGCCGCGCTCAGCGCCAGGTAGCCGCGCAGGACGCTCTGCTGATCCCAGGCCTGACCGCCCCAGGCCGCGTCGGCGAACCACTGGTACACGCCGTACTGGCCGCACAGCCGAAGTTGCTCCGCCGGCCAGTCGCCGCTCGCGTCCAGCGGCTCAGCCAGCGCGCTAAGCGCGCCGCACAACTCCGCTAGCGCCGCGTCATCCGGAGAAGTAATCACGCCCGCGGCGCCCATCATTTAGCCGCGGGGCTCGCCCCGCGCCGTGAAGCTCTCTTACCGCACGCTCATGTCCGAGCTCAGCCCGCCGGCCGCCACCAGGTACGACTTCTGCACGTAGTCGATCACCATCCGGTGCGCGCTAAACCGCGCGGCGAGCGTCGCGATCGAATTGGTCATCCGCTGGATCCACTCCCGCGGCAGGCCGTCGGCGTCCCGCTTATAGAACAGCGGAATCACTTCCTCTTGCAGCACCCGCAACAGGTCGTCGCTG
This sequence comes from Pirellulales bacterium, assembly GCA_020847515.1. Taxonomy (GTDB): domain Bacteria; phylum Planctomycetota; class Planctomycetia; order Pirellulales; family Lacipirellulaceae; genus Lacipirellula. The sequence continues at coordinate 12,898 of JADLBW010000044.1, read as the reverse complement.
TCGCGGGAGTCGTTGATGTCGTCGTTGGCGTGCGACGTGCCGTTGCCGATCGAAAATCCGTTCATCCCGTTGTAGGCCTCCGCCCACCAGCCGTCGAGCACCGAGCAGTTCAGCGCGCCGTTGAGCACCGCCTTCTGCCCGCTGGTGCCCGAAGCCTCCAGCGGTCGACGCGGATTGTTCAGCCATACGTCGACGCCTTGCACCATGTGCCGCGCGACGTTGATATCGTAATCCTCGATGAAGACCACCCGGCCCGCGAACCGCGGATCATGACGCAGGTTGGCAATCCGCTGAATCAGCCGCTTGCCCGGCTCGTCCGCCGGATGGGCCTTCCCGGCGAACACGAATTGCACCGGGCGGTTGGCGTCGTCCACCAGTTCGGCCATGCGATCGAAGTTCCGCAGGAACAAGTCGGCCCGTTTGTACGTCGCGAACCGCCGCGCAAAACCGATCGTCAGCGCGTTGGGATCCAGAATCGTCCGCGCCGCCTCGATGACCGCCGGGTCCTCGTTCCGCCGGCGCGATTGCCGGCTCACGCGGCGGCGGACGAACTCCAGCAGCCGGCTCTTCAGCGCGTTGTGCGTCTCCCACAATTCGCCAGGATCGACCCCGTAAATCGCCTGCCACACCTCCGGCTCGCCCATCCGCTCATGCCACTCGGCCCCGAGGTATTTGTCGTAGAGCTGGACCATCGGGTAGGCCAGCCACGTCGGTATATGGACGCCGTTGGTAATGTGACCGATCGGGATCTCCTCTTCCACCCGCCACGGCCACAGGTTCGCCCACATCCGCCGCGATACGTGACCGTGCAGCGAGCTTACCGCGTTGGCCCGTCGCGACAGCTTCAGGCCGATCACCGTCATGCAGAACGATTCGTGCTCGTTCTGCGGCTCGACCCGGCCCAGGCCCATAAGCTGCTCGAACGAAATGCCCAGCTTCTGCCGCAGCGGCCCCAGATGCTCTTCCACCAGCCCCCCGTCGAAGCGGTCGTGCCCCGCCGGCACGGGGGTGTGCGTGGTGAACACCGTCTGCGCCGCGACTTCCCGCAGCGATTCGTCGAACGACAGCCCGTCGTCCTGCATCCGCTGCCGAATGACCTCCAGCGGGGCGAACGCGCTGTGTCCCTCATTCAAATGAAACACGCCCGGCTTGACCCCCAGCGCCCGCAGCGCCTTGACGCCGCCCACCCCCAGCACCAGCTCCTGCCGAATGCGCGTCCGCAGGTCCCCGCCGTATAGCCGCGATGTCAGCTCGCGGTCTTCCGGGCTGTTGCCCTCCACGTCGCAGTCGAGCAGGTACAGGTGCACCCGCCCGACGTGCATCAGCCACACCTTGGCCAACAGCCGCCCGTGCAGCGTCTCGATCTCCACCGTTATCGGGCGGCCCTGCGGATCGCGGGCGGGCTCCATCGGCAGATTCTCGACCTTCGTATCCAAGTACTCCTCAAGCTGCCACCCCTCCTCGTTCAGCCGCTGCTTGAAGTATCCCTGGTCGTAGTACAGGCCGATCGCCACCAGCGGAACGCCCAGCCCGCTGGCGCTTTTGATGTGATCGCCCGACAGCACGCCCAGGCCCCCGCTGTAGATCGGCACCGACTCGTGAAGGCCGAATTCAGCGGAAAAATACGCCACCGGTTGCGCCCCCAGCACCCCCGCCTCGCGAGCGCCCCAGGTGGTGCGGGTGTTGCACAGATAATCCTTCAGCCGGCGATGGGCCTGGTTGATCCGCGTGTACAGAACCATCTCGGAGGTCCGCTCGGCCACTTGCTCGGGCGTCATCTCGGCCAGCAGCACGATCGGATTGTGATCGATCTGCCGCCAGCGGACCGGGTCCAGGTCGCGAAACAGGTTCACTACCTCCGGATGCCAGCTCCACCACAGGTTGCGGGCAAGCGCCAGCAGCTTGTCGTAGATGTCCTGGGCCGTCAGCTCGGTCCAGTTGGGGCGCGATAGGCTGGCCGCCGGCGCGGGAACTTGAATCTGGCTCATAGGGGGCGCTACCTTCGTGGAGTGGCCGCCAGGCAAAACACGCAAACCGGGCACGGCCCAGGCTGCCGATGCCAAGACCGGGAATTATACAACCCGCCCCGCGTTACGCGACGGCATTATTATCGGGCCGACCTGCCGCGCACCGCTGCGGTTCGCCCCCGCGCGGCCGCAGAACTTGCCTCGCCTGCGCAATCGTTCGTCGCTCGCTCGCTCGCGCACCAGCGCGGCTTGCGAACAGCGGCTTCCTAACCTGCGCGCTCTAGGTCGCGACCAGACCCGGCAACAGGCCGGTGCTGTCCCCCAGGGCGTCCGCGTCGACGCCCGCGGCGTGCAGCATCGACGCATAGAGGTTCATCAGGGGCGTCCCCTTCGGATACCGCAAATGCCGACCGCCCGCGATCGCGCCCCCGCCGCGGCCCGCCAAGACGACCGGCAGATCGTCATGATTGTGCGCGTTGCCGTCCCCTAGCCCCCCGCCGTAGACGACCATCGTGTTGTCCAGCAGCGTGCCGCCCCCCTCGTCGATCGCATCGAGCCGTTCCAGGAAGTAGGCCAATTGCTCGACATGGTACCGGTTGATCTTGGCGATGGCCGCCTGTTTCTCGGCGTCTCCTTGATGGTGCGATAACGAGTGGTGTCCCTCGGCCACCTCGATTTCACGGTACGATCGATTGCTCCCCTCGTTGGCGAGCATCCACGACGCCACGCGCGTCAGATCGCTCTGGAAAGCCACCGCCAGCAGGTCGCCCATAAGACGCGCGTGCTCGGCATAATCGTCAGGAATCCCCTTGGGACGCGCCAACCGTCGGTCGTCCCCCAGCAACTCGGCGCCGTCGATGCGGCGCTCGATCTCCCGCACCCCCGCCAGATACTCGTCGAGCTTGCGCACGTCGCTGCCCCCCAGCCGTCGACGCAGCGCCGCGGCGTCCTCCTGCACCAGGTCCAGCACGCTCTTCCGCTCCAGGTCGCGCTGCGCCCGCGACTGCGTCTGGCCCTCCGCGGGCCCGCAGCCGAACAGCCGGTCGAACAACTGCCGCGGGTTCACTTCCTTGCCCGCCGGCTCGCTGGGCGAACGCCACGAGATGTTGTTCGAATACGCGCAGCTATAGCCGCTGTCGCAATTGCCGGCCAGCCGCCCTTCCTCGCAGCCCAACTCCAGCGATGCGAAGGGGGTCGTCTTGCCGATCCGCTCGGCAGCCACTTGGTCGACGGAGATCCCGGCGCGAATCCCCTTGCCGTCGGTCTTCACCGGGTGCACGCCCGTCAGGAACGTCGCCGCCGACCGGGCGTGGTCCCCCGCCCCGTCGCCGTGGTCCCATCCCGCGTCGTGCGCCAGGCCGCTGAGCACCACGAGCTTCTGGCGGACCTTCGCCAGCGGCTTCAGCGTCGCCGGCAGCGTGAAGTCGGCGCCCTCCGCCTCCGGCGTCCACGCCGGCATATGCGCCCCGTTGGGGATGAACAAGAACGCCAGTCGCAGCGGCCCGGCCGCCCGTTGCGCCGAAGCCGCCCACAGCGACCGCGGCAGCGCACTCTCCATAAACGGCGCCGCCATCGCAACCCCCAGTCCGCGCAAGAAACTACGACGCCCGATTTCCGGCGTTCTGGTCATAACATCCTCGTTACTATCTAGGCGGATGCGTCCCCGCACTACAATTTCAGGCCCTTCGGTACTTGCACAACATCTTGCCATGTCGCCTCACGATCGCCAGTGTTCAGCGATGGCGGAATCAATTGCTGCGCGAACGCAAGACTCGTCTGCCGTCTGGAGATCGCCGACTCGTCGTTCGATCAATCCAGCAGCCAACGTTCCGATCACCGGGTTTACCCATGTCGGCTTAAGTAGCCCTGCTGATCTCCAATGCTTCAAGGTCAACGCGCCGCTTGACTTGTAAGCGGCATTATCACAACGTCGTTGAATCGCTTGGAATAGTCGGAAGAACTGAGTCTGACCGCGGGGCGCTTCTTAGTTTTGCTTAAGTCCGTGAACGGATAAAGCACAAGCACGATGTCGCCTGCCTCAAAGTTGGTCATAAACAGAGTCCTCTTCGTTCATCCAGACCTTTGCGAACGTCTGCTCTTGCGCCTTAAGCCAAGACTGCTCGTCACTTTCCGAAGCGGCAATGACGACGACGACTTCTTGCGGAGGTTGTCCGCGCAGAGCCTCAGGCAGAAGGATTTACTGTCCGTCAAACGTTGTCTTTATAGCAATCATCTCTATGCCGCCTCAGCACTTCGTCCCCCATACTCTCTCTACTGATCTACTCCTCACTCGCCCCTTCCCTCATCCCGCTGCAAAAACGGCGCGCTCTTCACAATCGCTCGCACCATGTTTGCAAACGTATCGCCGTTGGCCTCCGCCGCCGCGACGATCGCGTTGACCGCGCAGCGGTCGTACGGCTCCAAGCCCCGTCCCAAGGCATATGTCAACAGCCGCTCGGCAATCGCCCGCCGCACCCGCGCAAAGTCCGCCAGCAGCACGTCCCGCAGGCCGACCGCCCCGGTCAACTGTCGGCCATCGGGCAACTGGCCATTAGCGTCGATTTTCTCCTCCCCGTCAAATTCCCGCCATCGCCCCACGGCGTCGAAGTTCTCCAGCGCCATCCCCAGGGGGTCCATCCGCTTATGGCACGAGGCGCACGTCGCATCGGCCAGATGCATCTCGAGCCGCTCGCGAAGCGATTTGGGCGCCGCGCCGCTGGCCGGCTCCGGCAGGCTCCCGGCGCTCGGCGGCGGAGGCGGCGGCGGATCGGCCAGCAAGTGGTCCAGCACCCATTTGCCCCGCAGCACCGGCGACGTTCGATCTGCAAACGCCGTCACCGCCAGCACGCTGCCATGCGCGAGCACCCCGGCCCGTCGCTCCGCGGGCAGTTCCACCCGCCGAAACTCCTCGCCCCCCAATCCCTCCGCCGCGCTCAGTCCATAGTGCTTCGCCAGGCGCGCGTTGATGAAACTATAGTCCGCCGACAACAGCGTCGTGAGCGGCCGGTCGTTGCGCACCACGTCGGCCAGCAGCCGGAACGTCTCCTCGCGCATCGCCGAGCGCAGCTCGTCGTCAAACTCCGGAAACCGCTCCGGATCCCGCTCGAGCGTCGCCAGCCGGCGGGTTTCGAGCCACTGTTCGCCGAAATTACGGATCAGTTCATCCGATTTGTCGCTGGCGAGCATGCGGCCGACCTGCGCGTCGAGCCCCGCCAGCAACGTCCCGTCGGCCGCCGCCGCCAGCAACTCGTCGTCCGGCATCGAGCTCCACAAGAAGTAGCTCAGCCGCGACGCCAGCTCGTACCCGTCGAGCGGCCGCACGCCGCGGGCGTCCGCCGGCGGCGTTTCGCCCCGCAGCAAGAACTGCGGAGAACAGAGCGTCGCTTCCACCGCCAGTTGCAGGGCCCGTTCAAACGAATCGCCCCGCCGTCGCGCCGCCCCCATAAATTCCGCCATCCGCTCCAGCTCGTCGTCACGCGCCGGCCGCCGGTAGGCCCGCAGCAGCAGCCCCTCCAGCAGGTCCCGCGTTGGTTGCCGCCAATCGTCGCTCTCGAACCACTCGTCCTGACTCGGCGCCACTGCCGCCAGCCGCCGCTGAGTAGGGGACAGCTCCTCTTCTTCCAGACGCGTCGTAGGCCCCACGACCGCTATCGACGTGACAAACAGGTTCCGATCCCGCCGCTCAGCGTCCTCGGCCCACGGCTGCCACAGGTCGTTGGTGAACTCGACGCCCACGCGTAACGTCCCCGCCTCGGCCGCGATGCGCGCTACATACGTCTGCGGGTCGCCCGGTCCGGCCTCGACGCTCACGGTGCGCAGCGCTCGGTCGCCCGCCAGCAGCCGCATCCTCACCGGTTCGTCCCCCGCCTGCGTAGCGAACGCCTGCACCCGCAGCAGATATTCCCCGGGCTGCTCGAACTTCGCGTCCGCCCACAAGCGGCCGTTGGTGAACAGGCCCTGGGCGCCGTCGCGAGCCGCCTGGCCGCCGTGCAGCGCGTCCCACGGGTAATCCGTCCGCGGCTCCACGATCGATTCCGGCGTCACAACGGCCCGCCGGGCGATCTCTTCGGCGGCTTGCAGGTACTTTTCCAGCAGCACCGGCGGCAAGGACAGTACGTCGCCGTTGTTGTCGAACCCGTAGCCGAGCTCATCCACGGGAAAAAACCCCGCCGCGTCGAACTCTACCCCCAACAAGTCGCGGACCGTGTTGCGATACTCCGTCCGATTGAGCCGATGCAGCGTCGCCCGCCCGGGGTTCTGCGGCTGGGTGCAATCCGGGTCCGCCAGTTCGGCCCGCAGCCACGCTAGCGCCGACGCGCGCTCCGCCGCCTCCGGCTGCACCCCTTCCTCGGGCGGCATCTCGCCAGCGGCGAGCCGTTCCACCACCCGCTCCCACTGGAGCCGCCGGTGCGGAATGCTCTCCGCCTCCAGCAGCTTTTCAAAATTCAAACCCGCCTCGGCCTCATCGCCGACGTGGCAATCGATGCAATAGGCCGTAACAAACGGTTTGATCGCCGTCTCGGCGTCCGGCCGCGGCGCCAGCGCCTCGCTTTGGGCCGCAGGCGGCGCAACCAAAATCATCCCGATACCTGCCGCCAGTACAGACCGAAGTACGCCGGCGGGTGAGGAGGAGACCGTCAACACAAAGACCCGCTACGGGAAAGGCGCCGGCGCATCGCTCCAAAACGGCCGCCGACAACAGGGCAATGGCGAGACCGTCAATATACCCGAACCCGCCCGCCGCACGCCAACCAGGTTAAATGTGGCCATCTCGCTCCTGCGCGATGATCCTTCCGCTCGCAGTACCAGCGGTTACCCTTCCTCAGGCGAACCGGCCCCCCCACCTGAAATAAGGCGCCCGGCACATTTACAGCGAGGACCACGCCTACCGACCGAATTAACCCTATCTGAGCGTGCCCCGCCTCCTCCGTGGGAAGGGCGGCGAATCGGCTACGCGCCTCGGTCCGAACGTGCGACGGCTCCGCGCCCAGAGCCTTACGATTGCGGCAGCGCATTGCCCCGCTTAGAGTTATGGAAGCACTTCCGGCGCCATCCGCCCCTCCAATTCATTTGACGCGACGCCATCGCCGCGCCGGCTCCCAATTACCCCCCCAGCCGTCCCGCGCCTCCCAACGCCCAGTTTCTGCCATGACGATCCGCGACGCCTACGGCCCCGGCCGCTTTGGCCTCTCCTTCGAGCTGTTTCCCCCCAAGACCGCCGAGGGGATGACCAGCCTGTTTCAGCACCTCGACCAGCTCGTGGCCTACCGCCCCAGTTACATCACTTGCACCTTCGGCGCCGGCGGTTCCACCCAAGATCGTACGCTGGAGGTCATCGCCGGCGTGCGTCAAAAGTACCAGTTGCCGGTCGCCACGCATTTGACCTGCGTCGGGCTCACGGCTCCGCAAATCCGCAACTACCTGGCCCGCTCCTGGGACCAGGGCGTCCATAACGTCGTCGCCCTCCGCGGCGATCCGCCGCGGGGCGAGACCTCCTTCAACCCGGTCGTCGGCGGCTTCCGCTACGGCAACGAGCTGGTCGAGTTCATCCGCCGCCAGTTCCCCTCCCTGGGCATCGCGGTGGGCGGCTACCCGGAAAAGCACCTCGAAGCCCCCAGCCTGCAGGTCGACCTGGAAAACCTCAAGCGCAAGGTCGACGCCGGCGCCGACGTCGTCATCACGCAGCTCTTCTACGACAACGCCGACTTCTTCCGCTTCCGCGATCGCTGCCGCGAACTGGGCATCGATAAGCCGATCGTCCCGGGGCTGCTCCCGGTAACCAACGGCGCCCAGATCCAGCGGATCGCCGCCCTTTGCGGCGCCAAGCTGCCGCCTCCCTTCCTGGCCGCCCTTCAGCAGCGCGCCGACGATCCCGCCGGCCAGTTCGAGGTCGGCGTAGAATTCGCCACCCGCCAGGCCGAAGAATTGCTCGCCGCCGGCGTCCCCGGCATCCACTTCTACGTCCTCAATAAGTCGGAAGCCGCCTGCCGGGTCCTCGCCGCGCTGCCGCCGCAGTCCATCCCCTGAGCCGGCAGCCCTCGCCGCCGCATCCGCCGCCCCAACCTCTACTCCACGCCGCTGCGATCCATGAGCACCGAACCGGTCGAGGTTGATTTGACCGGTCGCGACCTGGGCGGCTATCGCGTGTTGCGCCGCCTCGGCGCCGGCGGCATGGCCGTCGTCTACCTCGCCGAGCAGCGCTCGCTCGGCCGCCAGGTCGCCCTCAAAGTGCTCCAGCGAGCGCTGGCCCGCGACGGCAACTACGTCCAGCGGTTTCAGCACGAGGCCCGCGCCGCCGCCGCCCTGGTGCACGCCAACATCGTGCAGATCTACGAAGTCGGCCAGGCCGAAGGCGTCCACTTCATCGCCCAGGAATACGTCCCCGGCAAGAACCTCGGCGAAGTGCTCCATCGCCAGGCGGCGCTGGCGCCGCAGCTCGTCCTCGACATCCTCCGCCAGGTCGCCGCCGCCCTCTGCAAATCGTCGGACGTCGGCATCGTCCATCGCGATCTCAAACCTGAAAACATCCTGTTGTCCCACTCTGGCGAAGTCAAAGTCGCCGACTTCGGCCTGGCCCGCATGGAAAGCTCCGACGCCAAGACCCTCACGCAGGTCGGCGTCGCCATGGGCACCCCGCTCTACATGAGCCCCGAGCAGATCGAAGGCCGTCCGGTCGACGTCCGCAGCGACATCTACTCGCTCGGCGTTACCTGTTATCACCTGCTGGCCGGAGCGCCGCCGCACGCCGGCGACACGGCGCTGGCCGTAGCGCTGCAGCACCTCAGCGCCGCCCCGCGACCGCTGGAAAACCTGCGCGCCGACGTTCCCAGCGGTCTGGCCCGCATCGTCCACCGCATGATGGCCAAGCGGCCCGAGCAGCGCTACCAATCGGCCGGCGAGCTCTTGGCCGACCTCCGCAAGCTCGCCGGCGAAGCCGCCGCCGAGGGCTGGAGCGACGAGGCCGACGGCGGTTCGCTCGCCGAGTGGATCGCCGCGGTCGACTCCCGCAGCCAGACCTCGCACGAGCTCGCCCGCCTGATGCACCAAAGCGCCCAACTGGCGCGCTCGACCCGCTTGCGACGCGGCGTCCTGGCCCTCATCTCCATCGCCGCTCTGTTGGCCGGCATCGCGACCGGCTACCTCTTCCGCCCCCGGTCCTATCTCGCCGGCAAGACCGTCGCCGTGGTCGAGCCGCGGGATACCGTCTGGGCCCAGCTCTACCACGCCAACGTCGCGCCCAGCGAACAGGCCTGGCAGGCCGTCCGGCAGAACTTTCCCGACGCCGACCCCTACGTCCTGAGTCTCGCCGACGAAGGACTCGTCCGTTATTACCTCCTCCAGACCCGCGAATTCCGCCAGGCCCTCGCCCCGCTCCACGAGATGCTCCAATCGAGCGGCGCCGCCGCCGGCGCGCCGCAGCGCGGCTTCATCTACGCCTCCCTCGCCATTGTTCAGCAGCGGTTGGGGCAGGATGAAAAAGCCCGCGAAGCGGCCTCCCAGTTGACCGCCGACATCCGCGACCAGCTCCGCCGGTCGGAACCCCGCCTCTACGAGCTCCTCCAAGCCTCCCTCGAAGCCCTGCACGACTAGCCTCGCGCCTGGCCGCAGCCCGCCCCCCGCGGAACTCGCCCCCGCTCCCCCACCCCCTCGCGGCCCCCGGGCCATCAACCATTGGCCCCCGACCCTGGCCATGGGGGTCCTCGACCGTAGCCCGTGGCCCTTTGCCCTTTGCCCTTGGCCGTTGGTCATTGGTGCTTGGTCATTGGTCATTGGTCATTGGTGCTTGGTCATTGGTGCTTGGTCATTGGCGCTTGGCCCTTAGTCATCGCCCCCCTTATTCGCCTCACCAGCCCCCCAGCACAAACCCGGCATAAATACTGAACAAATATATAGTATTTGGCCGCCCCCTTTGCTAGCTTCGTGTTCGCGTCGCCCAAATCCACTTGCGACGCCGCGTCGCCGCCCTCGGACACGCCCTCTGACGGTTATCCGCACGTACAGGAGCCCCTTGCATGGTTTCCCTCGTTCGCCACTCACTCCCTTCACGCCTGACTCGCGGGCCCCGCTGCGCCTCGATCGACGCCGACTGGCCGCCTGAAGAGCCCGCGTTCCGTCCCCAGCCGCAGGAACTCGACGGCGATTCGCCCCTGGAACTCGACGACGAATATTGGGAGGCCCTGACGCCCGACGACGACTACGAGCCCTATCCCCAGTACGGCGACTTCTGGCCCGACCTCGACGCCGCCTGACGCACCGCCCGCGGCTCGCCGGCCTCGCCGCACGCCCCCCGTTTCAAGGCCTCCCGGCCTCGCTGGGCCGTGCCGATCACCGCCGATCACGCGAAGCGGCGCGCAACGAGAAAGGCAACCGCAAGAACTTCGCCCTTGAGCTTCAGCCGCGCATTGAGGCGCGCGTGAATAATCGCTCAGGCACTACCGACGCTGGCGTTCCTTCGCGCGTTTCGCAGGCACGAAACAAGATGTCGCTGAATTAACCGCCCCCACCATCCTTTGCAGGGTCCAGCACCATGTTGCCGCAGGCGATCGTCATGGAAGTTCAGCGGTTGCTCCAGGAACAACAACTCAGCCACCGGGCGATCGCCAACAAGCTGGGGATCAGCCGCGGCACCGTCGGCAACATCGCCCACGGCCGCCGCGGCCTAAACGGCCGCCAACCGGCACAAGGCACCGCGATCGGTCTCGAACCGGGCGCCATCCCCCGCCGCTGCCGAGGATGCGGCGGCCTGGTCTATGAACCCTGCCTGCTCTGCCGGGCCCGCGCCTACCGCTCGCGGCGCGCTGATCTTCGCCGCCTCAGGGGCGGCGGCCGACCCGACCGCCATCCCCGCCGCGCCGCCTGAAACCACCGACCGCCGCATCCGCCGGCGACAGTCGCCGGCCCACTTAAGTCCTTGGAGCACGGCAACTTGGAATTCTGTCGCCAAAAATGCGCTGGCGGCGGCGGCTACACAACCCGACAAAACGCCGTCCGCGAATCGCGCGGGCAAACGCGAATTGTTGATGACTGCGCTGCTCATCAGACGGCTGCAGATTGGTTGTCGGCGCTCGGCTGTCGGCTGTCGGCCAGCGGCCAGAAGGGGCCTTCTCCCTATCTTGCGGTGGCCGAGGGCCGCCAGCCGCCAGTCACGCAACCTAGCCGACGGGACCCATCCACTGCGGTCGCTAAACGATGCACATTTATATTCGGGCTATTCGCGGGCCGTCCGCCCCTCTCCGCGGGCTCGGAAGCATCGGCCCCAGCGAAGGCCGCCCCGCAGCTCGGTTTACTTCCGCCGCGCCGCGGCCACGATGTCGACATACTGCCGAGCCAGCGCCGAGAGCTCATCCCACTTGCCGCCCGCCACGAGGTCCTTCTTCACCAGGGCCGAGCCCACGCCGACCGCCGCCGCCCCGGCCCGAATCCAATCGGCCGCCGTCGACAGGTCCACCCCGCCGGTCGGCGTCAGTTTGATCTGCGGCATCGGTCCATGAATGTCCTTCAGGAATTGCGGTCCAAAATGATTCGCCGGGAATACCTTCACGACGTCCGCTCCCGCGCTCCAGGCGGTGAAGATCTCCGTCGGCGACATCGCCCCCGGCACGGCGACGCAGTCGTACCGATGCGCCATCTCGATCATTTCTACGTTCAGCACCGGCGAGAAGATGAACCGCGCCCCGGCCAGGATCGCCGCCCGCGCCGTGGCGCCGTCGAGCACCGAACCGGCGCCAACGAGGGCCTGCTCCCCCAGCGCCTTGCTCGCCGCATCGATCGCCGCCAGCGCCCCGGGCGTGGTCATCGTAATCTCGCACGCCCGCACGCCCCCCGCCGCCAGCCCGCGGCACACGTTCACGAGTTGCTCTCCCGAGTCCGCTCGAATCACCGCGATGACGCCCGTCGTGAGCAAGTCGTTCAGCACGCTTAATCGATCGTTCATACAACAGCCCTTTATTGACCACGGAGGCACGCAGGACACGGAGAAGTTCTGCAAGTTAGTTCGCGAATGAGCCCGTAGCGGCCTGCGCAGTGCGCCGGCGAAGAAAAAGATTTGATCGGCGTAATCCGCGTGAACCGCGGTTCAAAAATCAATCCTCCTCTCCGTGCTCTCCGTGCTCTCCGTGCTCTCCGTGCCCTCCGTGCATTCGTGCCTCCGGGGTTCAAAAACCCCTACGCCCTACAACCGCCCAATCATCATCCCCCCGTCGACGTTGATGACCTGTCCGGTCGAATACGGCAGCTCCCCGCGGGCAAGCATCGCCACGGCTCGCCCCACGTCTTCCGGCCGTCCCCACCGCGGCTCGAGCGTCAGCCCCTCGGCGATCAGCCGATCATACTTGTCCTTCACGCCGGCGGTCATGTCGGTCGCTACGATCCCGGGGCGGACCTCGTACACGCGAATCCCAAACTCCGCCAGCCGCACCGCCCACAGCCTGGTCGCCATGCTCGTGCCGGCGCGGGCCATGCAGTAGTCGCCGCGGTTGATCGACGCGATTTCCGCCGAGATCGACGAGATGTTGACGATGCACCCCGCGAAGGACGCCTCGGCTTGCCGCTGAACGATCATCCACCGCGCGACCGACTGCGTGAGAAAGTACGGGCCCTTGAGGTTCACCTCAAAGACCTTGTCGAACGACTCCTCGGTCGCCTCCAGGACGTCGTCCCGCCGCGGCGGCGCGATGCCGGCGTTGTTGACCAACAGGTCGAGCCGACCGAACCGCCGGTCGATCGCATCCAAGCAGGCCGCCCGATCGGCCGCGATCGAAATATCGCCGCGTACATATTCGATCTGCGGCGCAGCCTCGCGCAGCGACGCCAACGTCTGACGCACCTCTTCCTCGGCCCGCATCCCGTTAATCGCCAACCGCCATCCCTCGCCAGCCAGCGCCCGCGCAATCCCCAGCCCAATCCCCCGACTCCCGCCCGTCACCAGCGCC
>JADLBW010000043.1 GCA_020847515.1 Pirellulales bacterium | reverse complement strand
CGGCTATGGAAAGAGCGTTCAGCGATGGGCTACAACGCTTTTCAGTGGATCGACTTCGACGGCGACGGCCGGAAGGACATCATCGCCGTGGCGGGCAACAACATGGAGATGCTCGACCCGCCGCTCAAGCCGCTGCACGGCGTTTACATTTATTTGCAGACGGGGCCGATGGAGTTTTCCCAGGCGCATTTCTTGCGCATGGACGGCGCCACCAAGGCCTTGGTCGCCGACTACGATCGCGACGGCGACGGGGATGTCGCTGCGATTTCGGCGTATCCCGACTGGCGGGCCCGCGAGCCGGCGGCGTTTGTGCTGTTCGCCAATGAAGGCGGGGGCAAATTCAGCCCGGCGACGATAGCTCCTGAGTATTCCGGCCAGCCAATTACGCTGGACGCCGGCGACCTGGACGGCGACGGCGACGTCGATCTGGTCCTGGGCGGAGCGAGCTGGGCGCCGGCGCTCGACGAGCCGCTGTTGACCCGCGCCAGCCGGCGAATCGCGCGGGCGCCGGCCGTGGTACTGTTGAGGAACCGGGCGGGAGATGAACGATGAGGGGAGGGGGTTGGACCGAGGGGGTCGGGATGCTCTTGCGACCGGGGGGTCTCCAGGCAACGGACGCTCGCTAGTCGCAAACGAATCTCGACACTTGGGGTGCGACGAAGGGGTCGGGATGCTTTTGCGACTGGGGGTCTCCAGGCAACGGACGCTCGCCAGTCGCAAAAGAATCCCGACCCCGGGCGCCGCTTCGACCCCGGTCAATTGCGGGGCTTCTCGATGTGCCGTAGGTCCTCGGCCTGGTAGGCGTTGGGAATCGGCTGCGCCTGCTCGGCGATGTAGTACCGAATGCCGTGGGAGTGCGGATCCCAGATCATCTCGCGAATGACGCCGGTGCGAAACGTATTGCTTTGGCCGCGGGACATCACTTCGACCCAGTCGCCGACGTTAAAGCCCTCGTAGGCAACCTCCTGCCACAGCGTGCGCTTTACCCGGAGCCGCAGCTCGCCGTAGTGAAGGACGACGTAATCGCCCCACTGGCCTTCCTGTCGGAAGATGCGGGCGCTGGGGATGATGGTGCGGGCGACGGGCACGTCCTCCGGATGCACCCAGGCGTCGCCGTCCTCGGGCCACCAGGGATAGTGGCCGAACTTGGGATCGGTCTTGAGCGGGGGGAGGGGCATGGACGGGAAGAGGTGCAAGGCGGTTGCCGGCAGTGGTTTATTCTATGCGGTGGCTGGCGGCGGTTGGAACTACCTGCAATGGGCGATGAGCAAAGGGGTGCGCCAAGGGGGGTGCGTCGAAGGGGTCGGGATGCTTTTGCGACTGGGGGGGTCTCCAGGCTGGGACGTTCGCTAGTCGCAAAAGAATCCCGACCCCCTTGGGCTGGCGGAGTCCCGTGTCGCGCTGGCGGGGCCGGCAGAATCGGCGCGATTCCAACGGCGTCGTAAGTGCCTGCTGCGTAAACCAGATAAGTGCCCCAACCGGACCCGCCATTAGTTTGACACCTAGGGCGGAGGCGCGTATCCTCAATTCTTAAGTAGCCCGCGCCATGCGCGTCCCGCGGAGTGCCGCAGGCTGCGGCTCGACGAAGGCGCCGCGGCGGCCCCTGCCGGCTATTCTATTCTGCTTGCGGAAAAACCCGCGGTCGGTCAGCCGCCTGGCGAGCCAACCCTGGGTAAGGTCGCCTAGCACCAGCCTCCCGACGGTCCATCCCGCCTGCGAACGTTCATCTATGAGCCACGCCACGACCCGCACGTTGAACCCTCACGGCTCGTTCGATCTCAGCAGCTACGACGATGCGCGGCCGCTCACCGAGTCGGAGTCTAAAACGGCGTGGATCGTCTTCGGCGTGCTGACGGCCGCCATGCTGGCGGCGTATTTCAACATGATCCAGTTCACGGCCACGTACTGGGCCAAGGATATGTACTCGCACGGCTATATAGTGCCGGCGTTTGCGGCGTACTTGTTCTGGGTGCGGCGGCGGCCGCTGGTCGAGGCGGAGACGATGGACCGCTGGATCGGCGTGGGGCTGGTGGCGGCGGCGCTGGGGTTCCGCGTGTTCACTTCGTATTACGATTACAACGTTTTTGAGCGGATCTCATTCCTGGCGGCGGTGGTGGCGCTGCCGCTGATCGTCGGCGGGCGCCACATGCTGCGTTGGGCGGGGCCGGCCTTGGGCTTTCTGGCGTTCATGTTCCCCTTTCCGGCGGTGCTGGAAAACACGCTGCTGGTGGAGCTGCAGCACTACGCCTCGGCGATGAGCACGTGGGTCCTGCAAACGCTGGGCGTGAGCGCCGCGCGGCAGGGGAACACGATCTCGATCGACACGCTGGCCACCCCGCTGGAGGTGGCCGAGGCCTGCAGCGGCCTGCGGATGCTGACGATTTTCGGAGCGATGAGCGTGGCGATGGTGATGATCGTCGATCGCCCCTGGTGGGACAAGCTGATCATCCTGCTGAGCGCGGTGCCGATCGCGCTGGCGAGCAACGTAATTCGCATTGTGACGACGGCGCTATTGTTCCTGGCGTTCGGCCAGGAGACGCCCTGGCTCTCCCAGATCATTCACGACTGGGCGGGGTTTGCGATGATGCCGATCGGCCTTGGGCTGCTGTGGATTGAACTGGCCATCCTGTCGCGACTGACGATCCCGATTGATACGGAGGAGTTCACCTCGTTTCAGCGGGTTGCGACGGCTTGAGGTCGCCGGAGCTGATCGCGCGGCGAGTGGCGAGGAAGCAACATCGACGTTGCTTCGAGACAACAGGGGCCGGGCCGATTACGGATAATTCGGCCGAAAACGGCTGCAGGAAGCCGCCCGAGAGCTGAGGCGCGGCGATTGCAATGGAGCCGCATCCCAAGGCCGCCGGGCCAGCGCGGCGGCGCGACGGGACGTGAGGCATCGGCCTGGCGTCGTCCTCGGTAGCGGCGGTGCGGGGGGCCGGCAGGTTTGCCGGCGTACCAAAAGCGCCCACACGGAAACGTTTTTCTTCCCAAGAGGCAGATTCACATGGCAAGAGAAGGCACAGATTTCGCCGGACCCGACCTGACGTATACGCCCGCCGTCGACGGCGCCGCCTCTCGCGCCTTGGTGGCAACGCCGACGTACCCGGCGCCGGCCCCGGCGTTCGGGGCGCCGACGCTGCACGGACCGGAAATCCTCTATGCCGGGTTTGATCAGACCTGGCTGGCCAATTGCTTGCGTCGCCGCTGGCTGATGGCGGGACTGTTGGGCCTGCTGGCGGGACTGGCGGCGGCGGCCCTGCTGCTGTGGTGTTTCCCGACGGTGTCGAACGTGACCGCCTATCTGCAGGTCAAGTCGTCCGCCGAAGACGTGTTCGTCGATACCAAGGCCCCGCGGCTCAGCCCGACGGAAATCGAGCGACAGGCGCAGAACCATCTGGCCCTGCTAAAGAGCCCGATGGTGCTCGAATCGGCGCTGCAGGACCAGGCGATCGCGGGCCTGGACGCGATTCGCAACCAGGGGGACGAGGCGCTGCTGTGGCTGACCGACGAGCTGCGGGTGAGCTTCCCCGGCGACGGCGAAATTCTTGAAGTCCGCTACGAGGGCGAAGAAGACCCCGACCAGATGGTCAAGGTGGTCGACGCCGTCGTGAAGGCATATCAGAACAACGTGCTCATGAAGGACCGGCTGCAATCGGTCGCGACGCAGCAGGACCTGGCCCTGGTGCTGGAATCGACGAAGAAGGACCAGGAGGAAAAGATGGCCAAGTACAAGGCCCGTCTGGAGTTCCTGGGCGTTTCGAGCGAAGAGATCCAGATACCGCAGTTGCAGGGCGAGATTCGCAACTTGGAATCGCAAATCATCGTGGTCAAGAAGGAGCTGGTGGACATCGAGGTCATGAAGGAGCTGGCGATCCAGAACTCCAAGGCGCCGACGGCGGTCAATGCCGCAGTCGCCGAGGCGATGGACAAGGATCCGACGGTGGCGATGTACAAGCAGCAGATTTTCGAGGCGGAGCAAGCGTATCAACAGCGGGCCTCCTCGACGCGCAACAAGCAGGACGCCCAGTTGAAGCGGCTGGAGGCCCAAATCGCCCAAATGAAGCAGGCCCTCGACCAGTACAGCATCAGGGCCGAAAAGGAGCTTCGCGACAAGATCGCGCAGATGCCCGACGACGGGCTCCGCGCGGCGATCACCGAGTACAAGATTCGCTACGAGATGGCGACCAAGAGCCTGAAGGAGTACGAAGAGCAGCTTGCCAAGGCCACCGACAAGCTGCTCGCGCTGGGAACGCAGGATCCCGAGATTCAAATGCTGCAGCAGGCGATCGAAAATCAGTTTGAAATCATCAAGAGCCTGGAGCAGAAGGTGCTGTCGTGGGACGTTCTGCGGCAGGCCCGCGATCGCCAGGACGCCACGCAGCAGCAGTCGGACCTGGAAAAGGTGACGGTGATTCAGTCGGCCAAGGCCTTGCCGTTCGTCAACACGGTGGAGCGGTGGTCGATCGCCGGCGTGGGCGGGGTCGCCGCGCTGGGACTGACCTGCTACGGCATCGCCTTGATGGAATTCCGTCGCCGCCGGCTCAACAGCCCGACCAACGTCGACGAGGGCCTGGGCGTACGGGTGCTGGGCGTACTGCCGCCGGCGACGCTGAAGTCTATCGCCGGCAACAGCCTGGTCGCCACGCAGGTGGCCGAATCGATCGACAACGTGCGAGCCACGTTGATGCACGACTCGACCTCGGCGCCGCGGCAGGTGGTGATGATCACCAGCAGCGGCTCGCAGGAGGGGGCCACGGTGGTCGCCAGCAGCCTGGCGCTGAGCCTGGCACGGGCCGGGCGGCGGACGCTACTGGTCGATGCGGACCTCCGCTCGCCCTCGCTGCACAAGCTGTTCGGCATGCCGATGGAAGACGGCCTGTGCGAAATCCTGCGGTCGGAGACCGATCTGGCCGACGCCATTCGGCCGACGAATAACGAAGGCCTGTACCTGCTGACGGCTGGCATCTGCAGCCACTATGCGATCGACGCCCTGGCGACTGACCAGCCGCAGGTCATCTTCGAGAAGCTGCGCGATCAGTTCGACTTCGTGGTGATCGACGCCCCGCCGGTGCTGGGCATCTCCGATACGCTGTCGCTGGGTCAGTACGTCGACGGGGCGATTCTGGCGGTCCTGCGGGACGAGAGCGAGATTCGCAAGATCTACAAGGCGACGGAGCTGTTGCGGCATATGGGCATCCGGCTGATCGGTTCGGTGGTCAACGGCGTGCCGCTGAAGGCGGACCGCCGGGTGGTGCGGCTGCACCAGGCGGCCACCGCGCGGCCGATGCCTCAATTGGCGGCGAAGGCCGAGGTTTGAGTCGGAACGCCGCCGGGGTGGAACGAAGTCATCTTGAGCGTCGAGTCGCCATGAGGCGGCTCGACGCTTTTTTTGTTGGGGGGATTGCGCGGAAGATCAGGTTTAAGGTATGGGCGGCTGGCGGCCGGACGGGCGGAGTGGTTTGAGGGGTGCAGGCGGCAGGATTATTGGGGCGGGCTGGGCGGGGGGCATTGGCGGGGGATGCGTTTGGGGAGATGCTGGACTGGGGCGGGGAAGCTTTTGCGACTGACCGAAGGGGTCGGGATGCTTTTGCGACTGGGGGGGCTCTGGGCAACGGAAGTTCGCTAGTCGCAAAAGAATCCCGACCCCGGTTGCACCTTGTAACGGCGTGAGCATGTATCGACTTGGGCGATTTGCACATGACCATCGCTGGGCGGTAATCGCCGCGTGGGTCGTCGCGGCGGCAGGGTTGCGACTTGCTACGCCTGATTGGCGGAGCGTCGCCCGCGACAGCGACGTGGGCGAACTGCCGGCGTATACGACGACGGCCCGCGGCCTGAAGCTCAACGCCGCGGCCTTTCCCAACGATACTTCCAACAGTCAACTGGTCTTCGTCCTGGCGCGCGAAGACCGGCCGCTGACGGCGGAGGACCGCGCAGTCGGACTGCGGCTGGCCAGGCGCCTGGAGGAATTGCCCGACGTGCCGCTGGTGGGGCCGGTGTGGACGGAGCAGACGCCGGTGATCGGCGACATGCTGAGCAGCCCTGCGGGCAAGGCGGTCGAGGTCGTCGCTCGGCTGAGCAACGACTTCATGGCGGTGGACAACGTACGGCTCAGGCGTACGGCGCTGCGGCTGCTGGCGGCGGCGCAGGCGGAGGCGCCGGCGGGCTTGCAGATCGGCGTGACGGGGTCGGCCGCCATCGGGGGCGACCTGCTGGCCGCCATGTCGGAGAGCCTGCGCGCGACGGAATTCACGACCATTGCGGCCGTTGCGTTGGCGCTGGCGCTGATCTACCGCTCGCCGTGGCTGATTGTCGTTCCGCTGGGGGCGATTGCCGTCGCGACGATCGTCTCGATCGACCTGCTGGCGCTGCTTGCGCAATGGAGCGAGCTGCGCGGGTCGGGCGCGTGGCCAGAGTTTCGCGTGTACAGCACGACGCGGATTTTTATCGTCGTGCTGCTGTTCGGCGCGGGAACGGACTTCTGCCTGTTTCTGATAGCGCGGTTTCGCGAGTTGCGGTCCGAGGGGGCATCGCAGCGGGAGGGGATTGTTGAGTCGGTAGGTCGCGTAGGGCACGCCCTGGCGGCCAGCGCCGGCACGACCATCGCCGGCCTGTCGATGATGGTGTTCGCGGAGTTCGGAAAGTTCGCCTATAGCGGTCCGGCGATCGCCATCGCGCTGGCGATCGCGCTGGCGGTATGCCTGACGTTGGCGCCGGCGCTGTTGGCGACGCCGATCGGCCGGCGACTCTATGAGCGGCCAAGGCGGCTTCCAGGGACAGGCCAGTCCATGAAAGCGGCGCCGCAGCAGCGGCCGCGTGCGGGGGGTCGCTGCTGGAACTGGGTGGCCGACGTCGTTACCGCCCGTCCGGGGCTGGTGCTGGCGGCGAGTCTCGCGGCGGCTGCGCCGCTGGCCTGGCAAGGCGTCGGGGCCCCGGTGACGTATGACATTTTCAGCGAGTTGCCGCCGGATGCGCCGAGCAAGCGCGGGGCCGAGCTACTACTGCGGCATTTGCCGCCGGGGGAAATTGGCCCGCTGACGCTGCTAGTGCGGTTGCCGGGGGAGGACTTTGCCAGCGACGGCGGGCGGCGGCTGATCCGGGAACTGTCCAAGCGGCTCTTCGACTTGAAAGGGGTCGATAAGGTTCGCAGCCTGTATCGACCGACGGGGGAGCCGCCCGGCGCCGTGAGCCTGTTTTCGTCCCAGGGATGGATATCGCTGGCTGCGGCGGGCAGTCCGCTGGCCGAGGAGACGTTCGTCTCGCAGGCTACCGGCGGCGAGGTGACGCGACTGACGATCGTGCTGGCCCATGGACCGTTTTCGGCCGAGGCGGTGGCGACGGCCGACCAGATTGCGGGCACGCTGCGGTCGCTGCAGACGCGGGAGGCTTCGCCGTGGAGGAAGGCGACGTTCGAGATGCTGGGGGTGACGGCCGGCATCCGCGATCTTGAGCGGATCACGAGTATCGACGGGCGGCGGATTCAACTGCTGGTAACGATCGCCGTGTACCTCGTGATCCTGGTGCTGTTGCGGCGGCCGCTGGTTTGCGGGTATCTGATTGCAACGGTGGTGCTCAATTACTACGTCACGCTGGGCCTGGTGAATCTGGCGCTTGGGGCCCTTCACGGGGACGACTACGCGGGGCTGGATTGGAAGGCCCCGATCTTCCTGTTCGTCATCCTGGTGGCGGTGGGGCAAGACTACAACATCTTGCTTGCCACCCGAGTGGCCGAGGAGCAACGACGGCTGGGCCCGTTGGCGGGCGTTCATCGGGGGCTGACGGCGACCGGCGGCATCATCACCAGTTGCGGCGTCATCATGGCGGCTACGTTCGGATCGATGACCAGCGGGAGCTTGCCGGAAATGGCCGAGATGGGCGGCGCGCTGGCGCTGGGGATCCTGCTGGATACGTTCATCGTGCGACCGATCCTGGCGCCAGCATTTTTGGCGCTAATGGCCCGCCGGCATGCTGGCGCGGGGGGCGCCTAGCAGGCGGCGAAGAAGCAGGCGCCTGACAGGTCGGGGGCGAACGGTTTTTCAAGCCGGGTCGGGCGCCATTCGATGCGAATCAGCCGGCGTGGCGACGTTTATGGGAAAGTAAGCATGTCCACGAGGACGTGGACATGGCACGCAGTATAGATTTGAGACCGGTTCGACTGTACGCGGCGCTTTTCTGATCTTGACGAGCGCGGGCGCGGTCTGCTAGAAGCCCCGCCGCATTTTCGCGCGCACTTCTGAAGCAACTTTTCATGGCAGAAAGGCGCCCGTCGGCCAGCCGGCCGCGCGGCGAGATAAGGGTTGCACCCTCATGAACGTCTGGCGAAGTTCCTGGCAAAACGAATGTTGGCGCGGCGTGACCTATCAGGCGGCTCGCGCGCTTCTAGCGGTGGCGGCCCTGGCAGTCGGCGGGGGCGACGGCTTTGCGCAAAGCGCTTCTGGCGGGGGCAGGTACGGGCAGCCGCAGCCGCTTGACGGGCCGAACGTAACTCGGGACCGCGATCTGGCGGCGGGCGCCGCCGTCGATTCGCTATTCGACTCGATCACCGGCGAGCGGCCGCGATCGACGGCCGCCACGCAAGCGCTGGGGGTCAAGCGGAGCAAAGCCGCGACTCGGCCGTCGTGGAGCGGGCGGCTGGCGCGGAACCCGAAGCCGAACGACGGCAATCCGCCGTTTGTGCTGATCGATCGCTACGGCGGCATTCAGCGCTACGTGGAGCCGGTCGCGGGAATTGAACTTGAAAAGCATCTGGGACAGCTTGTGACCGTACGTCGCGACACGGGCGCGATGCTGCTGGCGAGCCAGCTTGAACTGCCGCGCAGCGGGCCGCCAGCGGTCGGCGGGGCGAGCCGTAGTCCGATCAAGCTGGCGACGTTCGAGGAAGCGGCGCAGGCCCTGGAGCCGGTGCCGGCGCCGGAAGGCGAACCGGCGCTCGGCGAGCCGATTCCGCCGCAGGGCGAAATTATCGACGGGGAAATCATCCACGGCGGTCCGCTCGCCGGACAGGCGTTCGACGAGCACGGCCATCCGCTGCCGATCGAGGAGGGGGTCGACCCGTTGTATCTGGACGACGGCGAGGCGATGGCGCTTCCCGGGTGCCCGAATTGCGGCAGTACGATCTGCCAGATGCAGGGAGGCTGCGGCTTCGGGTCGAGACCAATGCTGTACGCCCGAGGCGAATACCTGCTGTGGTGGTTCGACGGCATGCCGCTGCCGCGACTGGTGGTCCGCGGGGACGTGAACGAAGCGGGTACGCCGGGCGATCCGACAGACGACTTTTTCGACAACGCCGTCGTGGCGTTCGGGAATCAGGACGTGCTGGACGAGTCGCGCAGCGGCGGTCGGGTGACGCTCGGTTATTGGCTCGACGATTATGGGCGGTGGGCGATCGAGGGAGATTACTTCGGCTTCGGCGAGATCTCGACGACGTTCGTCGACGGCGGCAATGGGACGTTTCCGATCGTGGGCCGGCCGTTTATCGACGCCACCAGCGGGCTGGACGCGGTGGAAGACGTGTCGTTCCCCGGCATCATGGGAACGGTGACAGTCGACGTGGACAGCACGTTCCAATCGGCGGGGCTGCGGTTCCGCCGCGGATTGTGCTGCACGTGCGGATCGCCGGATTGCGGCGACGCGGTGGGTTGCGGGGCGGGCGTCGGCGGGTGCGCCGGCCCGTTGTGCGGGTCGGGCATGGGGAGCGATGCGCCGCTGCTGCGGTTCTTCAATCGCGGGACGCGGCGGATCGACATGACTTACGGCGTTCGCTGGGCGCAGCTACGCGAGGGGCTGAACATTCGCGAAAACCTGGAGGTGATCGAGCCTTCCGACCCGACGGACGTCGGCACGACGTTCGTCGTCAACGATAACTTCTCGACGAGCAACGAATTCATCGGCGGGGAGTTGGGATTCCTGTGGGACTGGCAGTATCGACGCTGGTCGATCGAGCTGTTGTCGCGGCTGGGCATCGGCAACACGCGGCAGCGGGTGGCGATCAACGGGTACACTATCAACACGCCGGCGGGCGATGTTTCGGTCCCGGGCGAGGGAGGGCTACTGACCCAACGCCCCGAAGTGGGCAACATCGGTCGCTATGAGCACAACGAGCTGAGCGTGCTGCCGCAACTTGGCGTGACGTTGGGATACATGCTTACCGATCGCCTGAAGCTGACCGGCGGCTATACCTTCCTGTACTGGAGCCGGGTGGTGCGGCCCGGGGATCAGATCGATCTGGAGGTGAATCCCGGGAATCTGCCGTTCGCCGTTCCGCCAGATGCGGACGGGCTGCCGGCGCGTCCGCAGGTTGTGCTCCGGGACACGGATATCTGGGCTCATGGTTTGAATGTGGGCCTCGAATACCAGTGGTAGGTTTCAGCGGTGCGGGCGCGTAGCTGCTGCTTTGCCAGAGCAGGAATCTAGCGTTACGTCGATCGGCCGCTGGGTGCCAGAGCGCGGTTGGCGGGGCAAAAACCGCGAGCTAGCGCCCGGCGGCTGATCTAAAAATCACGCTGTGACGAGGCATTAGCGTGTTGGCGTGAGCTGAGCCTGTGGGGGGCGCCTCCCCACGTTTCTTTGGACCTCGCTGGCTGGCGTCACATGGCCACGTCGGCGGACCTCCGTGGCCATAGCGCCCTTTTCTCCTCGCATGGCGCCCTCCACTCCTCGCATGGCGCCCTCGTTTGCTCGCATAGCGTCCTCCTGACCTTGCGCTCGACGCGCAACGCGCTGGCGAAAAAATTCAATCTGCTTTTGCCGGCGCCGCTGGCAAACGGGGCGAAATCTGCCGCGCGGCGCGAATCCGTGCGGATTCCGGCGCCCTTGCTGGCCGATAAGAACGCACAGTCCCCGAGTACGACTGCGGGCTACTCTTATTGGCGAGGCTCACCCATGGCGCCGTTTGGCATCGATCCCCACTGGTTGTTTAGCAAGCTACTGCCGTTTACCGCGATCTCGACGGCTACGCCCAGCGGCGCGAACCGCCATCGCAATCCCCGCGCGGGCGGCCAACTCGGAGGGGGCGTTCGCCGCAACCTCGGCTTTGAATCGCTCGAAAGCCGGCAACTGCTGGCGGCTGACATGGCGGAGATCGTCGGCGTCGTGCGGTTGGACGGGCAGAACGACGGCAATGCGGCCAACGACACCGTGGTCGCCGGCGCCGGCGTGCAGCTTTACCGCGACAACGGCAACGGCGTGTTCGACGCGGCCGACGCCGCAGTCGGCAGTTCGACGACGACCGACGCCCTGGGGAAATATCGCTTCTCCGGCGTTGGGGCGGGCAGGTACTTCGTGAAGCTCACATTGCCCCCGTCGCTGCAGACCCAAGGGGACGGCGACGTGCGGGAGGTGAACATTACTGCCGGCGACGCCGACGGCGCCATTGGCCCGGCGATCGATGACTTCAATTCGACACAGGTGGCCGAGGCCGCGCCGCCGTTGCCGTCGAGCGAATCGTCGACGCTCATCGACGACAACGTCATGGGGAACGAGCGCGACCTGTTCGTCGAGCTGACCAACGGCACGGATATTTGGAGCTCCGTATCGCTGATCAGCGGCGGCGGCTACCTGCGGCTGGCCAGCGGCAGCATGGTGCAGGGCAACGCCAAGGTCGTCTGGGACGGGCAGGACGGCAGCGCCGCGGCGATCAACCATACCGGGCTGGGCGGCTTGGATTTCACCGCGTTTGACGGCAATACGATGACCGGCGTCATGCTGGCCGTCGGGGCGGATCATCCGGAATGCGTGGTGAAGCTGAAGGTCTACACCAACAGCGGCCAGTGGACCGAGTTCACGGCGATCGTGCCGCAGACGGCCGGGGGCGCCGCGACGAAGGTGCTGGCGTTCAACTTCGCCGACGCGCCGAGCGACGCTGCCGGCGGGGGCGCCGATTTCAGCAGCGTCGGCGCCGTGGAGCTGACGTTCGTCGGCGTGACGGCGGTCGACGGCCAGGTGTCGCTGGTGGGCCTGATCGGCATGACGACCAAGACGGCCGACTTCACCGCGTATAACCGGATCAGCCTGGGAGATCGCGTATGGAGCGACGCCAACAATAACGGCCAGCTCGACGGCGGAGAGCAAGGCATCAGCGGGGTGAAGCTGAATCTCTATGACGACGTCGACGGCAATAACCAGTACACGCCGGGCGTCGACGCGCTGGTCGCCACGACGACCACCGACGGCACGGGCCATTACCAGTTCGCCGACCTGCTGGCCGGGGCGTACGTTGTGCAAGTCGATGCGGCGAACTTTCAGACAGGCCAGGCGCTGGCGGGGCTGAAGTCGAGCACCGGCTCAGCGGCCGATCCGGACGACGGAGTCGATAACGACGACAACGGATCGCCGCTGGAAGGCTACGGCGTCGTCAGCCGGGCGGTTTCGCTCGCCGCTTCGAGTAGCGCGGTCGACTTCGGATTCTTCGGCTTCGACCTGGTGCTCGACAAGTCTGTCAATCAGGCGACGGTCTCGCCGCTGCAAACGGTGACGTATACCGTGAAGGTGACCAACGACGGCCCGAGCACGGCCCAGGGGGTGCAATTCGTCGACAATCTGCCCAGCGGCGTGACCTTCAAATCGCTGAACGTCGGCAAAGACGGCGTGACGCTGGTTCATTCGGCCGGCAAGATCACCGGCAGCCTGGGGGACATGGCCGTGGGCGAGGCGGTCGTCATCACGATCGTCGCCGAAGTGCAGGCCTCGGCCACGGGCGTCCTGCGGAACGAGGCGGAGGTGAGCGCGGCGAACGAGGACTATACGCTCAATAACCGGGACGACGCGGAATCGAGCGTGTCGCCGAAGATCGACTTGCAGATCGAAAAGATCGACAGCAAGGATCCGGTATCGCCGGGCGAGCAGTTCAGCTATACGGTGACCGTCAAGAACAACGGCCCGTCGGGCGCCACGGGCGTGACGGTGATCGATACGCTGCCGGCCAGCGGCGTAACGTACGTCAGCTCGTCGATTACGCCCGCGGGGATCGTCGGCAGCGACCTGGCCTATAGTCTCGGCGCCATGGCGGCGGGCGAGACGCGGACGTTTACGATAACCGTGCGAGTCAATGAGGGCTTCTCGGGTACGCTGTTGAACCACGTTACGGTCTCGGGCAACGAGGAGGAATCGACCTACGACAACAACGAGGACGACGAACCTACCGTGGTGAAGGTCGATCCGGCCACAATCAGCGGATACGTTTACGTCGACAAGAACGACAACGGCGTCCGCGAGGCGGGCGAGAAGGCGATACCGAATGTCGCCATCACGCTCACCGGCACGGACATGTTCGGGGCTGCAGTGACGCAGACCGCCGTTACCGACGCCAACGGATACTACAGCTTCGGCAATCTCACGCCGGGGACGTATAATCTCAGCCAGCCGTCGCAACCGGCGAAGTATAAGGACGGCAAAGACAGCCTGGGAGACACGTTCAACGGCCTGGGCGAGCCGCAACCGGTCAACGGCATGATCTCGCCCGACGTGGGGGCCGAGGACGGCCGCGACGCCGATTCGCTGGAAGGGCTGGTGCTGAGCGGCGGGTTCCAGGCGCTGGACTACAACTTCGGCGAGCTGGCGGTGACGACCAGCAAGGTCGACTTCATTCGCGCGATTCGCTATCGGTAGGCGTGCCGGGCGTACGAGCGATTCTCGCAGGCTGGCGGCTAGCGGCTGGATCGGTCGGGCGCATTTGCGCGCGGGCATCGATGGTTGCCGGCTCCGCTTGCGGCGGCTTGTTGGCGGAACGGCGGTAGGAGGCGCGTTTCGATTAAACAACGCTCTGCCGCGTGGGCGGCCAGCATGGTCGACAGCGCGCGGGGACCGCGTTCTCCTTTCGCATCAGGCGGCCGCCGACGACGCGAGGGTCGGTGAATTTCCGGCCGTTTTGGTTTTTTTCACCGCTCGGCGAATTCTGGCGTACTAGGTTTGAGGTGGCTCGCGGCGGGCGGCTCTTACGGGAGCCGCAAGGCCGTCGAGGCCGACTCATCGACCGCGCCCGCCCGCTTGTCCCGCCTCTCTTCGCTTTTCCCCCCGCTTGGAGTTCCGGCCATGTCGCCATTGCCCTCGATCGTCGCTGCTGCGCGTCTACCACGCGCTGGGCTCACGGGCCCCTCCGCCTCGCGCAAGCTGCTTCCGCTGGCGGCGCTGGCCGGTGGGGGCTGGCTTACAAATGCCGCGTATGCCATTGACGTGGTGACCATCGAGGAGCACTGGGAGCTGAGCGTCGGCTTGCCCGACGACGGCAGCAGTTCGCCGCAGGTCACGATGGTGACGTCCCCGACGGGGGACCTGGAGGACGACTATTTCGTGTTCACGCTGAACCATCACAGCGTGCCGTCGTGGGTTCCCGGCGGGATGCAGGTGCAGCAGTGGAGGGGCGAAAGCCTGGTCGACAGCAAAACCGGCCCGCAGCAAGACGCTTTGCACCACAGCGACGAAGTGATTACGTGGGTGCAGCGGACGTCGCTCAACGGCGGTCAACTGGCGTTTGAGATCGTCAACGGGAATTCGGATAGCTGGGGGAACTTCGGCGGCCAGGGCTTTTTGAGGCTCGCCGTCGCTTCGCCGTTGTCCAACCTCAACGGGTATCGCCCGGCGGTTTCGCTGGACGAATCGGGGGTGAGCTTCGGCGGCAACCGCGTGGCCGGGCTCGTGCTGAAGAAGCTACGGTGGATCGACTCGGCCGGCAACGCCTATGAATTGAACGCCCCGATCGATGTGGACGCCGATCTCGACCCGTAGGCGAGGCCGCTGGCGAGCGGATCGGCCCTTACGTGGAACGCGTCCTTCCGAGCCGGGCGCGGCCAGTCGTCCCTGGCGAGCGGTTTCGCTCCGCCGCGGTTCATTATTCCTTGGTTTAATGCGGCGGTCCGCGTCGCTACTGACACCTCTTTCAAGAACCTCCCATGTACACTCCATACGTCATTCGACGAAATCGCCGTTCAACGCGCCGGGGCGCTATTTCGGTGCTGGCCGCCTTTCTGTCGATCATTCTGCTGGGGGTCGTCGCCTTTGCGGTCGACCTCGGTTATGTGCTGGCCAATAAGCAGGAGCTGCAGCGAACCGCCGATGCGGCCGCGCTGGCGGCCTGCTGGGAGTACGGTAAGAACCTGGCGGAAGGGCGCACGGCGTCGGACGCCATGATCGCCGGGCGAGCCGCGGCAGCCGCCTACGCGAGCAGCAACGCGGTCGGCGGCGTCAGCCCGGCGATCGATCAGAATTCTGGAAACTTAAGCAGCGGCGACCTGGTCTTCGGCCAGATTGCGAACCTGTACGCTCCCAACCCGACGCTGAACACGACGACGCCCAGCTTGTTCAATGCCGTGCGGGTCAAGGTTCGGCGGGATTCGACGCTCAACGGCGAGACGCCGTACTTCTTCGCCAAGGTGTTTGGACTGACCGGCCAGGGGCTCGACGCCGAGGCGATGGCCGGTTATGTGCGAAACATCGCCGGCGTCAAAACGCCGGCCAGCGGCGGCAATATCGGCGTGCTTCCCTATGCGCTCGATGTGCAAACCTGGAACGCGCTGTTGGCCGGGCAAACCGCCGACCAGTGGGCGTGGAACCCCGTGACCAAGACGATCACTGCCGGGGCGGACGGCATTCTTGAAGCCAACTTGTTTCCCCAGGGGACCGGCTCGCCGGGCAACCGGGGCACGGTCGACATCGGGGGCTCGAACAACAGCACCGCCGACATCGCCCGGCAGATCGTCTACGGCATTTCTCCTAGCGACCTGGCCCACCATGGCGGGCAATTGACGTTCGACAGCTCCGGAGAGCTGGAGCTGAACGGGGACACGGGCATCAGCGCCGGCGTGAAGGACGAACTGGCGTCGATCAAGGGCCAGCCGCGATTGATTCCCATCTTCTCGACGGTCGTGGGTCCGGGCAACAACGCCCAGTACACGATCGTTCATTGGGCGGGGATTCGGATCCTCGACGTAAAGCTGACCGGCTCGATGAGCCAGAAGCGGGTCATCATTCAACCGGCGCCGATGGTGATTCCGGGAGCGATCGCCTCGACCACCGAAAGCAGCAGCTACGCCTACACGCCCGTAGTGCTCGTTAAATGAAGTCCCCTCAAGCAGGCCGCAACGGCGGGACTGGCGACGCTCACTCGCGCGATTTGAGGAATTGAGACCTATGCATGCAGCACGGGATCGTCGTTTGGCTACGGGGCGCCCGATTCGCCGACGCGGAGGGCCGAGGCGGCCGGGGGTCGCCGCGGTGGAATTCGCCATCGTGGCGCCGATCTTCTTCATGCTGGTGATCGGCATCATCGAGATCGGGCGGGCGATGATGGTGCAGCAGGTGCTGATCAACGCCTCGCGCGTCGGCGCCCGACAGGCGGTGACGCTATCGGGCACGCAGACCTCGGTCGTCAGCGCCGTGTCGACCTACGCCCAGGGGGTGGGGATTCCCGGCGTGACGGTGAGCGTATCGCCAGACCCAGGGACGGCGGCGGCCGGGCAGCCGATCACCGTCGGCGCCAGCATTAGCTACTCGAACGTCAGTTGGCTGCCGAGAGCGTGGTTCATGGGTGGCAAGCTGTTGCAAGCGACCTCTGTGATGCGGAAAGAAGGCTTCTGATGAGAACTGTGCGGCTAATGAAACCTGCCTGGCTGTCGGCTAGCGGCTAGCGGCCGACGGCCCGAGGGAAAAGGCCAGACTCTGGCCGCTAGCCGATAGCCGCTAGCCGATAGCCACATTTGCAACGGGTTCATTAGCGGCGCAGGAATCAATAGAGCGCGCCGGCGCAGCCTGGATAGCGCATCGCCCCCTGGGCGGGCCGTCGCCTTATCTTTCTCCGGGGCGAGGGTCGGCGCCACTCCTGGCGTCTTCGCGGCGGCCGAATTCTGGGCGGCGAATTTCTTGAAGATTCTTTAGCCGCGCCCCCATTTGTGACCTAGGGTTGTATTGGACTGAATTGCGCGTTGCCGAAGGCGAGGCGCGGTCCGGTCCCGGCTTTTCAGCAGACTCATCCTCGGTTCGTTCTCGGCTGCACGCGATCTCGTCGGCGCGTGCGCGGTTGTCGGAACGACAACGACCCTTGGCGTCGGTCCTATGCGTTCACACGTGCGTATCTCACAGCGGCGCGGCACAGCGATCGTAGAAACGGCGGTAGTCATGCCGGTCTACGTGTTGTTGCTCTTGGGCATCATCGAGTTCGGGCATGCGCAGATGGTGACCAACCTTCTGCAGAGCGGCTGCCGCACGGCTGCGCGGCTGGGATCGACGCAAGGACCGACCACGGCCGACGCGATCGCGCAGGTTTCGCAAACGCTCGGCGCCGCGGTCGATCCGGCGAAGGTGAACGTGTTTGTGCAAGACGCCAGCTCGCTGGATTCAGGGGGCGTGTGGCCGACGACGGACGCCCAGGTGCAAGCGCTGCCGCCGATCGAACTATCGGAGGCGGAACCGCGGCAGATGTTCGTCGTCCGCGCAAGCGTGCCCTACAACTCGATCTCGCTGCTGCCGATGCCGTTTCTGAAGAACTGCACCTTGAAGGCCCAGGCATTCATGCGGCATGAATGATTGGCTGATAAAAAACGGAGATATTTCCATGTATCCGCGGTTGTCCTCACGCTCGTCAGATCGCCGGACGAAAGCTACTCTTCGCTGCGGCGCGGTGGCCGTCGAATTTGCCTGCATGGCGCCGCTACTGTTAGGCATGATCGTCGGCCTGCTGTCGTTGTCGCGGATTTACAGCGTGCAAAACTGCCTGGAAACGGCGGCGCGCGAAGGCGCTCGATTTGCCGCGCTGGACCGCAGCGGGATGCTGCTCGAGGGCCAGACGGCCAATAACAAGCTGATCGAAGACGTCAAGAACTACCTGGCGTCGAACAACATCGATCCCGACAAGGTGACCGTATCGCTGGTGGACGCGAGCAATCCGACCGCGAATTTCGACCTCGACGACCCAGCCAACGATTTGAAGCTGTTCCAGGTGCGGGTTGAAGTTCCGTATTCGGCCATCAGCTACTCGCCTGTAAATCCTCAGGACGATTACTCCTTGACGGCGGCGCTGACGTTTCGCAACGGTCGCGCCACGCTCAGCGAATGAACTCTCCTCCCTAGCCGCGTACGGACGCGGCACTCGCCTGATCAGAAAGGTCTATTCATGAAAGCCACCTCCAGTGCTCCCCGGCCAATCGCTCGGGGGCGGTCCCGTCAGCGGCGGCGCGGCGTGATCGTCGTGTTAACCGGTTTTTGCCTGTGCGCGATCTTCGCGTTCGTGGCCCTGTCGGTCGACGCAGGGCGCATGGTGCTGACGTCGACGAAGATGCAGAACGCCGTGGACGCGGCGGCCTTGGCGGCCGCGCAAGAAATCCAGGCGGCCGTGTACGCCGCCGGACAAGGCCAGGGGTCGGCGAGCATTGACGCGAATTCAATCGCGATCGCAGCCGCGCGGAATATGGCCGCGCAAGTGGCCCAGGCCAACGGCGTCTATATCGATCCCATCGCCGACGTGCGGTTCGGCAAGCGGACGTACGGGGCGGGCAACTCGTGGCCGATCCAGTGGAACGCTTCGCCGTACAACGTCGTCCAGGTCACGGCGCGGCGAACGAATTCGGATACGAGCGCTCCCGACGGAGAATTGCCGCTGGCCTTCGGTTGGGCGGTGGGCCGATCTCAAGTGCCGCTGCAGGCTTCCGCCACGGCGTTCGTCGAGGCCCGCGACCTGGTGGTGGTGCTTGACGTGTCGGCGTCGATGAACGACGACAGCACGCTCAACCAGAGCGGGCTGGGGCAGTCGCATGTGGAGGCTTCGCTCGACGCGATGTGGAACGCCTTGCGCTCCGCCGATCCGAAGTGGCCGAATACGAACGTCAGCAAGTTTCCCGCGACGGGCTTCGGGCTCGTCAATTCGCCGGTTGGGAAGTACGTAAGCAGCTCGGACACCAATACGATCTTCAACACGCTGAAACTCGGCGAACGCAATGCCGACGGATCGGCCAAGCATCCGTTTCCCCAGGCGGGACGGAATTCGAGCGGGAATCCCAAGGGGAAACCGAGTAACTCGACGAGCGACAGCCTGTGGAAGAGCTACATCAACTACGCCAAGGGACTTAGCGGCGACTACCGAAAGCAATACGGTTACCGCACGCTGTTGAGCTTCCTGCAAGATCAACGGTTCGATCCGTCCGATTCGGAGGATCTGTGGCGAACGCCCCATTACCCGTTCCACGCCAATCGCAACGGCATGTCGCTGTTCCTGGACTTCCTGACGGAGCTGGACTTCGGCGACGAGGTCGGCTGGGTGGCGTACGGCGAATGGGCCGTACAACAGAAGACGTTCAACGACGGCGAGGTGTCGATCGACATCTCCAGCGATCCAATCACATCGAATTACGCGACGATCGACTCCATGCAGCGACGCCACCAGGCGGGCGAATACAACGGCTGGACCGCGATGGGCGACGGCATTCTCAAGGCCCGCGAGCTACTGCTTGGCGCCGACGGCGACCCCAATGACGATGGTTACTCGCGGTATGGCGCCCGGCCGACGATGTTGATCATGACCGACGGGCAGACCAATCAGCGGCCGAACAACTGGTCGCTTCCGGGGAGCTTTGATTGGTCGAAATGGACCGACTATGACGGCGACGGCGTGGCGGACTACACGACGACCGATAAGAACAAGCAATACGCGCTCTACCAGGCGACCAAGGCGATCGAGCTAGGCTGCACGCTGCATACGCTGGCGGTCGGCGCCGGGGCCGATCGCGACCTCATGAAGGCGATTGCCTTCGCCAGCGGAGGGATTTACATCGACGTTCCCGGCGGCAGCTCCGTCGCGGACATGGAAGAACAGCTCATGGACGCCTTCCGCCAGATCGCCTCGAAGGTGCCGCCGGCGAAGTTGGTTTACGACGCGGGAGGCGGTTCTTGAGTTGGGATTGTCGGGACGGCGCGCCCGGGCGTGTCGTGCGTCAGCGGACGGCCCGACTTCCGATTGGGCCCTCGCGCGATGGTACCAGCGCGTCGCAGTCGCCTCCCTGAACTGACAGCCGGCAGTGCTTACGGCGGGGTTTCGTGTCCTGAGCCTCGCTACGGCCTGCCGGCTGTCACGTTGGGTGCGGCGTTAGGGGGGTGTCCGTGGTCCGTTGTCAGTTGTCAGTTGTCAGTTGTCAGTTGTCCGTCGTCAGTTGTCCGTCGTCAGTTGTCCGTTGTTGGTTGTCCGTTGTTGGTTGTTTGTTGTTGGGGGGGAACTGGTCAGTCCTCGTACGTCGCTGCGCTGAGCCGCCGGCGGCGGCGGGAATAGCCGATCCGCTGGCGGTGGGCGCGGCTGACGTATTAGCCTTCGATGAAGTAATAGCCGCCCAGCAGTTTGTAGAAGAACAGGATGATCAGCGTGCCCATGACGCCGACGACCATCCCCAGCGGGCTCACCGGGACGACGCGCTCGCCCTCGTAGAAGTAGCTCATCGTCCCGCAGCCGAGGATCGTGCCGCCGATGCCCATCAGGACCGTGGCGATCGCGCCGCCGGGATCTCGGCCCGGCATGATCGCCTTGGCCAACAGGCCGATGACGGTGCCGAAGCCGATCCAAACGAGCACGTCGTTGATCAGGTGACGGGCGGTGTCGTTGAGGACGACGCCTTGAGCGGGATCGAATCCTTGCATGGCGGAATGGACCTCCGAACGGTTTCACGATAGCGCTCGTGTACAACTCGGCCATAGGCCAGGCGAAACTGTAGCTTTGGCGGGCGAAGGACGACAAGACCAGCGCCGGCGTTGCTAGCATCATTGAACAACCTTGCTGGCGTCACCGCCCGGCCGATATACTGCACGGGCGTTTAGTAGGACGTTCAGGGAGGGTGGTTCGCCATGGATGTCGGTGCGCTGTTGGAGCGCGTCAAGTCGCGGCGCGATTACGCGGGGCAACTGGAGCACGTCGAGGCCCTGCCGGCGCGGGAGGGGCGGTACGTCGAGCCGGCTCCGCCGCTGCCCGGGGCGCTGGTGCGGGTGCTGGCGGCGCGAGGCGTCGAGCGGCTGTACGCCCATCAGGCGGCGGCGCTGGAGGCGGCCCGCGCCGGTCGCGACGCCGTCGTCGTTACGGGGACGGCGAGCGGAAAGACGCTGTGCTACAACCTGCCCATTCTGGAGGCGGCGCTGAGCTGCAAGCCTTCTGATCCCCTCACCCTGGTAGAGGAAT
The DNA here is from genome assembly GCA_020847515.1 of Pirellulales bacterium. Lineage (GTDB taxonomy): Bacteria > Planctomycetota > Planctomycetia > Pirellulales > Lacipirellulaceae > Lacipirellula. Next base: position 24,546 of record JADLBW010000043.1, on the reverse strand, counting down.
CCGAGCGGGGTGGTTCTGGGAGACGCTCAACAGGCGGTCATACCCTCTCCCCCAGGCGCTTACCAGAAGGGTGCGGGGAATTCCGCGGGGCAGGCAGAGTGCGCGCCCGGGCGCTTTATCTCTACCCGACCAAGGCCCTGGCGCAGGACCAGCTCCAGGGGTTGCTGGAGCTGACGGCCGGCGACGCCGAACTGGCCGCCGCCATGCGCCCAGGCGTGTACGACGGCGATACGCCGACGGCGCAGCGCCGCCGCATACGGAACGAGGCCAATCTCGTGCTGTCGAACCCCGACATGCTCCACGCCTCGATTCTGCCCTATCACCCCAAGTGGGCCGACTTCTTCGCCGAGCTGCGGTTGGTGGTGCTCGATGAAGTCCACACCTATCGCGGCATTTTGGGGGCGCATGTTTCGGCCGTGCTGCGGCGGCTGCTGCGCGTGTGCCGGCATTACGGGAGCGAGCCGACGTTCTTAGCCACCAGCGCGACGATCGCCAACCCCGGCGAGCTGGTCGAGCGGCTGATCGGCCGGCCGGTTGAAGTAATCGACGACGACGGTTCGCCCCGCGGGCGGAAGTACTTCGCGTTGTGGAACCCGGCGCCGCTGGGCAGCGATTCCCTGGCGCGGCGCAGCGCCAATGACGACGCCGTCATGTGGCTGGAAGAAGCGATTGCGGCCGACGGTCAGGCGCTGGCGTTTACGCGGACGCGGCAAGCGGCGGAATTGATTTACCGCTACTTGCGCGAGGCGCTCAATGCGCAAGGGTCGCCTCACACCGATAAGGTACGGGCTTACCGCGGCGGCTATTTGCCCAACCAGCGGCGGGAGATCGAGCAAGGATTGTTCGCCGGGCGGTTGCGCGCGGTGGCGGCCACCAACGCCCTGGAACTGGGGATCGACGTCGGCTCGCTCGACGTAGCCCTGCTGGTCAATTACCCAGGCACTATCGCCAGTTGCTGGCAGCAGGCCGGCCGCAGCGGGCGACGGCATGGCGAGAGCCTGGCGGTGCTGCTGGCGGGAAACGACCCGGTCGACCAGTATCTGCTGCGCCGGCCGGACTATTTCTTCGCGCAATCGCCGGAGCATGCGGTGGTCGATCCGGACAACCCGTATGTCTTGGCGCGGCATCTGAAGGCGGCGGCGTTCGAGCTGCCGCTGCAAGAGGACGACTTGCGGGCGTTTGGGCCGTTCTCGCGGCCGATCGTCGAGGCGCTGTGCCAGGAGGGCCAGCTTGCCGAAGTCCGCGGCGCCTACTATCACCCCGGCGGGCAGAATCCGACGATCGGCGTGAGCCTGCGGCATATGAGCGACAATACGTTCAGCATTGTGCTGGTGGAAAGCGGAAAGCGGAGCGCGGAGAGCGGGCCGGGTATCGCGAATGGCTTCGCGACGCGCACCAGCGGCGAGGCGGCGAGGTTCAATCAGCAGGCCAATGCCAATGTCATTGCCAACGTCGATGCAATTAGCGCCCCGGAGCTGGTTTACCCGGAGGCGGTGTACCTGCATAACGGCGAAACCTACCTGGTGCGCGAGCTCGACCTCGCCGGAAAAATCGCCTACGTCGAACGGCGCGAGACCGACTATTACACGCAGGCGGTGCTTGAAAGCAGCGTCCTCATCACGGGCGAGCGGGCGGCAAGCGACGTCGTGCCGCGGGCGGCGCTGGCCTTCGGCGACGTGGACGTGACCTGGCAGACGGTGGCCTTCAAGAAGATCAAGTTCAGCACGCGCGAGAACATCGGGCTAGGTCCGGTCGACATTCCGGCCCAGTTGCTCAAGACGACGTCCTTCTGGCTCACGCCCGATGACGGGGTGCGAACGGCCATGAAGGCCGCCGGGCGCCGGGCGAGCGAGGGGATCGTCGGCCTGCGCAATCTCGCCGTCGTGGCGCTGCCGCTGGTGTCGATGTGCGACAGCCGCGACATAGGCGGCGTGGTGAACAGCCACAATACGGGCCGGCCGACGATGATCGTCTACGACCGCTACCCGGGCGGGCTGGGTTACAGCGAAAAGGGTTTTGCACGGATCAACGATCTCCTGGCGATCTGTCGCGAATTGGCGGCGACATGTCCGTGCGAGGAGGGCTGTCCAAGCTGCGTGGGACTGCCGAACCTGCGGCCGGCGATTCACAGCGATCCGGACTTAACGCGCGGACACGCGATGCCCGACAAGCAGGCGACGCTGCTGCTGCTGGAGCTGCTGCTGTCGGCGACGGATGCGAGCGTGGCGGCCGCCTGCGAGGCGCCATGGGCATGACGCTCAATGAAGGATTAAGACGACGCCTGGAGGCGCTGAACCGGGGCCCGCTGCCGGTGGCGGTTGCCGAGGCGCCGAGCGGGCCTCCGGGGCCGGCCGCGCCGGGTGTCGCGGGCGCAGGGCCTGCCGCGCGGGCGTTGCGCCCGGGCGTGGTGAGGCCGATACCGGGGCTACTGCGGCGCGGCGGCGCGACGACGAACGAGTGGGGCGAGCATTGGCGGATTTGTCTGCCGTTGGACGAGATCTGGCCGGGAGGCGAGGCCCTAAGCCGCAAGCGGCATGAGCATCTGACGACCGCCTGCACTGGAGGCGAGGCGCGGGGGCTGGGCCCGGTGGTGGAGGCGTTTCCAGGGCGGCTGTTGCTACTGGACCTGGAGACTTGCGGCCTGGCGGGCAGCGCGCTGTTTCTGGTCGGGTTGCTGAGGCGCATCGACGGCTGTCTGGCGGTGGAGCTGTTACTAGCTCGGGATTACTCGGAAGAGCGGGCCGTGCTGGCGAGCCTGTGGCAGCGATTGAAGGGCGATGAAGTCGTCGTGACGTTCAACGGCAAGAGCTTTGACTGGCCGATGGTTGTGGATCGCTCGCGGCGACACCTGCTGCTGCGAGGCGCGGGGCCGCCTGCGCCTTTGCATATTGATCTGTTGCACGCCACCCGTCGGCGGTGGCGGGGAACGCTGCCCGATTGCCGGCTGAAAACGCTTGAGAGGCACATCTGCGGAAGGATGCGCAGCGAGGATATCGCGAGCCATCTGATTCCGGCGGCATATCAGCAGTACGTGCGCACCGGTTTTGAACGGGAGATGGACGCCATCCTGCTGCACAACGCCATTGACCTAACGACGATGCTCGATCTGGCGATGCGGCTGGCGGGCTGAACAGCCGCGGCCCAACGAGCCGCCGGGGCGGGGAGAACCGTTGCCCGGCGCGCGTTGGCGGCTCGTTGAGCCGCGGCTACCGCAGTGCGGCGTGTGGAGGGCGCATGAAAAGAGGCCGCGGCTGGCAGGCGCCAGGCACGCGGCCTCTTTTGCATGTAACAAACTTCCGGCCCGATTGCGACTGGGTGGAGTCGCTGGAAGAATGACGCATGTCGAACAACGCTGCGCGCTGCTATGTGCCGACACGGGCCAATCCGAATAATGGTCCTCCCGACGGAATCTTGACCAGAAGCTTGGCTTGTTATCTTCGGTGCGGCTGGGGCCGTCGAAGCTGTTGTACGCACGCCATGCTAAATCGGTTCGCACCGGGGCGGAACTTAATCCTGACCCCAGGGCGGACGGGACATTACACAGTAATTCTACTTCGCGGAATAGCGGTCAGAGGGGGAATTTGCCGGGAAACGCGGGGTGCAAACAGCATGCCGGCGCGGGGGGCGGGATCAGCCCCTCAGGCGAATAGCGCCGACACGGCTTGGCCCTTGACCAATTCCCGGGGCTGCTTCAGGTGGTTGTAGACGATCGTCTGCGGCTCGATTCCCAGCGCGTGGTAGACGGTGGCCAACAGCTCGGTGGGATGGACGGGGTTCTCGGCCGGGGCGCTGCCGGTCCGGTCGCTTTTCCCGTAGACGAAGCCGCGCTTAACGCCGGCGCCGGCGATGAGGCCGGTGAAGCAGTAGGGCCAATGGTCGCGGCCGTCGTCGCTATTGGAATTGCCGGAGGTGCTTACGCCGCGCTGCGGGCTGCGGCCGAATTCGCCGACGGCGACCAGGAGCGTATCCTCGAGCATGCCGCGCTGATCGAGATCGGCGATGAGCGTCGACAGGCCGGCGTCGAGCATGGGGGCCGCGACCGCCGGCAGTCGCTTGCTAAGATCGGCGTGCATGTCGAACGAATGATTCTGTCCATTGGCGACGTTGGGCCACAGCACTTCGACTACGCGGGTGCCGGCTTCGATCAGCCGGCGGGCGAGCAGGCAGCTTTGACCGAAGGCGTTCTTGCCGTACGCCTCGCGAAGGGCGACCGGCTCTTGCTGCAGATCGAACGCCTGTCGGGCCCGTCCGGACACGATGAGATCGAGGGCGCGGGCGTAGTTTTCGTCAAGCTTGTAGTCGGCAACCGCTTTTTCCAACTGCGGCATGCCCTGGCTGATGGCGTCGCGGAGGCGGGCCCGCCGCATGAGCCGCGAGGCTGGAATCTCGGGGCGCAGTTCGAGATCGTCGACGCGAATGCGCTCCATTTTCTGCAGGTCGAGATCATCGCCCTCGGGGTAGAGCGTGTAGGGGTCGAACGCCTTGCCGAGAAAGCCGGCCGCCCCCCCTTTGCCGATGACATTGCTTTCCTGCAGCGGGCGGGGCAGCATGACGAACGGCAACATGGGCTCGCTGGACGGCTTGAGCGAAACGATCTGCGATCCGAAATTGGGGAAGTCCTTCGGGCTGGGCGGCTCAAGCTGGCCGGAGGGGCTGACCTTGTCGGTCGTGTAGCCGGTCATCATTTGATAGATGGCGGCCGTGTGGTTGAAAAGGCCGACCGGCTCGTAGCTCATCGAGCGGATGAGGGTCGTGCGGTCGATCACCTGGGCGAGCTTGGGCAATAGTTCGGTGAACTGTACGCCGGGCAGGCAGGTGGAGGCCGACTTGAAGACGCTCTTCATATTGTCAGGAAGGTTCTCCTTGGGGTCCCATAGGTCGAGGTGGCTGGGGCCGCCCTGGAGGTAGACCATGATGACGGCCTTGGCGGCGCCGAAGCCGCGGGGGCCGGCCAGCGCGGCGGGCGACGCCGCGGCGGCGCGTTGCAGGCTGAGCATGTCGGCGAGCGAGAGGCCCAGCAGGCTCGAGCCGCCTACGCGAAGCAGCTCGCGGCGGGTGAGCCGCGCGGGACGGTCGCAGACGTCGCGGCCGAGGGCGCCGGGGATGATGAGCATGACGAGTTCCTCGCGAACAGAGGGCGGCGAGCGAATCAACGGCTGCCGCTATTATGCGCCAAAGCGGGCTGGAAAAGGAAACGCTAGCTGCCAAGGGGGCGGGCATTTTTGGACGAATTGCCCTTGCCGCGGGGACCGGCGGTCGCCTACAAGCCGCCTGAGAATTGGCCATACTGCGCGCCGCGAGGCGCCGCGGGCGTGAAGAAGGAGCCTGGCGATGCAAACGACAATGCTGTTCCGTCCGGTTTTATGGGCCGGCCTGGCGCTGGCGGGACTGGGGTTCGTCACCGCGGCGGCGTCGAGCTTTGGACCAACAAGTGCGCGGATTCAGGCGCGGGGGCAGACCGATCGCGACGGGCGGCAGGTCTCGCTGTACGATCAACTGCGCGTCGGGCTGAAGGCCTATACCAAGGCGGACCTGGCCTTCATTGAACTGGTCGTCCAGAAGGTCGAGCAGGGGAAGCTGCCGCGGAAGATGGTCGACGGCACGTTTCTGTGGGCCCGCAATCGCTACAAGGACAAGCCGGGCGCGCACCGCCTGCGGCCAATCGTTTACTTCCAGCCGGCGTTGACGGCGCAGGCGAAGAAGATCGGCGTGGCGTTGTAGCGGTCGAATAGGCGCTCGTCGCAGGGCGGCTGCGGCGGGGTGGGGGGAGTGGGGAGTAGGTCGGGAGCGGATTCGTTGGCGGCGCTGGAATCAATTGGAAGTGTGGACGCGGGCGTTACGGTCCAGGTACTGCGTGGCCCTGTGGCGGCGTTGCCACGTTCGCGGGCGCGCGCTGCAGCGGCGGGCGCCGCGGGCGATATGCGCCGGGCGCCGCACTGAGGCAAGCATCTAGCATTCCGCGTGTCAATAGGTTAAATTCACCTAGCTAGCTTCTCGTATTTAACCGAGCAGGACCGCGTGCGAATGGCCAAGAAACCTGTCAAGAAAGCGGCCAAGAAGGTTCCCCTCAAGAAAAAGGTCGCCTCGAAGAACGGGGCGGTGAAGGCCGCCGGTCTGAAGAAAAAGGTCAAGAAAAAGGTCCTCAAGAAGGTGGCGAAGAAGCCGGCGGCCGCGAAGGGCCCGGCTGCGGAGAAGAAGGCTTCGCCGGTTCTCAAAAAAAAGGTCGTCAAGCGGGCCGGGCCGAAGGAAGTGCGGCTGAAGGCCTATTGGGGCGTCTTCAGCCAGACGCTGCGGCGGGTGGCGCTATTTGAATTCAGCGAGCGCAAAAAGGCCGAGCAGAAGGCCGAAGAGCTGACCAAGAGCAGCAAGAGCCCGCACTTCATCCAGCCGGTGAAAGAGCAGATCGTGGGGGAGTGAACGGCGCCCTAGCGGCTTGTGCAAGAGCACGCGGATGATCGCCGGCTGGTCGGATTTCCGCGGGTCGCCAGGCACTTGTCTACCCCGCCTGCTGCGAAGAGCAATGACCTTCTGGTGCAGCGGCGGTCGCCACTTCTGGTTCTCTTGATCCGCGGAAACCCGGGTAATCAGCGTTCATCCGCGCGATTTTCGGACTCTCAGCCGAGGATCGGCTGGAGGCGCTTGATGGTCTCTGGATTCTCCAGCTCCAGCTTGCCGAAGCCCTGCTGGGCGCCGAGCTTCATGGCGGCTTGCTGGTGTTCTGGATAATTGGTGATGAGCATGACCGGCACGCTCGCCAGTTGCTGGTCGGCCTTGACCTGGCGGATGACTTCGACGCCGTCGCTATAGTCGACGTCGAGCTTGCGGTTCACCAGAACCAGGTCGATCGGCTCCTCGCGCAGAATAGCAAGCGCGTCGTCAGCAGCGTCGGCCTGGAGGACTTCGCAATCGAATTGGCCAGTAAGAAAGCGTCTGATCATCGTATGATCCGGAACGCAATTGCCGACGTCGAGAACCCGCTTGACCATCAGATCACCAGAATTCGGAGCGCGAACAAAGAATCAACCTGGTGAACCGCTGATGGACGCTGATAAACGCTAATCGGGTATTGAAGGGGCAGACGGCGTCGAGGCAGCGCTGGTCGTCTGCCCTTTGGCTATCAGCAAATTTCAGCGTCCATCAGCGGTTCTGTTCCCCATGCATCAATGCACAAACGGCGCCGTTATTTGCCGCCGGGCGAGATGGCGAACAGGTGGGTTTGGTTGTTGATGTAGAGGACATTTCCGGCGACGATCGGGGTGCCATAGACGCTGGCGCCCATGGGGTTGGCGGCGTAGGCGGGAACCATTTCGCCGTCTTGTTCCTTCATGGCGACGCTCGGGTCGGCCGAGTGCTTGAAGACCGACACTTCGCCGTCTTCGTCGCCGACGTAGACCTTGTCCTCGACGATCATCGGCGAGCCCCAGCAGGCTGAGAGCATGTCGTACGTCCAGTGGCGCTTGCCGGTCTTGGCGTCGAGGCAGTGCAGCAGGCCGCTGAAGTCGGGGATATAGAGGACGTCGTCCTTGATGGCGGGCGTGCTGATGGTGCGGTGCATCTGCTCCTCGAAGCTGAGCTTGCCGTCGCCGTCGACGTCCTGGCCGACGTACTCCCAGACCATGGCTGAGTTGGGGTTGGGGCGAGTGAAGTCCCCCTCTTGCTTGACGACGGCCTGGACCCGCTTGTGGGCTATCGGCGTTTTGGGGTCGGCGGCGTTATAGGCCAGTTCTTTGCTGACGTCGCCGCCCTTGTTCGCCGGATTGATGCACCAGAGCGTGCCGACGCCCTCGCCGTGCTCGGGGTCCTGCCCGGTGGCGACGTACACCATGCCGTTGTAGATGACGGGGGTAGAGATAATATCGTTGCGCGTGCCTTTGCCCATGAGCTCGAGCTTGGCGTCTTTCGGGTTGGCGTCGAACTTCCACAGCAGCTTGCTCTTGCCGGCGCCGTCGCCGGCCGGATCGAAGGCGTACACGTAGCCGTCGCCGCCGCCGAAGATCACCTGCTTCTGGCCGTTGAACTCGCCGTAGGCGGGCGACGACCACTGGCCGTGATGGATGTTGAGTCCTGGCGAGTTATCGGTCCACAGCACCTTGCCGGTGTTCTTGTCCATGGCCACGAAGCTGGGGGCGTCGGGGGCGGGACTGTCGTTGTGTTCGACGTCGACGCCGTTGGAGGTGCAGACGAACAGCGTATCGCCCACGGCGGTAAGCGAGCAGGCGCACATATTGTGCTGCGAGATGCCCAGCTCCTTCATCATGTCGAAGTTCCAGACCACGTCGGCTTCCTGGCTGTTAACGGGGTCTTCCGAGGCGAAGGGGCCGTCGTTCTCGCCGTCGTAGAAGCCTTCAGTGTCGAGGCAGCGGACCTCGCCCATATTGGTGACGACCCATACCCGCTCGCCGTCGGCATAGGGCGAGCTGCAGATGCCCTGCAGCGGCCAGTCGTAGACGCGGCCGGCCGGATGCTTCGGCGTGGAGTGTTGCCACAGGAACTTGCCGTCCTTGACGTCGAAGCACAGCACGACGCCCAGGTCGGTTCCTGGCTTGAATCGCTTGAGCCATTCGCCGCCGTTGTTCGTGCCGACGAAGATCTTGCCGTTGTGGACGATCGGATTACCGTAGCTTTGAGAGCCGAGCTTGGCGACCCACTTGATGTTCTGGGCTTCGGTAGAATCCCAGGCCCCTGTTTTGTAGTCGAACTGGCCGACGTTCCACTCGGTCGGGATATCGTGGCCGACGGGGGTGTTATTGCGGCTGGGCGAACCGCCCCACTGCGACCAGTTCTGGTTGGGCTCGCGGGCGGCGGGGTCGGCCGGCTTCGAGTCTCCCTGGACTCGCTGCAGACCGAAAGCCGAGGCGATGGCGACGATGCCCAGGGCGCCGGCGAGGCGGAGACGGTTCTTCATGGCGATCTGAATCCTTGCTATGGCTAAGCCGCAAGCGGCGATCGATGCGCGGGCCGATTGGCTGGGGAATTGAATCTACAGGCCGACGCCTTCTTCATTAGGCGTGACGGCGACGTTATCCATGTAGAATACGGCCTCCTGAGAGTGGCCGTAGATTCCCGGACTGCCGGCCTTGATCGGCGAGGCGTCGGTCATCTGGAGGGTCCAGTCTTGCGGCTCGGCCTGGTCGCGGAGCCACAATTTGCCCTTGACGCTGGCCTTGCCGTCGACGTGCTGGACCTGGAGTTTGAGCCGATACCAGGCGTCGGTCTGGGGGTCGAAATCGACCGCTGCACTGGTGCGGTGGTCGTGGGCGTTCCAGCTATACATCCGCAGCTTCTTGTCGCCGGAGCGGATGACGAGCGTATAGCCGCTGTTGATAACGCCGCAGTCGGGCATGCGGCGGCTGTTGTCGTTGACGGTCAGCCGGAAGTCTGCCTGGATCGTGTAGTTGGTCATGTCGCTGGGGCCCATGAACAACTGGCTGCGCGTGCCGAGCTTGTTGTTCGGGTCGCGCGGGGTGGGGAGCACGTCGAGCTTCTTGGCGACGCGGTCGCCGTCGAGTTCTTCAAGCACGTAGCGAATCCGCCCGCCGATCCAGGTGATGGGGATGTCGCCCTTGTTGAAGTCGAACGCCCAGGGAAGGGGAGGGACGATTCGCACGCGGGCCTTGCCTTCCAACTGGCCCGCCTTGCAGTACACCAGGGCCCCCTCGTGACCGCCGCGGGGCGGAGCGGCGTACGTGCCGTCGGTTCCTATTTCGCCGGGGCCTTCAACGCGGAACGCCACCTCGTCGGCATTGGCCAGGCGGAGCAGTTGACCGCGGGAATTGTAGAGCCGCGCGGTGAACTTCTGCGACTCGCGCGGCTTGAGCACGGCGTCGTAGGGTGATAGGACGACGGTCGCGGGCGTTGCGTCGGCCTCGACAGGGGGCTCCTGTTCGGGCGTTGGCAGCGGGTCGGCCTGCGGCTTGACGTCCTTCAAGCCGATGCAATAGACGGCTTCTGACGTTGGCAGGTAGATTCGCCCGTGCGAGACGATGGGCGAGCCGTCGTTTTGGTCGCCGCTCAAGCGCATCTTCTGCAGCACTTCGGCGCCGTTGGCCGCGGGCTTGAGGGCGTACCAGACGCCGCTGTTGGTGCACAGGTAAACCTTGCCGTCGGCGTAGACCGGCGTGCTCCGCATGACCGTGCCGAGCGACTTGCGACCTAGCTCCTTGCCGGTCTGGGGATCGAGGATCTGCAGTTTTGCGCCGTCGGTGACGATCCATAATTTGCCGTCGACCATGACGGGCGAGCTTTTGCCGGCCATGAGCGTGTAGGCGAGCCACTTTTCTTTGCCCGTCAGGTCGCCGCGGAGCGTGGCGTCGACGGCGGCGACGGCGCCCTGAGTGCTGCCGACGAGGTTTTCTTCGCTATGCCCGCAGTAGACCGTGGTCCCCTCAACGATGGGCGAGGCGTTGATGCTGCGGCGGCTTAAGGGGAAGTTCCAGAGGGGCTTGCCGGTTCGCGGCTGCAGGCCCCAAAGTCGGCCGTCGGCGCCGCCGAAGATGAGCTGCGCTTCGCCGCCGACGATCTTGGCGACGGGCGTACTGTAGTTGGTATCCGGCGGCGAGAGGGTCGTGCCAGCCAGCCAGCGGAGCTCGCCAGTGGCCTTGTCGAACGCCATGAACCGATGAGCCGGGCGGGCGAGATTGTCGTAGGCCGGAGTATCGCCCCAGCCGACGAGGATCGCGCTGATCAGGACCGTGTCATCGAACATGACGGGGAAGTTGGTCCGGCCGCCGTAGGTGGAGATGGTTCCGTAATCTTCCAGCAGGTTGTGCTGCCACACGACCGTGCCGTCTTCTCCTTCCAAGCAACAAAAGGTCCCGGCCACGCCTTGGGCGTATACCCGCCCGGTCTCCGGGTCGCCGACGACGGCCGACCACCCGACGCGGGTATCGGGGACGTCGGTCAGGTAGACGCTCATGCGGTGTTCCCACTTCTGTTCGCCGGTGGCGGCGTCGGCGCAGACGACCTTCTCGCCCTCATCGGCGGTGCCGGGCTTGTCGCGAACCAGCACGTAGAGCTTGCCGCGCATGACGATGGGCGTCGAACGGGTGCCCAGATAGGTCCGCTTCCAGAGGAGATTGCTTCCCTCGCCGCCGTCGAGGCTCCACTTTTCGGGGAGATTCTTTTCGGTGGAGACGGAGTTCTGCTGCGGTCCGCGCCAGTTAGGCCAATCCATAGGGTCGGTCGGCGTCGCCGCGGCAGCGGCCGGCGGCGCAGGGTTGTCGGCCGATTGTGCGGAGGCGGGGACTATGCAAGCAGCCGCAAGGGTGCCGGCGAAGGCCCAAGTTGGTAGAGAATGCCAAGTGGATTGCGAGTGGATCGAGTGCCGTTGCATGGATGTACTTCGACTGCCTCCGATTCCAGTAGAGATTCCTCGCGGCCGGCGAGCGAAGGGGCGCCGGCGCCGAAGGGAAGGATGACGGCTATAGGCGGGAAGCGAAGCTCGCGCGGGTGCGGACGCATCCGGCGCCGCTGCGCGTGGGCTCGCCCACATGGAAGGTGATATCGATTACGCCGGCTGCGAGGCCTGGGCCGAAGTAGGCCGCCTGGGTCGCCCGTGCCGGCCTGCCCTCGACCGAGGCTGGTAAAGCATAGCAGGTTTTCCGGTTGTCAACCATGCTCGCTCGCGTGCGAGGGTGCTCAGAGTCGCCGCCTGCGGAGGAAGCTGCGCGGCCGTCAAAGTTTACCCAGGAGTCGACGTAAGGTGCTCGCTGAAAAATACTTCCGCCGGTCTCAAGGGGCGTCTTGGGCGCGGCCGATATCACGCATGTCGCAAGAGAAAGCACTCACGTGTCACTGCGACACATCCGCGAAAGAGCGCCGCAGTCGGAAGTACTGGATCGGGCCATGGACTGGCTCGACCGGCCGCGACGCCACCCTGTTGGGAACCGCCTGCGCACCCGCCTTGCCGCATCCGGCCGCGCCCGGAGAGCTCCCGCCCCGCACACCCCCCCTTGAGCGGCCGCTACGGCCGCGGCTGTCGCCACGACAGGACCCGCCAGGGAGTGGTCCGCCGCGCGAGTGCCGTCGCCGCAAGCCGCCGACGGTTGTCCCCAACGCAATAGGAGACGTGGTTCGATGAAAGGGAACGTGTTAGGAGCGCTTCTGATGAGCGTCTGCCTGGCCGGCCAGAGCTACGGCGCTGGTCTGCTGGACCGGATGCTCGGCAACGGCTGCGGCTGCGACTGTTGCGAGCCGGCTTGCTGCTGCGAAAAGTCGTGCGGTTGCCCCAGCGACTGCTGCGCTGACAACGGCTGCGAGCCCGCCTGCGGATGCAACGACGGGTGCTGCGACGACGGTTGCTGCGTCGGCCGCGGCAAGTTGCTGTCTCGCCTGTTCGGCCGCAAACACAACTGCTGCGAAGCGAGCTGCGGCTGCGACCCCTGCTGCGACAATGGCTGTGACAATGGCTGCTGCGAAGCTAGCTGCGGCTGCCCGGACGACTGCTGTGCCGACAACTGCTGCGACAGCGGCTGCGGAAAGCGTCGCTGCGCGTTGCTGGGCCTGTTCTCCCGCAAGCACAACTGCTGCGAGGCGAGCTGTGGCTGCGACCCGTGCTGCGACAATGGCTGCGACAACGGTTGCTGCGAAGCTAGCTGCGGTTGCCCGGACGACTGCTGCGCCGACAACTGCTGCGACAGCGGCTGCGGCAAGCGTCGCTGCGGTCTGCTGAGCCGGCTGTTCTCTCGCAAGCACAACTGCTGCTGCGAATCGAGCTGCTGCGAAGCGAGCTGCGGCTGTGAAGCGAGCTGCGGTTGCAACAGCGGCTGCCAGAGCGGCTGCAGCAGTTGCGCCCCGGCTGCCGACGCCCCGGCAGGCGGCGAAGCGGCCCCGATTCCGCCGGCGCCCGTCGCCGACCCGGCTGCCAAGGTCGCCCAGCCCCGCAAGGTCGTCTCGGCTAGCTTTGTCCGCTAAGCGGTGCGACGGATAACTGAATCCCCCTCTGAGGACCTGTCTCGAACCTTCGGGTTCGGGGCAGGTTCTTTTCGTTGATGCAAGCGGCGCGAACTACCGGGCGGCGATGCAGCGTATAACGGTAACACGATCGACGCCAAGTCGACGGGCAGACGCACGCCCTCGGCGCGGGCGCCTGCCGCGCGTGGGGGCCCGTCGAGGAGGCGGCCGCTGGCCCTGCCGTAGCGCAGGCTTTACTGCGCTACCTCGCCGTCAAAAGGACCCCTTTTCAGGAGCCGTCGCGGTGCGCTGCCTCTGGGTGATGATGTTCGCCATGGTTGCAGCCCCCACGTTGAGGGCCGGCGAGCCGGCGGCGGTTCAATCAAGCGACGGCGACGCGCTGGCGCGCAGCATCAGCACGCTGATTCGCGAGGCCATTCCGGCGGAATATGAAAAACGCGACGACTGGGGCGCCACCAAGGAAATCGTCGTCGGGCTGCGGGCTACCGGCAACCTTCGCGACTTCGATCTCAAGCGGCGACGCAAGACGGTCAATCACGGCGTCTGGAAGCACTATCGCCTTCATTTGATCGAACCGGAACGGACGCTCGCTGTGCAGCTAACGCGGCTGCAATCGCGGAAGGGCGGCGGCATCGAATTCACCTTGCGCATCGACGCCAGCCTGGCTGCGTGGGCCCGGGCGAAGGTCTATGAATACGGCGTCCACGTCGTCGCGGTAGAGGCCGAGGGCGATGCGCGGGTAACGCTTGAGATCAGCGGCGAGGTCGTGCTGCAAGCGCTGGTCGTGGAGCGGGCCCCGGCCGTGGCCGTGCGGCCGCTGGTTCGCGATGCTCGGCTGACGATGCACGAGCTGCGCCTGCGAAGAATCAGCAACGCTCGGGGGCCGATCGTCCGTCAACTCGGCGACGGACTGGCAAGGATCGTCGAGGAAGAAGTCAACGGTCCGGGGCTGGTGGCCAAGCTCAACCGCGCCATCGAGAAGAAACGCGATTCGCTGACGTTTAGCGCCGGCGACCTGCTGAAGTCGCCGTGGCGAGCCATAGGAGGCTGAAGCGCGGCTCGAAGCAGGCAGTGCGGGCGCTGGATGCGGAATCGCAGATCGCAGATCTCTGGTCACCGGTCACCGGACACTCTCTGGCGCCTCATGCCCGCTTGCGCGTGGCCGGAACGAAGTGTTCGGGCGGCAGGAGCATCGAGCTGACGCGAAAGCCGAACTTTTCGCCGATCTTCACCGCCTCGCCCTCCGCGACCGGATGTTCGCCGACGATCATCTGCAGCAGCTCCTCGCAGTTCTTCTCGAACTTGATAATCGACCCCGGCGCCAGCGAGATGACTTCCTGGACCGACTCCTTCTTCGCCGCCAGTTGAACGCTGACCGGGACGCTGATTTTCAGCAAGCTCCGCGCGTAGCCGGGCAGTTGCCGCAGGTCGGCGATGCGGGGCTCGGCCTGGCTCTGCGGCGTTGGGTCCAGCGCACTTGTCGGGGGCGCGGCAACGTCGTGGGCGGCAAGCAGCCCGGCCCCGCCCGATGGCGCCAGCAGCTTCTCGGGTTCTGGCAACGGCCCGAGGAGGATCAGCGAGGCCGCCGCGCCGTCTGAGGAAATCGGGAGGGCGACCGTCGCCGCGCCGGTCGCCGCGCCCGCGGCGGCGAGCGCCGAGGCCAGGTTGGGTACGAATGCAGCCCGTGCACCGCTGGAGGCGACTGCCTCGGGCAGCAGAAGCAGGCTTAGTTCTTGTGCGAGCGTCGCGAGCTGGCTTTCGACAGTCGCGTCGGGCTCGCCGGACCACGCCGGCAGGAGGCCTGAGGACGCTGCCAGCACGGCGGCCACAGAACTGTCGCCGACGGCCAGCAACACCGCCAGCCCCGGACCGGCGCACCCCGGGCCAGGCGCCGTCGCATCGTAAACGCCCGATTCAACAGGGCCGACGGCAATGGATCGATCCAGCGCCCGGCCGAGCGCCGCGGCGATCTTTTCGGCGCCGGCGCGGCAGGTCGCTAGCACTTGGGCTGCAAAATCGGGGTTCAGTTGAGTCATGCCAGCGGTGTATCGCCACGAACTGTCTACTTGAGCGCACTTATTTGCTCCTTATCGGCTAGCTGACCGTCAAACTTTGCCCAGGCTGGCGTTGGTCGTTGCTAGACCAGCTCGTGTCAGGCCGGTACGAGGCCGCCCGATTGCTTTGTGCTTCGATCCGGAAGGGGAGACGCGCTCGGCGGTGCTGGAAACTGGGCAATTCCCGGCATTTTCGGCCCCGCGAGCCGCAACGGAGTCGCCGCACCTCCCGCGACCGGCACGACCCTTGCGTCTGGCCAGGACTTGCGAAGGCGGACGCGCTGCGGATGAGATACCGCGGCCAGTCAGGTAACAGTTCAAGGCAAAAGCGGAGGAGAATGAGATGCGATTTTCGAACACAAAGTTTGCGGCGGTTCTGGGCGCAGCACTGCTGTACGCCAGTCCGCTGGCGTACGCCCAAAGCGGCGGAGGCGGAGGCGGAGCGGGGGCGAGCGCCGCCAGCGGGGCCGGCGCCGGAGCAGGCGCGGGGTCGAGCGTGGCTAGCGGGGTAGGCGCGGGCGCCGGCGTCGGGGCCGCGACCGGCCAAACCGCCGGGACCGTAGAGAGCGGCAGCGTTGGGGCCTCGACCAGCGCCGATACGTCGACCAGCGGGAGCACCGCATCGGGCGCCAACCGCGGCACGGCTATCGGCACGGGGGGCAACTTCGGTACCCAGGCTTCGGCCGGGGCCGACCGTGGGACCTCCACGGGAACCGCAGGCAACTTCGGCGGGCAAGCCGCTACCGGAGCTGATCGCGGCACCGCCATCGGTACGGGCGGGAATTTCAGCGGCACGGCCGGAACCGGCGGCACGACCGGTGCGGGAACGGGCGCTAGCGGCACCAACACTCTTTCTGGCGACGCCACGGCGGGCGCCGCCGTGGGCGCCAACGCCAACTCGGGTGCCAGCAATATCGCCAATTCGGCCAACCAGGCGACCTTGAGCGGTCAAGGCGCCGTCAGCGGTCAGGCCGGAAATCCGGCCGCCGGGGCCAACGCCCAGGCCAATCTCAACGCCGGGGCGAACACCAGCGCCACCGCCAACGATCGCAACGCCCGTTGGCGCTTCCGCCAACACAATGGCGAATGGTGGTATTACACGCCGCAGAATAACTGGATGTATTACCGCAACGGCAATTGGACCGCTTACGACCGGTCGAACTATCAGTTGCCAACCGGTTACATGCAGCGGAACGCCCCGTATCGCGCCTATGGCCAGGGCTACTATCAGCCCTACGGCAACGCCTACGGATATCGCAATAACATGCGATATGGCACGGGCTACCGGGGCTATGGCAACGCCGGTTACGGATACGGCAATCAGGCGTACGGCAATCAGGGGTACGGCTACGGCTATGGCAACACCTACGTCGATCCGGGCTACGCCGCGGGCGCCAATGTGGGCGGGGCGATCGGCGGCGCCATCGGCGGCAATAGCGGCGCGAATGTCGGCAGCGCAATCGGCGGCGCCCTGGGGTACGGCAGATAAACGCGGACCGAGCCATGTTCTTTGACAGCTAACCAGAGACCTCAGAGATTCGATTCTCGAAGGCGGGCGGGTCGCGATCGGCGGCTCGCCCGTTTTTTGTGCGCCTGCTCTCGTCGGAGCGAATCACCTATAATGGCACCTAAACGGGGTCAGGAGGCTTTGGCGACTGGGAGGCTCACAGGAGAAATGTAGCTTTCCAGTCGCCAAAGCCTCCCGACCCCTTTCCGCTCACCACTACATTGCGCCATGTCGTCCGTCACGCTCAACGCTCCCAAGTTCGATCTGAAGCCCTACAAGTCGCTCCCCAATGAGGAACTCCAGGCCCGCATCAACGCGGTGCGGCGGGAGCTGGGTCGGCGGCTGCTCATTCTGGGTCACCACTATCAGCAGGATGAAGTCATCGCGCTGGCCGACCATACGGGCGACAGCTACCAGCTTAGCCAGTTGGCGGCCGAAAACCGGCAGTGCCGGCATATCGCCTTCTGCGGCGTCCATTTTATGGCCGAGACGGCCGACATCCTGTCGAACCGCCCCCAGAAGCTGGCGGAGCGCGACGGCGAACGGGTGACCGTGATTCTGCCCGATATGGCGGCCGGCTGCTCGATGGCGGACATGGCGGCGATCCACCAGATCGAGTCGGCGTGGGACCAGCTCGCCGAGGTAGTCGACGTCGGCGACATTACGCCGGTCACGTACATCAACTCGGCCGCCAGTTTGAAGGCGTTCGTCGGCAGGAACGGGGGCATCGTGTGCACCTCGAGCAACGCCAAGGCGGCGCTGGAGTGGGCCTTCGCGCGCACGAGGAGGGTGATGTTCTTTCCGGATCAGCACCTCGGTCGCAACACGGCGATGGGGCTGGGGATTCCGCTGGAGGAGATGCCGCTATGGGATCCCTATGCCGCCGACCTGGGGGGCAACGCCGGCGAGCAAATTGAACGCAGCCGGGTGATCCTGTGGAAGGGCCATTGCAGCGTCCACCAGATGTTCCAGCCGGAGCACGTAGCGGCCTTTCGCAAGAACCACCCGGGCATCAAGATTCTGGTTCATCCGGAATGCCCGCGCGAGGTGTTCGAGTTGGCTGACGAATTCGGCAGCACGGGCAAGATCATCAAGACCGTCGAGGGGGCGCCGCCGGGAACGAAGTGGGCCATCGGCACCGAGCTGCACCTGGTGAACCGGCTGAAGCAGCAGCATCCGGAGCAGGAGATCCACTTTCTATCGCCGGTGGTCTGCATGTGCGCGACGATGTATCGCATCGACCTGGCGCACCTGGCTTGGAGCCTGGAAAACCTCGTCGCCGGCACGCCGGTGAATGTCATCGAGGTGGACGAAGAAACGGCGAAGTGGTCGCTGGCGGCGCTGGAGCGGATGCTGGAAGTGCGGTAACGATACTTCAGAACGTCGGGCGGTGGGCCAGCAGATCGCGCAGTTGCTGCTTGTTGAGCGGCTTGGTGACATGATAGTCGAAGCCCGCTTCCTTGGCCTTGCGGCGGGCCTCTTCGTGGCCGTAGCCGGTGACGGCGACCAGGTACGAACCGGCGGTTTGCGACAGGTCGCGCAGCGCGCGGCTGACCTGGTAGCCGTTCATGTCGCCCGGCAAGCCGATATCGCACAGAACGACGTGCGGCTGGAAGTCGGCGGCCTTCTCGAGGCCGGCAGGCCCGTCCAGGGCGCTGGCCACGGTGTGGCCGTCCATCTGCAGCATCTTTTGGAGCGGCAGTATCGCGTCGCGCCGATCATCGATGATCAGCACGCGCTGGCTGGCGGCAGATTCTGGCGCTGCGGAGTCGCCCGAACGCAACGGAGGCTTGACGCAGGGCAAGGTGATGGTAAAGGCGGCTCCCTGGCCCAGGCCGGCGCTATAGGCGGTGACGTCGCCGCCGTGCAATTGCAGCAGGCCCTTGGTGAGGGCCAGTCCCAGTCCCAGCCCGCCGCGGCTGCGTTCGAGCGTGGTGTCGGCCTGGCTGAACGGTTCGAAGAGCCGCTCGAGCGTTTCCTTGGCCATGCCGATGCCCCGATCGTTAATGACGATCACCGCCTGCGACATGTCCTGATCCGCCGACAGCTCGACGGCAATGACGTTGGGCCCGTCGCTGAACTTGTAGCTGTTGTGAATGATATTGGAAAAGGCCTGCGCCAAGCGCGCCGGATCGGCCCATACCCACAAATCGACGTCGGGGATGTTAACGTACAGTTCGCACTGATCGAGCGCGCGGCTCTTACGATAGTCGTCGACCGTGTCGCGGAGCAAATGCCGCAGGTTGGCGTATTGACGCCGCAGCCGTAGTTTGCCGCGGGCGATTCGCGACACGTCCAGCAGGTCGTCGACGATGCGCGACATATAGGAGGCCTGCCGGGAGATGACAGCCTGCATTTCAGCCGCTTCGGGCTCCAGGCGGAGCATGCTGAGGACCTGGGCGCCGGTGACGATGCCGGCCAGGGGATTGCGCAACTCGTGGCCGAGCATGGCTAAGAAGTCGTCCTTGCGGCGATCGGCTTCGAGCAGCGCGGCCTCGGAGGACTTGATATCGGTGACGTCGACCGAGCAGCCGACGTAGCCCAGAAAGGCGCCGTCGGGGCGGAAGCGCGGGGCGCCGGTGGCCGTCAGCCAGCGATACTCGCCGTCGGCGCGACGGAAGCGAAACTGCGCGACGATCGGCTGGCGACGTTCGAAGGCCTCCATGTAGCTGTCGACGTACCCTTGGGCGTCGTCGGGATGGATGTACTCCGCCCAATTCATGCCCTGAACATCGGCCAGCGTGCCGCCGACGAATCGCAGGTACTCCTTGTTCACGTACTGGCAACCGCCGACGCCGTGGACCCAGATCAGAACCGGCGCATTATCGGCCATGTTGCGGAAACGGGCCTCGCTTTCGCGGAGCTCGTTTTCGACTTCCTTCAGTTCGCTGATGTCGAGATTGATGCCGACCCAGGCGATGATTTCACCTTGTTCGTTGCTGACCGGCACGCCGCGGGCGAGGACGGGGCGCCACTTGCCGTCGCGGCCGCGAAACCGGTGCTCGACATCCCAGGTTCCGCCGGCCTTGACGCATTGCTTCCAGGCGGCGAGCGTTTGATCGACGTCATCGGGATGGAGCAGATCCGCCCAGCCGTGATTCGAGCATTGCTCCTGGGTGATGCCCAACAGCCCGAGGAACGACTCGCTGGCATAGATGTTACGTCCCTCGGCGTCGCAGACCCAAATGCCGTAATCGATCGATTCGCCGATGGCCCGGTACATCCGTTCGCTGTTGCGCAGCGCCGATTCGGCCTCTTTGCGGGCCGTGATGTCGGCCACCGTGCCGATATAGCCCATTAGTTCGCCCTGTTCGTCGAGCAAGGGCACGGCATGGCCCTGCAACCAGGTGACGACGCCGTCGGGGCGTTGAAAGCGGAATTCCTCGTCCGACGGGGCGGCTTTTGCAACGGCCTTCTGCCAACCGGTCAACACGCGATCGCGGTCGTCGGGGTGGATCGCCCGCTGCCAACCGTCGCCTTGCGCCTGCTCGGCGGAGAGGCCGGCCATCCGGCTCCAGCTCTCGTTGATGAAGATGGTGCGGCCGCTGCGGTCGGTCTGGAAGATTCCGACGGGCGCATGGCTGGCGAGGGTGCGGAAGCGGGCCTCGCTCTCGCGCAGGGCGATTTCGCCTTGTTTGCGTTCGGTGATGTCGAGCGTCGCCCCGAGCATGCGCACGGCGCGGCCCCGTTCGCAGATTACCGTGGCGCTGCTGAACAGCCAGCTCTGGCCGCCGTCGGGTCGGATCGCGCGAAATTCGATTTCCATGGGGACGCCGCTCTCGGCGGCCGACCAAATGGCATGCCGGACTCTCAGGCGGTCCTCGGGGTGGACGAGCGACTCGAATCCCTCATGTTCGACCAGATTCGCCGGATCGACGCCGAGAATCGTCTGCAGCGACTCCGACCAGGAAACTCGCTTGCATTCGATGTCCCAGGCCCACACGCCGACCTTTCCGGCCTGGGTCGCCAGCAGCAAGCGGCGCTCGCTTTCGCGGAGCGCTTGCTGAGCCGCCTTTCGATCGGTGATATCGACCGCCACTCCCGCCACGCCGACGGCCGCCCCCTGGCTGTTCCGGAGGGGGAACTTCACTGACAGATAGTAGCGATCCACTCCGCGCAGGGGGATGACGTCTTCGTTTTCGACGATCTGGCCGGAACTGAGCACCTCCAAGTCGCGGGCGCGCAACTTATCGGCCAGTTCGCGGGACATGACGTCGTAATCGGTGCGCCCGACGGCGCCATGCGGAAGGCCCAACGCTTGCGAGGCGAGTGGATTGCACAGCGTATAGCGGCCCTCAACGTCCTTGATGAAGATGGCGACCGGGGCGTTCATCGTCACGGCGCGGAACCGCTCTTCGCTGTTACGCAACGCCTGTTCGGCCTGAACCCGCTCGGTTACGTCGATGGCAATGCCGCCGAAGAGCGAAGTCGCTCCGCTGGCGTCGGGGACGGGAAACTTGCTGACCAGCGCATGGTGGACGCCGTCGTCCTGCGTCAGGGTCTCGATGGTTTCCACGGGCGATCCAGCCGACAGTGCGCGGCGGCTGTCGTCAGCCAACTGAGGCGCCGTGTGCGAGGGGAACAGCTCTAGGTCTTGGCGACCGTAGAGTTCAGATTTCGGCCGCCCCAACGCCCGCTCTGCAGCATCGTTGACGAACACAACCCGCCCATCGCTATCCTTGATCCAGGCCAGGCCGGGGAGGTGGCGCATGAACATGCTGAATCGCTGCTGGCTGTCGCTGAGGGCCTGGCGGTGGCGGTCGGCTTCGATCGCGTCGGCGGCGTGGCGAGCGCAGAGATTGGCCAACTGTTTTTCGCGCCGCGCGGCATCGCGCGGCGCCGCGAAATAAACGGAGATCACGCCGAGGATGTCGCCCGAGCGGGTCAATACGGGGGTGCTGTGAATGGCCCGAACGCCGACTTCGCGGGCGACGGGCCGAAAGGCGTTCATTCGCGGATCGGTCTGGACGTCGGTGACGATGCAGCGTTTTTTCGTGGCGAAGGCGGCTCCGCAAGCGCCCCCTTCGGCATGGCTGATTAGTTCCAGCTTACGCGGGCTAAAGCCTTCGCTGGCTACGGTTTGCAGGCAGCCGCGGTCGGCATCGTATAACGCCAGCCGGCCGGCGTCGGCGCGGTGGAGGCGGACCAGGGTTTGCGTTACGGCCTGCAGGGCTTCAGGCAAGTTCAGCGGGCCGGCCAGGGCCATGGCCAGGTCGTGCAGTTGCGTAAGGCTGTCGACCTGGGCGGCCAGATCGTCTTTGGCGGCCGCCAGGGCCGATTGGGTTTGCTTCTGCTCGGTGACGTCGACGAGCATGTTCTGGGCGCCGACTACCGCGCCGTCGGCGTCGAAGACCAGTCGCGGGTGGGCGAGCACATGACGGCGGCTGCCGTCGGGGCGCTCGACGAGGATCTCGGTAGGCTCGACAGGCCGTTTTTCGCGCAGCGCGACGGCCAAGGGACATGCGTCCAGCGGTAGTGCGCGGCCGTCGGCGTCGAAGATGCGATGCGACCCGCACCAGCGGGTTCGTCCCGCTTCGGGCCGGACCCCCCATAATTTCACGGCAGCTTCGTTGAACAGGGTAATGCAGCCGTCCGCGTCGCAGGCGTAGATGGCGGCCGGGAGGCCGTCGATTAACAGGCGATGCGCAGCATAGGAGGCGAGCGCGTCATCAGCGCTCGCGGAACGCCCGGTCGCGGTAGAGCCGCTGGTAGTCATTCCAAATTGCGCTCGCCTTGGGCCGTAGCAAGCAATGTCAACGGAGCCGAACCTCTCGGGCCGGCCTGCAATTTGCTTGCCCGCAAGAGAAATTATTCCCTGCCGGTTCACAGGCTGCAATTGCCGCCCGGAGACCGAGGGGCGCGGACGATACTTCCCGCCGGCGAGTGACCGCGATGGTTTCGGATCGCGAGTGTTTTACTCATCGCCTTTACTCACCGCCGTTACCCATCGACGACCGCGTCGGCCGACTCCGCGTGCAGCGTCGCTCGCTCCGCCTGTGAGTCGTCCAAAACTGATTTAGCGGCTGCCAATCGAAGCGGGTCGCCGGTGACGACGACGAGCGTCTTGCCGGCGCTTAAGTCGCCCTCATATTCGTGGAGTCGATCTTCTTTGACGCCCCAACCGCTCATGGCGCCGACGAGGCCGCCGACCAGTCCCCCCGTGATACCGCTGGCCAAGGCCCCGGCGAATGCCACGGCGCCGATGCCCGGGATCGTCAGCAGGGCCGTACTTGCCAGCAGTCCGACGGTCGCGCCGGCGGCGGCGCCCAGACCGGCGCCCGCTTCAGCCTCGTCGCCTTGGTCGAGCGGGCCGGCGGCCTGGAGCTCCGCGGACTCAGCTCGCGTGATCAGAGAGACGTCGCGATGATCCCAACCCGCGGCCTGCAGATCAACGATTGCGGCCCGGGCCGCCGAGGCCGTGGAGAATACGCCGATAACTACATCGTGTCTGGGCATGCGAGGCGGGCCTTCTGGATTGAAGTGTTTCGATCCGAACGCGGCTTAACCGCCGCCAGGAACTACAGGAAGTAGCTGACGCAGTTCGATTGCTGCGTCGGTTTGGCAGGCAGCATTTCTCGTGCCGACTAGAACTTGGATTCCGGCTGCGAAAACAGGCTACGTCCGTTGCGCTGGCCCAGGGACAAGCCGTCATGGTCTTAGCTCGCTCGTTGTGGCAGCGGCTCGGACACGGGCCGCGTGCTACCGGGCTGCGAATCGAATTTACATGGCGTGCAGGCGCTGGCGCCAATTCTTCTGGTAGACATGGAGAAACCGCCCGCTGAACGGGGGCGCGGCGGAGCGCCGAGCGTTGGCCGCACAAAAGTTCACAAGTTTGCTGCGATCGGCGGCTCACGGCACATTCCTTGCAACTTGCCCACGCCGGCCGTGATTCTTGCGCGGGCGACGATCGTGAACCTCGTCGCGTGCTAGCGGCGCTGCTGAGGCGATGGAAATCGCCCACAGGCCAAATTCACCTACCGAGGCGGCAGTTCATTTACGTGCGGCTGCCTGCTGGCGGCGGCGCCGAAGACCGCTTCATACAGCCTCGCGAACTTACGAGCGTCCACGTAGAGACGCACGTTGCGTACGTCACTTCCTTTCTAGGAGACCCGAAGAATGAAAAGGCTACTTGCACCCGCACTCGTCCTGTTGGTTGCCGTCGCTGGGGACGCCCTGGCCCAGACGACCACCAGAGAGAATCCCGCTACGAGGAGAAACGCCGGCGCCCAGCCCGCTAATCGCACGTCGCAGGCGACGGCGGGGGAGAACTCGCTGGCGCAGCACATCGCCGCTTGTTTACTGCTGGGCAACCAGGAAGAGATCGCCATTTCGCAGTTGGGCGTTCAGCACGCACAGAACGATCAGGTGAAGCAATTCGCTCAAAAGATGATCGAGCAGCACCAGCAAGCGATTTCGCAGCTCCAACAGGCGGCCCCGGAACTGGCCAGTATGAACCTACAGCTTAGCGGGACGCACGCCGCCGATAATCAACGCGGCGCTGCCGCGCAATCGGCCGACGCCAGTTCGGCAACGACGGCCATCGAGTCCCAACCGGCGGGCGGCGAGAATCAACGGACCGCCACTACTGGCCAAGCCGGCAGCTCGGAAGCCGGCAACGTGCCGCAGATGGTCCAATTCATCAAACAAGTGAAAGAACAATGCGTTCAGCTAGTCACGCAAGACCTCTCGCAAAAGCAGGGAGCCGAGTTTGACAAGTGCTTCATGGGGGTGCAGAACGGCCTGCATACCGGCATGCTGGCCAAGTTACGGGCAGCCAAGCAGCATGTCAGCGGCGGCCCGCTGGAACAGGTAGTTGAGCAAGGAACGCAGATGACCGAGCACCATTTGGCGGAAGCCAAGCAGATAATGCAACAGCTTGAAGGCGCCAGCGGTGAAACGCCGCGGGCGGCGGCCGGCGCTCGGACGACGCGCCAATAGTGCCCCGAGGGTAAGGGTGACCGGTGGTCCGTGGTCCTTTCAACAGGCAAGGTCCGGCGCTGCAGGCGGCGCCGGACCTTGTTTTTTCCCCGTTTCATTGCGCTGTGGCCATCCGCTTTGGCTAGCGGACCTAGG
>JADLBW010000042.1 GCA_020847515.1 Pirellulales bacterium | reverse complement strand
GGTCGGCGTCGGCGGCGGCCTGGCCGGTATCCTGGTCGCCGCCCCCGGCCTGGGCCTGGTCGCCGCCTGGCTGAGCCGCCGCGGCGCCGGCCGGCGCCGCGGCAGGGTTGTTCTCGATCTCGTAGATCAGCGTGATGCCGCCGCTTAAGTCGGGGCCCTTCTTGATTTCACCCATCATCAGGATTACGGCGGCCGCCGCCAGCGAGCCGATCGCCAGCGAAAACTTCCAGCCGTAGTCCGGCATCCGCAGCCGTCGGGCCAGAAAGCTGCCGACGATCATCGGAACGACCAACACCGCAATGACGATGGCCGCCTTGGAAATGCCTTCCCAATTCACGCGACTGGCGTCAATGTCTGCCGGCGCCACTTCGTCCGCCTGCGTATGCCCGCCGATGGCTGCATCCTCCGCCAGCGAGGGCAGCGACCACGCGCCCAGCACGATCAACAGCAGCCACTGCAACGTGCGACGACGAGCAACAAGTTGGCCGATAACGTGACGGAAGAAGGAGACTCGTTCCATGATTGATTGAAATAGTCTGGTCTCGGCGTGCCCGAATTCACTTGCGTCGCGCGGCGTCGTCGCGGAGCAGGCTCAGGGCGCCAGTTGGATTGAAAGACAGCGGGCGGCAACGCCTAAGCGACCTAGGCGCTCTTTTCATCATCGGTCATCACCTGGGCAATGGCGGACGCCCCGACGCGGATCTTCGTCCCGGTCGATTCGTCTACGCGAAGCGTGACCAACTTCGCCTCGCGCTGGACGCTGGTCACCACCCCGTGAATGCCGCCAATGGTCACCACGCGGTCGGTTTCCTTGAGGTTGTCGATCATCGAGCGAAACTGCTGGTCTTTGTTCTTCTGCGGCCGAAGGATCAGAAAGTAAAACAGCACCATGATCACCATCAGCGCAGGCAGCATGTTTGCCAGCGGAGAAGGGGCCGCCTCGGCGCCTTGGGCTGGCTGCTGTGCCGCTGCTTGGGCCACCAGATAAATGCGCTGTAAATCGATGCCAATCACGTACTTCACCGCCCTCGGCCTGACTGGCGAGCTCCCCGGGAACGCTTAGTGCAGCGATTGCGCGGGCGTCGTCCGCGCGGAAACGCCAGGGCGCTTCCGCCGCAACGAATCGAAGCCGCTAGAAGGGCCAATCGCGGTCGGATAGCCCTAGACCGGGGCCGCCTGCCGCCACTGCAATCGCGATATCATAAGTCTTAGCGCCGCAACGAACAAGGGCGGCGGTCCCGATGGGCAGGAGCCCGTCGGGGAATGCATTTTGGGGCACCCTTTGGACCAGGCGCGCCGCACGCCGATAACGGTAGCTCGGACGAGCAGCGCCCAGTAGTTGCGCCAATTCGGCGTCGGTGAAGCTCCCCTCCCGACGGCTCAAGCTACAACTGTGAACTGCCCATCGGCCTGGGCGCCGGAATGACTCGGCGTCCGATGGCTGTACTTTGAACGGCCTCGATGCCCGCCCTCAAACGGACCGCGCTCGGCCGCTTCCGGGCGCCGCGTTGCGATCGGCCTGCGGATCGACCCCCCAGCCGCGGAGCTTTTCACGGTAAAACTCGGCGAAACAGTCGCCGGCGATCGCCTCGCGAGCGCCCGCTATCAGCCGCTGGTAATACGTGATGTTATGGATCGAGGCCAGGATCGGGCCGAGCATCTCGCCCGCCTGAAACAGGTGCCGTAAATAGCCCCGGCTATGGCGGCAGCCCGGGCAGGGACACTGCTGCTCGACCGGGCGGCGGTCCCTCTCATGGACGGCATTGCGAAGTCGTAAGGGTCCGGCGTCGGTAAACACCAGGGCATTGCGCCCATTGCGGGTCGGCATCACGCAATCGAACAGGTCGATGCCGCGGGAGATCGCCGCGAGGATGTCCTGCGGCCGGCCGACCCCCATCAAGTAACGCGGCCGATCGGCCGGCAGTTCCGGCGTCACGGCGTCGAGCGCGGCATACATTTCGGCCGGCGTTTCGCCGACGCTCAGGCCCCCCACGGCGTACCCTGAAAAGCCCATGGCCGCCAGTTCCCGTGCGCATCGGCGACGCAGGCTTGCGTCGAGGCCGCCTTGGACGATCGCCAACAACATCTGATCGCTGCGGCCCGCCACGCGCTGGCAGCGCGCGGCCCAGCGGACGCTCCGCCAGGTCGCCTCTTCAATGACGCTCGCCTGGTTCGGCAGCGCCACGACATGGTCGAACGCCATGATCAGGTCGCTGCCCAACCGTTCCTGGATGGCGATTGATCGCTCCGGCGAAATATGAACGCTGGCGCCGTCGATGTGCGAGCGGAATTCGACGCCCTCCTCGGTCACCGTGATCCGGTCCGCCAGGCTGAATACCTGGAAGCCCCCGCTATCGGTGAGTATCGGTCCCGACCAGCCGGAGAACTCGTGCAGGCCGCCCAGCGCCGCGACCGTTTCCTCCCCCGGGCGCAGGGCGAGGTGGTAAGTATTCGCCAGAATCATCTGGGCGCCGGTTTCCTGCATCCTGCCTGCGTCCCCCCCCTTGACGGTCCCTTGCGTTCCCACCGGCATAAACGCCGGGGTGTGGACCGGGCCGCGGGGCGTATGCAACACACCACAGCGGGCCGAGCCCTCGCGCGCCTGCGCGGTCACGTGAAAGTGAATCATGCCGACATGTTAATCGATGCGGCCAACAGAAAAACGATGCCCCTGGCGGCACAGCCACCAGGGACTCGTCGTCGTTCTACACGCGGAAAGGAGGGAGTCGGCCGGCGCGAGACTACTTCTTGCCACATTCACCCATTTTGGCCAGAGCCTCACGACCCCGTCGGGCCATTTCCTCCGGGCTGATGTCCTCTTTATGCGTTGCCACGGACCACTCG
>JADLBW010000041.1 GCA_020847515.1 Pirellulales bacterium | reverse complement strand
GATCCGTCGCGCCGTTTACGTTCGTGCCGCAGCTCCACGGCGAACGCCGTTACCTTGGCTGTATTCAGGTCGGCCACGCGCGTCGGCCGGCAAAGGGCCTCGAAGGCGTTCAGGGCCGAAGCGTAGTTGCGGACCATCGCGAGCTTCTGGCCGTCGCTGGTGACTCGTTCGTACTGCTCGCGAAACTCGTCCCACGGCATGCGGCTGGTGCGTTGGTAACGCCCCTCGCGCAGCTCGGCCTGCCACTTGCCGGCTTCCTGTAAGGCCTTCTTGGGATTCGCCGTGCCGGCGCTCTTCCACACCTGCTTGCCGCTGTCAGGATCGACGTAGCGGAGCGATAGATTGGTCCGCCCCTTCGACTTCACGACGTGAACTTTGATTTCCTGCATCGTTCACCCCCAAACAGAGACGCCGCAGGGCGCCGGGTGCTCTCAGGCAGTCGTGACTACCTCGGGGACGTTGCCGTTACCCCACACCCGACGCCTTGCGGCGTCTCGATACTTCAAGTTTTCGGACGATGCCTCGCGAGGCTTTGAGAGATTCCCTATTTTGCCCCCACAAACCAACTCATGCTAGCACTGCTATCGTTCGTTTGAAAATGAACGCGAGATTCGCCCCGTATTGCGTTCCGACGCTTCGATGCGACCTTGGACCCGTCCGCCGCAAGGTCGCGCCTACGGGGCTTGTAGGACGTTGACCTAGAAAAACCCCGGGGTCGTTGGATGAGGCTCGACAACCCCGGGGTCTCTATTGCAGCGGTCTGGACGGAACCGCTGCGACCCAGAACCATACGTCAGGAGCCCGCACTGCGAACGCCGCCGCGATACTCCTGTAACGCCACGCCCACGTCGCTGTAGCCGCGCATCTGAATGCCGAGCGTGTTGAAGTCCGTGTCCGCCGTCTCGATAGTGGGTTCTACGCGGCCGTTCAGCGCAACCACTTCGATGACCGGAATCTGTGCGGGGTCCGCCAGGAGATACCACGCCGCCGAACTGTAGCCGGTGAAGGTCGCGTTCTCCATATAGGGCGAGCTCTCGACGCGGTAACTGCTCTGCCACACGTTCGCGTCGGGCGCCAACGTCGAACCGCCGACCAGCAGCGTGCTATTCATCAGTGATAAGGCAGTCCGCTTGAGCGATGGCGGAATCAGGAGGATTTTCGGCATGACGCCCAGCGGGTTGCCGTCCGGGTCGACCTGGTTCGCGAACTTCAGCTCGGCCGCCGTCAGCCCCTCAGCGCTCAGCGCCGAGCCAGCGCCGGTCGACACGTTGTTGTTGCCCGCCTTGAAAAAATCCGAGTTGTCCAAAAACGTCCGCCAGACCAGGTCGTTCATCTTCAGGGCGGCGCCTCGACCAATGCGGCGCGGCACGGCCGACAATGCCGAAAGATCATCGTTGATAATATCGGTGCGGCTGATGGCCAGCATGACGCCGTAGGTGTCGGCTTTATTGGAGTACGCCGCCTCGCCGAGTTGGCCATGCGGGATCTCGCCGTCGGGGCTCAGCCGCTCGAATACCAGCCCGCCCGTGAGACTCACGGCAGTTACCGTCTTGAAGTCGCGCACGGGACGGACGGCGGCAATCGCCCGCCAGGTTTGGTCCACGGCCTCCCATCCTTCGCGCAGAAACTTGTTGGCCGTCGCCGCCAGCGTGCTGGGGAGCGAGAACGTCGAGAACGCCGCGGCCCGCTGCATCGGCATGGCGTGCTGCAAAATGCCGTGCAAGTTGTTCTGGGAAACTCGCTCGCCCGGGCGGGCCGGGTAGCCGTTCGCTGACGCCGCCGCCAACAGGATGCTCTGCAGCCCGACGTCGCGCATCCGCGATGCGGCCTCAAGCGTCGGCTCGTCAAAGTGCGTCGCGGCGTCGGCAATTCCGGCGTTTAGGCACAGAGCGGCGATAGTAGCTTGTCCGCTGGGACGCCCGTGGAGCATCGGTTGAGACATCGTAGGATTCCCGTGTTCGGCATGTATCGGACGCATGGCGGCGAGCAGTTCGTCGACGCTCAGCTCGCCCCGAATCGCTTGGCTTCGCAGCGCGGCGACCTGCTCGGCGTGTTCGCCCCAGTCGCCGTCGCCCCGGGTCGCCCGTTCGATTTGCAGGAGCCGTCGCTTCTCGCCCTCGACCGGGTCGCCGGCCGCGGCAATAAGCGGCAAGACGGCGTCTCGGTCGTCGTCGCCAGGCTCGGCGCGGCCGCAATAGTTGGCGTGCAGGGCGGCGAGTTGCTCGCCCGTCAAAAGCGGCAGCGAGGGACTAAGACCCATTTCGTTTATCCACTGCTGAAACGTCGATTTCTTCATCCTGTTTGCTCGGTGCCGCCGTGCGGCGATTGAGACTGTCGTGTCGTCGTCCGCCCCGTGCGACACGAACGCGAAACCCTTGAGGACGCCGCGGCGGGTGACGTAGAGCGGGCCCTGAAACGTGCGGCCGTTGACGGCGACGGTCTGGCCGCGCTTGACGGTCTCCAGCTTCGTCGGCTGAACTTCCAGCGAGGCTTGCCACTGGTAGCCGTTCGCCGCGCTGTTGACCACCTCGTCGCGGGCCGCCGTCGCCGCACTCGCCACGCCGAACGCTACGAGCGTCTGGCCGTCATTGCGGACCTGGAAGTTGCCGACGCGCTTGGTCGGGTCGTGGTCCAGATTCGCGACCAGCACGTTGCCCTCGGCGAGTCCCGCCAGGTCGATGACCACCGGCAGGTCGTAGCCCTCTATCCGCAGCGCGCCGCCGTTGTAGAAACTGACCTCAAAGCGTGCCGGCTGCTTCGGCTTGCTCGCGGCAGCCGCTTGGATTTCGGCGAGGGCGGTAAGGCGGAGCGATGTGTCCATCAGTTGCTTGCGGCTGAGTCCAACGCCGCGTTGATTTCGTCTCGCACGCCCTTTAGGACGGGTGCAAGCGTCACGATTTGGTCGCCGCGCAAGTAGGCCACGCCGTCGACGCAGTGGTCGAACGCGACGCCTGCTTCCTGCATGATCACCTGCAACTGGCCCGGTGCGATTTGCATGAGCTGGCAGGCGAAGCCCAGCGAGTAGTACGTCTGCTCCAGCGGCGGGGCGAAACCATCGAACGATTCGGCGAGCGACTTGGGGGGCATGGTGGTGTCTCCTATGAGAATTAGATACTCGAGTCCACAATGGGCGGAGCGTCAGTTGTCCGCCCACGGACAGAAATAATTCGGACGACTTGCTCCGGCACTGCGAGCGCCCTGTCCTGGTAGCCGCACTTGCGGCAATCCCGGCGGCGTTCAATGAGCGAGCCGACGAAACGCTTGCGGTGCTGATGCAACGGCGAGCCGCACTTCGGGCATAAGACACGCATTGGAGGAGTCGCCTTATCTATCTAACCGTGTGAGGTCTTTCGCTCTTCCGATTGGCCCGACGTCGCTACGAGGCGAGGAAGGACCCACCGCCTCGGCCTGCGCCCGGGCCGTCGCCTCGCGGTAGGCTTGCTCAGTGAAGTAAACGGCAGCGGTCGTCACCAGCGGCACGCCGGCCAGCACGCGGCGTAGGCGCTCGGTTTGGGTTTCCGTGGCGTCAGCCAGCGGCAGCGGGAGCTGGCGCGAGCACTCGGTCAGGGCAGTCGTGCCACCACCACCAGAGCGAGCACCACCAGTCGCCCCTATTACATAGGGGGCGACCGACTGGTGCTCCCGACCACTCGAACGAGTGCCCGAGTGGTTTGCCCGAGTGCCCGAGTGGTTAACTTTGGGGGGTCTAGGCATTGTCTT
>JADLBW010000040.1 GCA_020847515.1 Pirellulales bacterium | reverse complement strand
GCTTTTTCAGCCCGCCCGTCGCCGGCGAATATTCGGACCGGCCAGGCTAGCCCCAAGACGGCTGCACCCGCGTCGTATTGCGCACACGGCCCCGTAGCCGCGACGAGACCCTTTATCCACTGCCTGCACCAGGCCCACGAACATGGACCTCCGCAAACTCCGCAATATCGGCATTTCGGCTCACATCGACTCGGGCAAGACCACGCTCAGCGAGCGCATCCTGTACTATGCCGGGCGCATCCACAAGATTGAAGACGTCCGCGGGGGCGGCGACGGCGCCACCATGGACTTCATGGAGCTGGAAAAGGAGCGGGGCATCACGATCACCAGCGCGGCCACCAGCCTGAAGTGGGACGGCCACGCGATCAATCTTATCGACACCCCGGGTCACGTCGACTTTACGGTCGAGGTCGAGCGCAGTTTGCGAGTTCTCGACGGCGCCATTCTCGTCCTGTGTTCGGTGGGGGGCGTACAGTCGCAGTCGATGACCGTCGATCGGCAGATGAAGCGGTACAACGTGCCGCGCTTAGCGTTCATTAACAAGATGGATCGCATCGGGGCCAACCCCGAGAGCGTCGTCAAACAGGTCCGCGAGAAGCTTGGCGCCGACGCTTGCCTGATGCAGATTCCGATCGGCCGCGAGGAGCAGTTCTGCGGGGTAATCGATTTGATCACGCTCAAGGCCCTGTACTTCGACGGTTCCAACGGCGAGAAGATCCGCAGCGAAGAAATCCCGGCGGACCTTCGCGAAGAAGCGGGCCATGCCCGAACGCACATGCTCGAAGCCCTGTCGATGTACAGCGACGAGCTAATGGAACTGCTGTTGGGCGAAGAAGAAGTTCCCGAGAAGCTGATTCACAAGATCTGCCGCGAAGCGACGATCAATCAAGGCTTCACCCCGGTGTATCTTGGCAGCGCCTACAAGAACAAGGGCGTGCAGCCGCTGATGGACGCGGTCACCCGTTACCTCCCCAGCCCGCTCGACCGGCAGTTCAACGGCCTCAACCCCAAGCACCCGGACGAGAAAGTCAAGCTCGACAGCGATCCGGGCAAGCCGTTTGTCGGCATGGCGTTCAAGATCATGGACGACGAGTTCGGCCAGCTCACCTTCACCCGCGTCTATCAGGGCACGGCGAAGAAGGGCGAGATGTACTACAACCAGCGCACCGGCAAGAAGGACCGCTTCAGCCGGATCGTGAAGATGCACGCCGACCGCCGCGAGGACGTCGACGCCGGCGAGGCGGGCGACATCGTCGCCATCATGGGCCTCGATTGCGCCAGCGGCGACACCTACGCCGCCGAGCCGAACTCCTGCACGCTCGAGAGCATGTACGTCGCCGAGCCGGTGATCAAGATGTCGATCAGCCCGATCACCCGCGACGGCGCCGATCGGCTGGGCAAGGCCCTGCAGCGGTTCCGCAAGGAAGACCCGACCTTCAACGTCTATACCGACGAAGAGACGGGCGAAACGGTGATTGCCGGCATGGGCGAGCTACACCTGGAAATCTACGTCGAACGCATTCGTCGCGAATATCGCGTCGAGGTCGAAGTCGGCGCCCCCAAGGTGAGCTACCGCGAGGCCCCGACCATCGTCACGGCCTTCGACCACAAGCGGAAGAAACAGACGGGCGGTTCCGGCCAGTACGGTCACATCGTCGGCCACATGGGGCCGATGAATGACGAAGAGCGGTCCGAGGTCGGCGGCGAGTTCATGTTCGTCGACAAGGTCACCGGCGGCCGCATTCCCAAGAACTACATCCCCGCCATCGAGAAGGGCGTGCGGAACATGATCGCCAAGGGGCCGCTGGCCGGCTTCCCGGTGGTGAACCTGAAGTTCGAGTTGGAAGACGGCTCGTACCACGACGTCGACAGTTCGGACATGGCCTTCATGCTGACGGCCCAGGAGTTGATGCGGGAGCAGTTCCACAAGATGAAGCCGGCCCTGCTCGAGCCGATCATGCTCGTGGAAATCGAGTGCCCCGAATCATTCCAGGGTTCGGTCGTGGGCAACATTTCGGCTCGCCGCGGCATCGTGACCAGCACCGAGATGGTCGGCAACAAGACGACCAAGATCATCGCCGAGATCCCGCTGGCCGAAACGTTCGGCTATTCGACCGACCTGCGGTCGATGACGCAGGGCCAAGGAACGTTCACCATGGAACTGTACCGCTACCGTCCGGTGCCGATGAACATCCAGCAGGAGATCATCGCCGAGCGGAAGGCGGAGCTGCAGCCGGCGTAAGGTCGCCGCCGCGACGGTCGAAGTCGCTCTTGCGGTTTTCTAAGCGGGCAGGCGCACGAGTATTTGGCCGCGGGGCTCGCCCCGCGGCTGTTTGATGCGCAGGGGGAGAATCAGCGCCGCATGCTGTACTTTCCCACAGCGCCCTACACGCTACTTCCGCTGGTTGGTGCACCGTGATGGATGACAGTTTTTGGGACGAGATTGAGCAATCGCAGAAGCTCACAGGCGACCCACGGATAAGTGAGCGCCGCGGCTGTTCGACGAAGCCGCGCGGCGCATGTTCGCCGGAACCAAGGCCGAATTTCCGGGCAGCAGCGACGAGGCGGCGTATCGCATACGCGCCCAGCGCCTGGAAGTAGTGCGCCGACTAAAGGCGCTGCCGTGACTTCGGATGAGTTGCCCAGCGCGTAGTCGACGTGCTAAGTGAGCACCGCATCGACTTACATGCCGTCGGCAATCGGTCCAAATGGGGCGGCCGCACAACGTGGATTGCGTCAGCGGAAGACGCCATAGTTACTAGGCCGCGTTGCGCCTGTGCAGCCGGTCGCGCGAAGGACCGCGTCGACGCCCGTAAGCTTATCGCCGTAACAGGCGACTCGCTTGCTTGGCCCTACATCCAAGGGCGGTGCAACCCGTACGGCTTGCGGCCGCTGCTGGCAGACATTCGTGAATCGCTGCGGCGAATGTAGGGGCGCCTCGGCTCAACGCCCGCTTATCGCCTCCGCTGCCCGGCGGTGGGCGCCGCCTGCGGGTAGTAGCCGCCGAAGTTTTGATACACGGCCACATGGCCGGTCGGGGCAAGCTGCTCGGAGCCCGACGGATCGTACGGCGCCTGGGCGGCGATGTCGTTCAGGCGCCGCTGGATGGCGAGGTTCTGCTGTTGAATGCGCTCATTGGTCCGCTGCTGTTCGATCTGCGGTCGCACCAGCGAATAGTAATTCGTCACGCTCGAATTGAATGGGTTCTCCGACAGTAGACCAATATACGGCGTTACGTTTGTTCCACGTTGCACGTTGGAAAACGGCTTGACGGGCCTCGAGGGAGTATTGCCGGTGACGCCCTGCAATAAGCCCCGGTTAACGTTCGAGAAACTATATTGCGGAATCGATCGCCTCACGACGGTATTGCGAATGCGGTCGCTTGTAAAGCCGGCCACAGAATTCCGCAATTGATACGAGTTGAGCGTCGTCTTCGTGTAAACGGACGACGTGTTTTGAGCGGCGCCTTGATCGACGGCCAGCATTGCGACCGCCAATGCGAAAACAGCGCGGTTCATGGAATGCTCCCCTCCGCCAGGACTGGTCAAAAGGCTATTTGCGCCAAGTCAATTATACGACCCGCCTGCCGCCAGGGCCAACTCGCCCACGCGCACGCGCTCTGGGGCGGCGGTCGAGGAACCTGAGCCTCGCCTTCACTCTAATTGGGCGCCGCCCGGCTCGCCAACTGGCCTCCGGCAGTTCTCGTACGATCGACGGCTCAATCCCACGGCATATCCGCTACATTGAGAATCTTCGCCGCCGGAACGCTGCTCAACGGGCGCCCAAGCCGATCGTTCTGAGCTTGCCGAGCGTTGGGCGAACTACGCGCCGCGGCGGCCAAGCGACTCCTCGGCGGCCGCAATCCAGTCGAGGTTCTGCAGATACCAATCAACCGTACCGGGCAAGCCGGCGTCGAAGGAGACCGCGGGAGACCAGCCCAGATCCCGCAGTGATCTTGAATCGACGGCATAACGGCGGTCATGGCCGGGTCGATCGGCCACGTGGCGGACCAGCGTACGGCGGCTATTGCCATCGTCGAGCCGTTCATCCAGCAGGCGGCAAATGCGCTCGACGACGCTCAAGTTCGAAAATATCTGGTCGGCGCCGGCGAGGTATCGCCGGCCGGCGGCGCCGCGGCGCAGCACGGTTCGTATGGCCGTGCAGCAGTCTTCCACGTGCAGCCAGTCCCGTTGCTGAAGGCCGTCGCCATAAACGGGCAGCGGCTGGCAGCGCCATGCGGCGACGATCATTCTCGGAATCAGCTTCTCCGGCATCTGCCGAGGGCCGTAGTTGTTGGTCGGATTGAGCGTTACAACGGGCAGCCCATAGGTGTGAAAGAAGGCGCGGGCCAGATGCTCGCCGGCCGCCTTGGAGGCGGCGTACGGGGAGTTCGGGGCCAGGGGACTCTGGGCGTCGAATCGTTCGTCCGCCTCCGCGGAGCCAAACACCTCGTCCGTCGACGCTAAGACGAATCGAAACGCCGACCGCTCCGCGGAGTTCAACTGCCGCCAATAGTTCGTCGCCTGGTCGAGCAGCGTGCACGTTCCCAGGACGTTCGCGTGCACGAACCGGGGGGGCTGGTCGATCGAGCGATCCACATGCGTTTCCGCCGCCAGGTGAATGATCGCGGCCGGCCGGTAGTCGCGCAGGACGTCCGCCATCAATCGAGCGTCGGCAACGTCGCCCTCGACTAGCACATGACGCGGATGATCGAGCGCCTCCTCCAATGAAAGCCGCAGCCCCGCGTAGGTGAGCTTATCGACGTGGATGACCCGCTCCGATTCATGTTTCAACCAATGGCGCACCAGCGAGCTGCCAATGAAGCCCGCGCCGCCGGTGACGACGATACTCGTATGCGGGCCGGCCATCATTCCCTCCGCCTGGTGCGCTTGGCCTGGAAGAAGTCCGACAGCACGCGCCCGCACTGCTCGGCGAGCACGCCTTCGACCACCTCCGCGCGATGGTTGAGCCGCGGGTCTTCCAGCAGACGGTACAAGCTTCGCACGGCGCCGGCCTTCGGGTCGAGGGCCCCGAATACTACCCTTGGGATTCGGGATTGCACGATGGCTCCGGCGCACATAGGGCAAGGCTCGAGCGTCACGTACAGCGTGCAGCCCTCCAGCCGCCAGTTGCCCAGCGCTGCGGCCGCCTGGGTGATGGCGATGAGCTCGGCATGAGCGGTGGGATCTCGCAGCGATTCGCGCTGATTATGGGCTTTGGCCAGCACCTGGCCCTGTCGGACGATGACGGCGCCGACGGGCGCCTCCTGGGCCTCGGCGGCAGCCTGAGCCTCCTGGAGCGCAACGGCCATGTAATACGGATCGTCCGAGGCCATGTCGCCAGAAAACTCGGGAAGTCGTCGTTGTCGCCCGTTCCGCGCGTCCGATAAACTATAATTCTTCGGCCCCTGCGCGTCCGCTTGTGCGCGATGGAATCTGTGAGATGGTTGGCGGCGGTCGCCCCCTAGCGCCCTATCGATGATCAATTCTAGCTTCGTCAGTATGCCAGCTTCACCTCGATTCGCCGCGCGGGCCCGCACGCTTGCCCTGGCGTACTTGATTCTGCTGTTTGTCGGCACCCATGTGCCGATGCCGCCGGAGCAGGTGGTCGACATGTCCGATAAGCTGCTCCATTTTTCTGGTTATGCGCTGCTTACCGTAGTCGTCCTGGCGGGCTGGGAACTTTCCATCGGCGTCCTTGAGGCGAAGCACTACTTCGCGGTCTGGCTGGCGGGCACCCTGTACGGCGCGATCGATGAATTGACGCAGCCGATGGTCGGCCGCACCTGCGACGTGAACGACTGGGCCGCCGACGTAGCAGGCCTTTTGGGCGGGCTGCTTGCCTTCGGCATAGGCGCGGCGATCGTGCGGCGACTGGCGGCGCGGCACGCCGGCGCGTGCGCCTGACGCTTGCGTCGCCGCCTCCTCGTCGGGGCAACGGCTACTGGACTTTTGGGCGATCGCCGGGGGCAGCGCCGTTGCTGGCGAACGATCTTCAGCGGGACCGCTAGTAGTTAGGCGTCGGCGCGCGGTAGTCCTCGATGCGGATCGAGCGGAACCATTTGATCGTCTCGGCGAGCCCTTCGCGGAGTTTCACCTGCGGCTCCCACCCAAGCTTTTGCCGAGCGAGCGCGATGTCGGGCTGCCGCCGCGTGGGATCGTCGGCCGGTAGCGGCCGCGAGACGAGCTTCGACTTCGAGCCGGTCAACTCGATCACCAGTTCCGCCAGCTCGCGGATCGTGAACTCGCCCTGGTTGCCGATGTTCACGGGGCCGATGAAGTCGTCCGGGCCGTTCATCATGCGGATGATCGCCTCTACCAGATCGTCGCGATAGCAGAAGCTGCGGGTCTGCAAACCGTCGCCGAAGATCGTGATCTCCTCGCCAGCCAGCGCCTGGCGGATGAAGTTCGACACCACGCGGCCGTCGTAGGGATGCATCCGCGGGCCGTAAGTGTTGAAGATCCGCACAATGCGGACGTTCACCTTGTTCATCCGGGGGTAGTCGACGAACAGCGTCTCGGCGGCCCGCTTGCCTTCGTCGTAGCAGGCCCGCGGGCCGATGGGGTTTACCGAACCGCGGTAGCTCTCGACCTGCGGGTGGACTTCAGGGTCGCCGTAGACTTCGCTCGTGGAGGCCTGCAGCACTTTGGCCCGGCAGCGCTTAGCGAGCCCCAGCATGTTGATCGAGCCCATCACCGAGGTCTTCATCGTTTTGATGGGATTGTACTGATAGTGCCCGGGCGCGGCGGGGCAGGCGAGATTGTAGATCTCGTCGACCTCGAGAAAGATCGGGTGGGTGATGTCGTGCCGGATCAGCTCGAAATTCGGCTTATCGAGCAGGTGGGTGACGTTGGCCTTCTGGCTGGTGAAGAAGTTGTCGACGCAGATGACGTCGTGCCCAGCGGCCACCAGCCGTTCACAGAGGTGCGAGCCGAGAAACCCGGCGCCGCCGGTGACGAGGATGCGTTGGATGCGTGACATGCGAGGATTTTACTCGGCGGCGCGGGGTCGATAAAGCGGAGAGGTCCTTGGCTCGTTTTTTGTCAGTTGTCCGTGGTCAGCGGTCAGCGGTCAGTGGTCAGCGGTCAGCGGCGGGCGCAGGGTCGATAATGCGCAGAGGGCCGTTACCGGCTTTGCGGTTGGCTTCTGACGACGCCCAAGGGCGTTCTACGGCCGTCACGGCGAGGGCAGCAGCGGCTGCTTGGTGACCTCGACCAGGCCGGCGCCGAGGCGGGTGTGCCACACTTTGCCGCTAGCGGTATCGACGATGTAACAGCCGGGATTGAGCCCTTCGGACGACGGCGTGGCGTACGCCGAGATCTGAAAGCGGCCGACAGCGGGGGCAGCCGGCGGAGGGGGGGCCTGGGCTTCGGCGCGGTCGTTTTGCAAGAGGGTCCCAGCGGCAGCTACCAGTACGAACATGAGCACCAAGGCAGCCAGACGGAATTGATTTGCGGACATCGAAAGACCTCAGCAGGAAGGAACAGAAATAGGTTCTCAAGGCGAGCTTATCTTGACGCCGCTAGAAGTAATCCGCAAGAACGGGCGGCGACGTTTGCGATCGCCCGGCGGCCAGGACAAGGGCCAGAGAAGTGCTTCACCGGCGCATGGACGCATGGCGCAACGGCCGACCGCTTCGCAGCGCCCAAACGTCGCGCCAATAGGGCTGTAAACCCAGCCTGCTCAAAGTGCTTGTCGGCGGTAAGAGCTTCCTGAAGGCCGCGCTCGTCCATGACGGCGAAGGAGATGCAGTCGGTAAGGGGCCACGCCTTGTCGCCTCGCGAGGCATACAAAGCAAGACCTCGTTCGAAGAAATCATGAGTAGCTTCGATTATCTCGAGGCCAGGTTCGGTTCGAAGCGAACGTAGCAGTTCGAGAAAGACTTCTCACATTCCCGGCAAACTAAAGGCGTCAGCGACTTCAGTGAGAACCCATTCGGTCGTAACAGTTCGGCCCTTATACGTGCGTGAGAACTCCTGCGCCTTTACGTGCCCCGCATCGCGCGAGCTGACAAACGCCACGTAATAGTAAGCGTCGGCGAAAACCGTCTTCATTGCCGCTTCGGCTGGCCATGGATGTAGTGGTCGTGGTTGATTGCGAAATCCCCCGGCAGTCCGTCAATCTTGCCGACCACGGATTTCAGTCTTTCATAAAGCGTCGGAAACTGTCCTTCGGCGGCGGCTGCGTTCGGCGCCGGCTCGACCGAGACGGTTACTTTGGCGCCATCGGGCAACGCCAGTGGCGGATCGAATACGATCTGACCGTTATGGATATATCCTTCGATCATCATGGCGAAGCATTGGAAATGCGAATTGGAAATTACAGAATGCCTATCGAGAACTGCGCGACTAATGTACCGTGCCTGGCTGTCGGCTATCGGCTAGCGGCCGACGGCCAGAGAGAAAAGGCCTGATTCTGGCCGCTAGCCCATAGCCGCTTGCCGATAGCCAAATTCACAACAAGTTCTTTAGCGGTGCAGGAATCAATAGTCTTTCATTGTATCCAACGGCGCCCTCATATTACTACGCGCGAACAGCCTGGCGTTGGCGGCGGCCGTTGCCGTTGCCGTTTTGGGTTTGCGGGCGGGAGGCCTGAATCGCGATGCTCCCGGGTCCGAGCAGGCCTTCCACGCGGGACTTCAGCTCGGGGTTGAGATCGAGGCCCGGCCACTTGCTATCGAGCCATACCTGGCCGCCGGCGGCCAGGTCGAGCCGCAGCTTGAGCCTCTTGTTGCCGGGATAGCCGCGCAAGATCTCGCGGAGTTGCTCCAGACCGCGCTGGCCGTGCTCGGTCTCGCGCACGCGAATGATCACGCCGCTGGAGTAGCGCTCGGCCAGGTCGGCCAGCGGGATCAGCTCGTCGACGATGAGGTTCACCTCCTCGGCGCCGGGGCGGCGATCGACTTTGCCGCGAATGGCGATAATCGCGTCGGGGACTACCAGGCGCCCGTACTCGGCAAACTGCTCGGGCCACATGATCGTGCGGGCGATGCCGTCCATGTCCTCGAGGTCCCACATCGCGTACTTGGTGTGTACGCTGCCCGGGCGCGGGTTCTTCGTGTGCGAGAACTTGATGGCCGCCAGCATGCCGCCCATGAGGACTTCGTCGCGATGCTGCAGCTCGCCGATCGTCTTGCTCGTGGCGGTGCAGAACGTGCGGAAGGTCTGCTCATATTCGGTGAGCGGATGACTGGAGAGATAGTAGCCGAGGACTTCCTTCTCCTGGGCGAGCTGCTCTTTGTCGGCCCACCGAGGGACGTCGGGCAGCGACGCGGCGACGGCCGTCTGGCCGGCCTCCTGCTCGTCTTCGCCGAAGAGGCCCTTCTGGCCGGAACGACGATCGGCGGCCGCCGCGGCGCCGGATTGCAGCGCCCGGTCGAGCACCGCCATGCATACGGCGCGATGCCCGCCCAGCGAATCGAAGGCCCCGGCCTTGATGAGCGATTCGATTGCAGCCCGATTGCACTGCGCCGGATCGACCCGTTCGCAGAAGTCGAAGATGCTCGTGAACGGCCCGTTCTTCGTGCGTTCCTGCGCGATCGCCTCGGCCGCGGCGCCGCCGCAGGCCTTGATCGCACTGAGGCCGAAGTAGATCTTGCCGCCCTCGACCTTGAAATCGGGGTCGCAGGCGTTCACGTCGGGCGGCAGCACGTCGATCTGCATCCGGCGGCAGTCTTCCAGGTGCTCGACCAGCGAGTCCTTGCTCTTGAAGTTGCGGCCCGGGATGTCGCAGGATAAGAGCGCCGCCATGAACTCGACGGGATAGTGCGCCTTGAGATACGCCGTCATGTAGGCGATCAGGGCGTAGGCGGTCGAGTGGCTCTTGTTGAAGCCGTAGCCGGCGAACTTTTCGATCATGCCGAACAACTCTTCGGCCTTCTTGCCGTCCAGCCCGAGCGACTTGGAGCCCTCGATGAACTCCTCGCGGTACTTGGCGATGATCGGCAGCTTCTTCTTGCTGATCGCCTTGATACAGGTGTAGGCATTAGAGAGCTGGATGCCGCCCAGACGATTGAGCATCCGCATGACTTGTTCCTGGTACACCATCACGCCGTGGGTCTCGGCGAGGATTTCTTCGGTGACCGGGTGTGGATACTCGGCCGGCTTGCGGCCGTGCTTCACCTCGATGTACTGATCGACCATGCCCCCTTCGAGCGGCCCGGGGCGATAGAGGGCGTTGGTGGCGATAATGTCGCGGAAGTGGTCGGGCTTCATCCGCTGCAGCAGGTCGCGGATGCCGCCGCTTTCGAGCTGGAAGATGCCCTTGGTTTCGCCGCGGCAGAGCAGGGCGAAGGTTTCCGCGTCGTCGAGCGGAAACGCGTAGGGGTCGACTGATGCGCCGCGCGACTTCTCGATGAGGTCGACGCTGCGGGCGAGGATCGTGAGGTTCCGCAGGCCGAGGAAGTCCATCTTCAAGAGGCCGGCGGTCTCGACGTCGCCCATCGCCCATTGGGTGATGACTTCGGTCTTTCCCTTGACGGTTTGCAGCGGGACGAACTCATCGACCGCCTTGGGAGCGATGACCACCGCGGCGGCGTGCGTGCCGACGTTGCGGGCGAGGCCCTCGATCTTACGGGCCAGATCGATCAGCTCGCGGACCTCGGGATCCTTCTCGTAGGCCTGCTTCAGTTCGTCGCTGGTTTCGAGGGCCTTCTTGATGGTGATGCCGAGCTGCTCGGGCACCATGGCGACGACCTGGTCGACGCGGAAGATCGGCAGTCCGAGGGTACGGCCGACGTCGCGGATCGCCGCCCGGGCGGCGAGCGTGCCGAAGGTGCCGATCTGGGCGACGTTGGCGTCGCCGTACTTGCGCTTCACGTATTCGAGGACTTCGCCGCGGCGATCCTTGCAGAAGTCGATGTCGATATCGGGCGCTTCGAGCCGGTTCTCGTCGAGGAACCGCTCGAACAGCAAGTCGTACTGCAGCGGACAGACGTGGCTGAGCCGCAAGGCGTAGCAGACGAGCGAGCCGACGCCGGAGCCTCTGGCGGTGCAGGGGATGTTGCTCTCGACGGCGAAGCGGACAAAGTCCCAGACGATGAGGAAGTAGTCGCAGAAGCCGAGCCTGGCGATGACCCCCAGTTCGCGGTTGAGGCGGTCGTAGACCTCTTGCGAAAGGTCGTCGCCCTCCCAGCGCTGCGGGCTGTGGGCGTAACGTTCCTTCAGCCCTTGGACGCAGAGCTGGCGGAGGTAGTCGGGCGGCGCAAGCTGCTCAGGGACGACGAAAGTCGGAAAGTGCCGCTTGCCGAGCTGGAGGTCGATGTCGACCGAGTCGGCGATCTCCTGCGAACGGCGAAGAGCCTCCTGGTGGTTCGGCAGGGCGGCGAACATCTCCTCAGGACTGCGGAGGAAGAACTGGTCGCCTTCCATCCGCATGCGGTTGGCGTCGGTGCGGAACTTGCCGGTGTTGATGCACAAGAGCACGTCCTGAGCGACGGCGTCTTCCTGGCGGACGTAGTGGGCGTCGCTGGTGGCGACCACCGGCAGGCCCATGTGGGCGGCGACTTCCAGGGCGGCGTCTTTCGCGAGCCGCTGGATCTCCAGGCCGTTGTCCTGGATCTCGATAAAGTAGCGGTTGCCGAAGATGCTGTGGAACCAGGCGGCGACCTGGCGGGCCCTTTCGATTTGCTCTTCGAGGTGCGGCGCGCCGGCGGCGGCGTTGGGGCTGGCGCCATCGCCGCCTTTGTTGAAGCCGGGACTGGCGGCCAGCAGGGCGCGGCTGAACTCGCCGCTGACGCACCCGCTGAGGCAGATGATGCCTTCGTTGAACTCTTCCAGCAGCGCGCGGTCGATGCGGGGCTTGTGATAGAAGCCCTCGAGGAACGCCCGGCTGGCCATCTTTACGAGGTTGCGAAAACCTGTGGCGTTCTGCGCCAGGAGCGTCAGGTGGTAGGTGGCCTCTTTGCTGCTGGCGGCGCCGCTTTTGTCGAAGCGGCTCCCCGGGGCGACGTAGGCTTCGTAGCCCAAGACGGGATTGATGCCGGCCTCTTTGCAGGCCTTATAGAACTCGAGCGAGCCGTAGAGGTTGCCGTGGTCGGTGAGCGCCAGGGCGTTCATCCCCAGCTCTTTGGCGCGGGCCACCAAGCCCTTAATAGGGCTGGCGCCGTCCAACAGGCTGTAGTGGCTATGGCAGTGGAGATGAACAAACGGCGGAGCGGACAAGACGTGCCTCCTGCATTCTCAGGTACGAATTTGAGACGCTAGCATTGTAGCGAAGGGAGGACGCGTCTGAAGTGGCGACCACCCGAAAGCCGCCGGCTGCAACCAGATTGCCAACGGTTCAGTCGACGGCGCAGGAGGAGTTTATCTCTACGGCATTTCCTTTCCTCCGTGCATAAAGCGCCTCTGCTATACTGAACTCCATGCCAACAGCCGAATTCCTCGACC
Organism: Pirellulales bacterium; assembly: GCA_020847515.1. GTDB lineage: Bacteria > Planctomycetota > Planctomycetia > Pirellulales > Lacipirellulaceae > Lacipirellula. Next base: position 33,388 of record JADLBW010000040.1, on the reverse strand, counting down.
GATACTTCGATCCGATGGTCGCCACGTTGAGTCCCTAGGCGGCGCACGCGATTCTTCAGCTTAGGCCGGACAACGCAGCAGTAGAACGCGTTGCGGAACTTGGTCGGAAGGCCAATGAAGGCGAACTCACGGACGAAGAGCGCGACGAGTATCGAGTCTACGTCGACGCCGGCGATCTAATATCAGTGCTCAAAGTGAAAGCTCGCCGCGTTATCGCGCAAGACGCCGAGAGTCGGTAATGTCGACAGCCCAGCGCGAAGAAGTGCGTCAGCGGGCGGGCGGCCGCTGCGGGTATTGCCGTCTGCCTGAGCAGGCGGATGAATGGCCGTTTCATATCGACCACGTTATTGCGCAGCAACACGGCGGCAGCAATGATATCGGTAATCTTTGTTGGGCGTGCAGTCGATGCAATCTAAACAATGGGCCAAATCTAACGAGCCTGGAAGCGGGCGCCGCATCGCCGGTTTCCTTATTCAGCCCCCGATCGCAGCAGTGGGAAGAGCACTTTCGTTTTGACCAAGGCCGCGTCGTCGGCATCACGCCGACCGGACGCGTTACCGTCCGACTGCTAGGTATGAATTCGTCTACTCGAGTTGAGCTTCGGCGACAGCTCGCCGCGATCGGCGAATGCTTTTAATTTGAGTATCGGCCGGGCCTTCTTCTGCTCAGAGCAGCCAGCATCCCCGCGGCGGCCAGCGCGATCGAAGTGGGTTCCGGCGCCGCTTGGAAGTAGTTGCTGGCGACGTACTGGGCGATGTTGTGCCCCAGCGCGATGCCGTCGCGCTGATCGAAGAGCCAGTGGACGCCCAGGTAGACGCGGCTCATGCCGTTCTCGCCCTCGGGCGAGTCCTCCATGCCCGGCGCCAAGTCAGCGACTTGGGTGAAGGACGAGAACTCGCGGGGCCCGCCGCCGCCGGCCTCTTCGGAGGTCAGGACGTAGGTGAAGTCGTTGCCGGCCGCGCCGTCGATTTCGTCAAATGAATTCGTGCCGTAGAACAATTCCAGGGACTTGAAGATCGCGCCCCCCATGGTCGCGTGACCGGAAGTCCACGACGGGAACGGCGGGGTGAAGTCGTCGTCGACGGAGCTCGAATCGCTACCCGGAGCGCCCAGAGGCCGCCAGTCGGAATCGCCGACGGTCAGCGGATTGCCGTCAGCGTCCCCGTCTTGAATAGCGCCGACGGGGCGCCAGAAATTGTATTGGAACTTGGCGTCCCACGAGGCGATGGCTGCGTCGGCCTGGGCGACCGAGGCCAGGGCGAACAGCCGCGCATTGTCGGCCGCCGTATTGCCGGCTTGCGCGGCGATTTCGGCGAGATGGCGCATGAACAACACCGGCGGAGGTCCCATGCTGGCCCGGTCGTAGGCCCAGAACAGGCCGATCTCGGTTTGCTCCGCCGTGCGGGAAGGGCTGTCGACCGCGCCGTAGTCCTTCACCTGGTTATAGGCGTCGGCGTATTGCTGACTGGTAAGGGCGGGGGGCGCAGGAATCGCCGCCAGGGCCATGGTCGTGCTGGGGATGCCGAAGGTGGCGACCGCGCCCCACTCAGGGCCCCAGGCGTTCTGCCCCGGATGATAAGGATCGGGCTGCCATCTGCCGGGGCCCGCCAGCGGCGTGTAGGCCACCGACGTCGAGGCGCCGTCGCTGGTCCGCTGTACGACGCAGGCATTGGCGATCAGCGAGCCCAGCGCGATGCCGTTGGTCTTCGCGAGGCCGTCGGGAATCGTCGTCATGCGGGCGTTGTAGTCGCTTTCGACCAACGACGCTTCGCTGGGGTAGCAATGGGAGAGAATCTCGTAGGCCGCCTGGTTCACGGCGGCGTCCAGGGAGGTGTCGTCGCCGGCATGGGCGTCGATCAGCCAGGGGCGATGGGTTCGGCGCTTGGCTTGGAATGCGTCGTAAATCGCGGTATTCATCATCGCGATCGAACGGGTCGACCAGCCTGGATCGGCCTTGGGCGTCGGCCCGGTTCCATTTTGCTGCATTACGCTTCGCAGCGTGGCGTTCCAGTCGAGGACAAGGTCGGCCCGCGAGGGGGACGCGATCGCTATGGCGGCGGCAATGGCCAGCCAACGCAGGCCGGCGGGACGTCGAGAGAGATTCAAAGCAGCACCTCAAGGAGCAGTTCTACGGTGTAAGCCGCAAACGAACCAACGCCGCTAAGGCCTAGCGCTACTACGCCGCCCAAAGAGGAGGGCCGTCCAGACGGGCCGTGCGGGAACGAACAAGCGGCCAACTTAAGCGAGCAGGGAGAGCGACGGGCCAGAAGCGGGTCAGAGGATTAGCAGCACCGTGCAAGGCCGTCGTGAAGAAACAGGCGCCGCGGCAAACCCGCAGCCCTTGCCTATCTTCGATTTTGCCGGAGGCAATGTCAAGAAAATTTGCAGCCTCAAGATAGCTGACCGGGACGACTGCCGGCAACGATTACGCGGCTTAAGCGGGATATGCGGGCGCCCCGGCGGCGTCTTGAGCCGCGGCTGCGGGGGAATGGAGCGGGGGCGCGGCGGGTCAGGACCACTCCGGGTCGCCGACGATGTGCCGCAGGTATTCGGCAAGCTGAGACTGCATTTCCAGCAGTTCTTGCCAGTTCATCAGCGGGATGCTGACCTTAGCGCGTTCTTCGTCGATATCGGCCGACTGCACCAACTGCCGGGTCCGCAGGTGGAGGTATTCGAGGATCTCCGATACGGCGGCCGCCTGCCCCGGGGTGAGCTTGCTTGGCAGTTCGGGGGGCAGGGGGATGTGAAGCGTGCTCTGGAGGTCTTCCGACGCCCCCAGGTGGAGTTCGAAGCTGAGCGACTTCGAGTCGACCCGCTTGGCGAGCTCCTCGACCATCATTTCGTTGGTTTCCGCAATGCCGTCGTTGCGAAGCTCTTCCAGGCGGTGGGCGATCTGGTCGCGGGTGCCGAACAGCAGCACCGAGCGGCCCAGCGAGATCACGTCGCCGAAACGGAGGATGCGGAGCTGGGTGTCCTCGCCATTGACGCGGGTACCGTTGGTGCTTTCCAGATCGGTGAGGACGAGCTTGCCTTGATCCTCCTGAATCTTGAGGTGGAACCGGCTGATCCGTTCGTCGTTAAGCTGAACCGAGTTGCCTTCCTCACGGCCGATGGTCACCGGCGGTTCGAGGTCTTCGTACACCTGCCCGCGATCGGCGCCGTCCAGCACACGAAGTGTGACCCGAGTCATTGCTGCCGGCCGCGCCGCCTCTGCTCTAAATTGCGTTCCCACGGTTCCACCGGCGCGGGTATTGTTCGCCGGCCTCTGTTGCGCTTATAGCACGCCGCTGTGCCAGCGGCAAGCAAATCCCGCCCGACGCCTATTGTCGGGAGCGAGGCTCCCTTACAGCGTTAAACGACGTGCGGGCAGCCTCTCTCACCGCTTCGTCCACGGCGAACGTTAGCCGCTCCAGGCCCCCGGCGCGGTTTCGACCGCCCCTGGGGAATTATCGACGTAGCAAGTGGCGTTCCATTGTCCGAAGTTCGATTGCGGCATGTGGCAATCGATTAGCAGAGAGCGGTTCGCTGGGCGGCGACATGCCGGCCCGCTCGATCGCTGACCAGCGGGCGGAGGAAGACATGCAACATCAGGCGTCTGGTCTGAGAGATATCGGCGCCCGTAGTGGACTGGGTGGCGGCTTCACTGGCCGACGGGGGTCGCGCCGGGCGGGGGCGTGCCATGACCTTCGCGGACGTAGTCGGTTCTACCACGCGCGTAGTCGACGGCGGACGGCAGATCGGCCTGCTCGTGCCGCTGGGCGGCCTCGAAGAGCCGCTTCAAAAACGGCCGGCACCAGCCGCAGCCGGTTCCCGCGCCATAACATTCGGCAAGTTGGCCCACGCGGCGCGGTTTTTCGATGCGAATGAAGTTCTCCACCTTCCGCCGAGTGACGTGGAAGCAGAGACAGAGCTCTTGGTTAGGGTCCATGGGGGAATTATTCACCGCGGAGGCGGACGAAGGGCACAGACGGCCGGCGGAATTCGCGGGTTTACCGGTCGGCCGTGGTCGAGATCATCAAGGGGGTGAATTTGGCTTTCAGCCAAAGGGGGTGTTGGGTCGGTGTTGGGCGAACCGGTTCCTAGGGCGATGCCCTAAGCTACGTTTAGTTTGGCCTTCGGCCAAATCCTGGCGGGCATCGCTGCCAAGCGGCGAGCCGTTCATTCGCGCGTCGAGCGCGTGATTCGCGGGTTGCTGTTCATTTGCTTGCTGCTGGCAGGTGTTGTTTTTGATTTATGTCTTTGTGGTTCGACGGTTCATTAGCGGGCCGCCGATCAATGGCGCGGGCTAACACACGGCCAGTCGTTGGGCTACGCGGCAGGCGGCGGTGAAGTGGTCGAGGTCGAGCCACTCTTTGGTGGTGTGGATCTCGTTTTGACCGCAGCCGAGCGTCACCGTCGGGATGCCGCGGGCCGTCAGCCAATTGGCGTCCAAGCCGCCGTTGGCGATTGCGTAGTCGGGCTCCAGCCCCTCGGCCGCCAGGGCCGCAACGGCAGCCGTCACGCATGGTTCGTCGCGGCTCAGCTTAAACGACTCGTAGTCCAAGCGTCCGTCGAACTCAGCGCGGCCCGCGACGCCGTCGGCATTGCAGACCTGCTGGGCGGCGTTCGCAAATGCCTGTTCGATCTGGGCGACGATCCGCTGGCGGAAGCGTGGATCGTGCGCGCGGGCCTCGGCGCGGAGTTCGATGCGATCGGCGACGACATTGGTCGCCGAGCCGCCCTGGATCACGCCGACGTTGCTCGTGCCGCGCAGGCCGTCCTGTTCGATTAACCCATGCCAGCCGTCGTTGACCAGTCGGGCGATCGCCAGGGAGGCCGTGGCGATGGCGCTGACCCCCTGCTCAGGATGGACGCCGGCGTGGCTGGCCAGGCCATGAACGGTAATGCCCATCCGGTACCCGCCGGTGGCCCCGAGGGTGACGCGGTGAGCCGGGCCGCCGTCCCAATTGAAGGCCAGCTTGGGGGAGCGCAACATCGGCAGGCGGAGGTAGCGGGCGCCGTGCAGACCGGCCTCCTCCTGGACGGTCCACAGAAACGTAAGCGGCGGATGGGGTAGCTGCTGCTGGAGGATTGCCAGCGCGGCGGCCAGGATCACGCCGCAGCCCGCCCGATCGTCGCCGCCGAGGCCCGTTGCGCGGTCGGCGGGGGCGATGCGGCGGCCTTTGCGGACCGGCCGGGCGCCGGCGCAGAGCGGCACCGTATCCATGTGGGCCATCAGGAGCCGGCGGGGGGCCTTCTCTGTCCCCGGAAGTCGCAGGACGAGGTTGCCGCAGCCGCCCCCCGGCGGCGATTTCCTGTACGCGGCGTCCGTATCGAGGGCTGCAGCCGGGGCCCCGGCTGCCGTCAGGCGGGCGCGGATGAAATCGGCGACCGGCTGTTCGCCGCCACTGGGACCGGGCAGGGCGAGCAGCTCCATGACGAGGTCAATGGCCTGGCGGTCGTCGGATCGGGACATGAGCGGGATGGGGGGCCGGGTATGGGTAGTGGGTGGTGGGTGCGTTTTTGGCGACAGAATTCTTAGTCTTTGGGCGTGAAGGAGTTACGGCAGAATTCAGGAGGGGCGGGGGGCTTGTGTCGCGACACAAATAGGGGCGCTTTGGCAATGCGAGCGGATGGCGGCGTTGCTGTCTGAGCGGCCGGCGCCGCGACCGACGGCGCGTGCGGGGCCGACGGTCAGGATGGCAGGTTGGGCGGCTAAAAGCTATCGGAAAGTTCCCGCACGCGGGCCTGCAGGGTTTGCGGAGACGGCACAGCCTGCCGCTGCGGGCCAGCAGGGCGGGTGCCGACGCGGCTGGATGGCAGCAGAGCTAGCCGGTGCGGAATTCTCCACGCAAGCCGGGCGGGCGGTCAGGCCGATCTTTGTGCAAAGTGGATTATCTCGTCCAGGGCCGGTGCTGCGCGCCGTCCGCCGGTCGGGTTAAGGCGCTAGCGTCCCGCCGGATCGGGACGGCGGCGCGGCAGGGAGGCCAATGACCGACATCCAGTGGCGCCGGCGACGATCGAAATGGCCCTATGTAGCGGCCCTGGGCTGCTTGTTTGCGCTGACGGTGGCAGCGCCGCGAACATGGCATCGGGCCCGCCCGGAGAAGCGCGAGCAGACCGCCGCCTCAAGCATTCCGCGCCCGCTGGCGGCGTACCAACGAGCCGACGCCGGGCGCACGTTACACTTCCACCAGGCGCCGACGAAGGCGCCCGAGCTGGCGGCGCCCATTCCGACGCTGCCGCCGCTGGCGGAGGCGAGTTCCAGGACGCCGGCCTATGCGGGGCCGATGGCGGTGGCGGACGACTACGTCGTCGTCGCCGACAACGAAGGCGCACCGTGGCCGCATGTCGACCCGGTCGCGGCGGCGCTGGAGGAACCAACTGCCGACGAGGCCGCATCGGCCGGTGCCACGGCGTTCAGCCTGCGTCCGCCGGCGCAGAGCGTGCTGGTTCGCCATGTCGCGCCGCCGGCACCGGCGGCGCGACCGCTGGTCAGCGTGGCCACGCTCATCCAGGTTCGCGATGCGCTGGCGGCGGTCGTCCGCGAGGCGAAGATACAACAGGCTCGAATCACGGCGGCCGCCGAGGCCAAGGCGGCAGAACTGCAGGCCGCAGAGCGGGCGGACGCTGCGCCGGCCAGTTCGGTGCGGGTGCGAGTCGATAGTCCGGATGATCGACTGGCGATGAGATTGCCGCGGCCCGCCGCGCCGACGCCCGAGCTGGCGCCGGCGGGGCTGCCGAGCGAGCTGACGCCGCCGGCGCCGACATCGGACTCCCCGGCGCCGGAGCTGGCCGAGTCGCCGACCGCGCTGGCGGCGGCGGCGCCGGTCGCGCCGCCGGCCGAGCCGGTGCTGCGGCGGCGTCCCGACGCGCTGATCGCGCAGCTTGAGTCGCTTTGGAGCGTGCCTCGGGCGGCGGACTGGGCGCAGCAGGTGCTCATTCGCGTCGATTCATTGGTCGAGCCCGCGCCGGACGAGACCGAGCCGTTGCCCATTGTGCAGGAACTGGCCGTGCTGGCGCAGCAGGGGTTTGACGAGGCGCAGTCGGTTCGCGAGGCGGCCGCTCAGGCTGCCTGGCTGCGAACCGCGCGGGCGCTTGAGCGGCGGTTGCCGGTCTGGGGGCTGTTGGCCGAGGGGCAGTTCTACCAGCAGCAGACGACCGCGACGTATTCGGGCGAGAGCCCCGACATGCTGCCGGCGCTGCAGGCCGTGGCCGACGCGACGGCCGACAGCGCCGAAGGAGCGAAGTGGCGAGAGTACCTGCGGCTGAACGATCTGGCGGGACTGACGAGCGTCGGCGGGGTCGACTACGTCGAGCAGCGACGGGCGACGGCTCGCGAGGTGCTGATGCGACTGCAAGACCCCTGGCTATCGCCCCAGCAGCGGGCGTTTCTGGCCCAGCCGGCGATCGAGGAGATGGCCCGCGCGCTGGAGCCGTGGGCCAGCGGCGAGGCCTCGCTGGAGACGTTGGCGGCGTTTATCGAACAGTACGAATCGACCGCCTCGCAGCGCGACGCGACGGCCCTGGCGGAACTGCGGCTGCGGATGAAGTGGTCCGACCAGGCGCGGCTGCGAGCGCTGGCTGAGGAGCTGAATCGGCATTACCGCAACGCCAATGTGCGGATGGCCCTCTCCGGCGAGCTGATGAATCGGCTGATCCCCCCGCAACCGGCCGACGTAGCGCCGGTGCACAGCCGCATCGCCGGCACCGACGTCCGCGGGCGTTCGGAAACGCAGACGCAGATCCACGTGCGTCTGCTGCCCGATCCGGCGGTGTGGCGATTCGGCCTGGAGGCCCACGGCAAGGTGAATTCGCAAACCCGCTCGCTGACGTGGCCGGCCAGGCTGCGCAATTCGAGCCAGATCGAATATGAGGCGCGCAAACTGGTGATGGTCAACCGCTACGGCATGCACGTGTGGCCGGCGGAGGCGGACGCCGACGGCAACACGAACCTCGTCGGCGTCGACAGCACGTTCGGCAGCGTCCCGATCCTGGGCGCGCTGATTGAGAGCGCCGCGCGGGAACAGCACCGATTGAGCCGGCCGCGGGCGGTGGCCCAGGTGCGCAGCAAGGTGCGGGAGCAGGCGTGCGAACGGATGGATCGCGAGGCCGACGCCAAGCTGGCGAAGCTCGACGAGCGATTGCACGAATTCGTACTGGAGCCGATCCAGCGGTTCGGCCTGACGGTCGAACCGCTGGACATGCATACGACCGACCAGCGGGCGTCGATGCGGCTCCGCATGGCGAGCGAGCAGCAGTTGGGGGCTCATACGCCGCGGCCGTCGGCGCCGTCGGATAGTCTGGCGAGCTTCCAGCTTCACGAGTCGGTGTTCAATAACGCGCTGCGCGGCCTGGAGCTCGACGGGCGGCGGCTGACGGCGATCGAACTGCGCGAGGCGCTGGCGGAGAAGTTCCGCCGCCGCGCCCAGGAGACGGTCGACGAATTGCCCAAGGCGGCCAAGGTGGAGTTCGCCGCATACGACGCGATCCGCGTCATCTGCCATGACGACCGAATCGAGCTGGTGCTCAACATTCGCGAATTGCGACATGGCCGCGACCATATCCGCGGCGTGGGGGTGCACGCCTTCTTCCGGCCGGAGGTCGACGGGCTGGACATGAAGCTGGTGCGGGACGGCTCGCTGCAGTTCAGCGGGGCTCACCTGCGCACCGGCCCGCGGATGGTGCTGCACAGCATTTTTGGGAAGCTGCTGCCGAAGGATCAGGAGATCCCCGTCCTGGTGGCGAAGCTGGGCGATGACGCCCGCTTCAAGGGGCTGATGATCACGCAACTGGTGATCGACGACGGGTGGGTGGCCGTGTCGCTGGGCCCCGAGCGCCCGGACCGCGTGGTGTGGCGGACGCATGGCGTGGAGCGGCGATAGGATGTTCCGGGCTGTGGGCGGGGCGGTGACGATCGTTGCGGCGCGATCCGACGCGGGCCATGGCGGCTGTGGGCTGTGCGCTGTGGGCTGTGGGCTGTGGGCTTGAGGCCAGAATTGGGTTTCTTCTTCTGGCCGTCGGCCGATAGCCGCTAGCCAAACCTACAACAGATTCATTCGCGGCGCGGGAATCAATAGTTCCATGTCGCGGCTACTTGGGCAGCAGGCGGGCGGCGAGGATGTGGCCGGTTTGATGCGCCAGGCGGTCGAGGAGCACGATCGCGACGGCGGCGTCCAAGGCCGCGACCGAGCGCCAGGGGAGCGGCGAGCGGAGGGCCAGGTCGATCTGGGCGGTGACAGCCACTACCCCGAGCGGGGCGTAGACCGCCGCGGCTAGCGCCAGCAGGCCCGGACTGCGGCGGACCGACAGGCAAGTGCCCCAGGCGACCAGCGCAATAGCGCCGGTGATGGGCACGGCGCCGGCAAACTGTGCGGCGATGACGATCGCTACCCCGGCGAGCACCAGCAGGGCCGGAAGGCTTGACGGGGCGACGCAGGAGGATGGACGTGCCATCCCTCCATTGTGATTGGCCGATGGCTGGCGTCCAGGCTACGGCCGGGACCCGCGGTAGGGTTCGCAGCGGGCGGCCGAGACCTACACTCTCCGCGGCGGCTGATGCCCGCGAAATACGCGAAAGGGCGCGGACAAAACAAACAGTCGAACTCATTTTGCTGTTCGCTAAGTTTGGCTTGTGCAGTTTTGCCCGCGAATGACGCGAAAAGGCGCGACTGGGAAGACAACCAGGCGCGTTTTTTCCAACCTGCGGGAGCGAACCTTGCTCACAAGAAAAAGCGGATCGTGCTATCCTTCGCTTTTCGCGTCTATTCGCGTGATTCGCAGGCCTTAGAAACGGCAAAACTCGCGCTTGATCGGAATTCGATTTCTGGCGGAATGGGTTCGGATAGGTGGGGCGGCCTTGAGGTATCAATCCCTCCCCTGGCCCCTCCCTTCGAGGGGTTCTTAAGCAGTGCGGTCGAAATAGAGGAAGTTGGCTTGGATTTGGCTCCAGGTCATGGTGACGGTGGCGGCGACGGGGCCCTGTGACGTTCCCCAGGGGTTGAACAGCGTAATTTGCTGCGTGGCCGCGTCGTAACTGAGGACCGAGTAGGCGTGGCCGCGAACGATGCTGCTGGAAGCGGGTGCGTTCTTCGAGGCAAAGCCGATCATCTTATCGGCGTTGTAGGCGGCGACGAACTGGCTGAAGCCGTCGGCGGCGCCAGTCATGGCGTACTTGACTACGGCCTCGCCGGTAATCTGGCTGAGCCCGGCCCAGATGTAACCGCCGCTGAGGGCGTCGTAAGAGTTCTGCCCGCTGCCGGAGAGTCCCGCGCGGCTGAAGCCGAACTGGTTCAATTGGGCGTAGGCCTTTTCGGCCAGCGCGGTCCATAATTCGTTGCCGGCGTTGTTGTAGGCCATGCCGCGGCCGGCGTAGAGGGCCTGGCCGGCGGCGTCGGTCGGCAGGTACGAGTCGACGGTGACGTAGTAGGACTCCGTGCCGTTGTAGAACTTCACGGTGTAGGAGCCGTCGCCGTTGACGATGAACATGCTGTGGATGACGCTCGCATCCTGCTGGGCGACTTCGGCGAGCGACATCACGAAGTAGCAGTCGCCGACGGCGCCCTGCCGGATGTCCGAGTAGGCGGGGCCGCTGACGAAGAGCTGCCCGGCGAACTCGCGATAGGCGCCGCTGGACTGCGGGCGATCGAGGCCGAGGAACCATTTGTCGACAAGCTTTTCGAGCTGGGCGGCGGCGGAGCCGGCCGTGAGATTGCCGAGGCCTTGCCCGGCATAGTAGGCGTTGGCGAGCTGGTCGGTGACGACGTAGGTCGTGAGCTTCCACAGATGCTCCATCGGGCCGAACAGGCTAGTCGTGCTGGCGAGCCGGCGGAGGTCGGCCAGTTCGACGGCGTCGACGACATCGCCGTCCTTCACGCTATCGAGCAGCGCGAGCAGGTCGCCGCGGTCGATGAGGCTGTCGGCGTACAGCGAGCTGCCTAACGTGCGGAGGGCCTCGTCGATGATGTTGGCGGTGAACCAATTGCCGACCGGCGGATCGGGCGTCGGCACGGGCCCAGGGGCGGGGTCGGGAGCAGGCGTCGGCCCCGGGGACGGGTCGGGCGCGGGGGCGGGGTCGGGCGACGGGGCGGGCGTGGTCGATCGGTTGTCGAAGACGACCTGATCGCCGAGCCTGGCGTAATTGCCGTTCCACGCCCGCAGCGTCTGCCCGCCGGTGAATGTGACGGCGTGCTCGCCGTCGAAGTCCACGCGTTTGGCGCCGGCGGATCCGCGGATGGCGATGTTCAAGGTCACGCCGTCGAGCGTCACGACGTCGTCGCCGCCGCGGAGGACGACTTCGATCCGCGCGATCTGGCCCACCTGCCACGCTGGTTCGAGGCCGTCGACGGCGAGGCGGCCCGCCGACTGGTGAATCGAGACGATGTCGGCCTCGTCGCTGCCGGAGATGATCAACACGTCGCCCGCCAGTACGGCGGACAATCGCGGTGCGGGCTCGGGGATGGTGGGAGAAGGAGACGGAGCGGGCGCCGGCGCCGGGTCGGGGGCCGGGGCTGGGGCGGGGGTGGGAGCGGGGCTGGGAGTCGGCGCCGGCTCTGGCGTGGGGGCGGGATCAGGCGATGGGTCGGGGGTAGGCGCGGCGCCGCGCTGGTCGTAGACGACGCTGTTATTCAGTCGGGCGTAAGCGCCGTTCCATATTTGGAGCAAGTCGCCCGCGCCGAAGGTCGTTTGCTGGCCAGTGGCGAACTGGATGCAATCGACGCCGCCTCCAGCGCGGGCGACGAGGTTTTCAGCCAGCCCGTTCATGGCGATGAGGTCGTCGCCGCCGCCAAGGTTGACGAAGATCGAGTTGACTTCGTCGGCCTGCCAGGCCCCGTCGAGTCCCTCGATGGCGAGCTGGCCGCCCGATTGGCGGAACGCGACGGCGTCGGCGCCGGCGGTGCCGTTTACCATTAGGACGCCGTTATAGAGTCCGGCGGTGACGCCCGCCATCACGCGGCGATCTTCCAAAGGCTCGTACTGCAGTCGACGAGCGGGTAGGTTCTGGCGGGCCTTCACGGTGCATCTCCAGCGATAGCGTTAGCCAGCAGCGCAGGTCTTGAGAAGCGGATGAGCAATTGAGGCCGACGGCCGGGGCCATCAGGTCGTCGCTTCGGCGATCGACGAGCATGTCTGGCCGCTGACGAGTCGAGGACGAGCGCGGTCGGCGCCCCCGGGGGCCGATTCCTTGGCAAGCGTAGGTTGCGACCGCGGGTGGTCAAACCTGCGCGCGGGCGCCGGGAGCGAAGCGTTGACGGCAGTAAACGCCGCGTGGCGAAAGCTCAACGCGCGGCAAGGCGAGCGTGCCAGAAATGCCGCATCGTGTGCGGCGCCGCGTTAGAATGGTACGCAGCTATGAGTGAGGAAGTTCGACCCTCGAATGTGGACAGGGCGGTGCGGTTCCGCCTGCGCACGCTACTCTGGACGACAACGGCGCTGGCAGTGCTGGCGGCCGTTGCCGGGCCGCTGTATCGCCGGGCGCCCGCGGAGGGGCAAACGCGGCTGCTGATTCACTGGAGCGCGCTGCTGGCGGTCACGGGGCTGGCCTATTGCTCTCATCAACGCGACTACGCCCGCCGGCATGGCGGTCGGGCGGTGCGGTTTGTCGTTTGGGAGACGAGCCGCAGCGGGCGGCCGGCCCGGGGAGTCTGGGGCTCGCTGTGGCTGGCGCTGGTCGTGTGCTGGATAGGCGTCACGTCGCACGCCGTGGCGCTGGAGCAGCACAGTCCGTGGGAGTCGCTGGGGAGCAGCCTGGTTCCGGGTCTTGTCGCCGCCGGGCTGATCTTCTTTTATTCGCGGCGGGCGTTGTTCCTGTGCGACGACGGGATGCCGCTGGCGAAGAATTGTTTTGTGCCGTGGGGGCACGTTCACAGCGTCGAAACGGTGAGCGGCCGCCCAACGGTACTCAAGCTGGGGCGGCTGGATGGCGACGTCTATATCGAAGTGCCGGCGGACATGCGGGCGGCGTTGGAGGAGTTTTTGCGGGAGAAGGGGCTGCCGGTCGATGACCAGCCGCATGGGTCAGGGCTCACGGACGCCTAGATCACGACAGATCTTCTTTACAAGGAAGCCATTGATCTCGCGGTGACGAGGGATGGTGCTTACGCGGTTGCTGTTCGGATTGTGGTAGACGGTGTGATTGCCGCCCTCGCGCAGCTCGCGGCAACCGTGTCGTTCCAAGTGGCGGATGAGCTCGTGACGTTTCATGACGTCGCGAGATGGAGCGGTTCTTTGGATACCGGCTGTCCGGCAATGTCCCGCAGGGCCAGTTCTCGATTCGCGTCGAGGACGAGCTGGACGGCTTCGCGGAGATTGACTCGCGCTTCGTCGAGCGTCGTCCCCTGCGTGTTGGCGCCGGGGAGTTCTTCGACGAAGGCGACGTAGCCCTCCGGAACCTGGACATAGACGGCGGTGAGATCCATGGAAGGCCCAGAAAATCTTTGATTGAGAAAGTATGGAAGCAGCCGCGTACCCGCGACAGCCCGCTCTCCCCACGAGGGAGGGCGGGCGGGATGGTCAAATCGGATTATAGCCCCGCGCCGGCGTCTTTTTCCTTGGGGAGCTCTTCGCCGACGCGGACCGCCGGGCGTTTGGGCTCGGCGGCGGTGCCGGGGACCAGGCGGGCCCCGGGGGAGCTTTCGTCGATCAGCTTCTTGAGCTGTTCGGAGTCGATCGTCTCCAGTTCCATCAGCGACTTGGTAACCGCCTCCAGGGCCGTCCGTCGTTCGGCGAGGATGTGCCGCACGCGATCGAGGTTCTCGTCGAGGATCCGCTTCACCTCCTCGTCGATTTCGCGGGCCGTGTGCTCGCTGTGGCTGCTCGTGCGGCCAAAGTCGCCGCCGGTGGCGAGGAACGGGCTGCGGTGGCTCTCGCGATAGTTGACGCGGCCCAGGCGGCTCATGCCGAAATCCATGACCATGCTGCGGGCGATCTCGGTGGCCCGCTCCAGGTCGTTCTGGGCGCCGGAGCTGATGTCCTCGAACACCATTTCCTCGGCGACCGTGCCGGCCAGCAGCACCTGGATGCGGCTCTCCAGCTCGCTTTTGGTCATCAGGAAGCGGTCCTGCTCGGGCCGCTGCATGGTGTAGCCCAGCGCGGCCAAGCCGCGGGGGATGATCGACACCTTGTGGACCGGGTCGGTGTTGGGCAGCGAGTAGGCGACCAAGGCGTGGCCGCTCTCATGGTAGGCGACGCGGAGCTTTTCCTCCGGCTGCATGATGCGGCTTTTCTTTTCGAGGCCGGCGCTGGAACGCTCCACCGCCTCGTTGAGCTCGACCATGCCGACGGCCTTCTTGCCGTTGCGGGCGGCCAAGAGGGCGGCCTCGTTGACGATGTTCGCCAGGTCGGCGCCGACGAAGCCGCTGGTGATGGCGGCGACCTGCTTGACGTTGACGTCCTCGTCGACCTTGATCTTCTGCAGATGGACTTCGAGGATCTCCTCGCGGCCGGCGACGTCGGGACGATCGACCAGGACGTGGCGGTCGAACCGCCCGGGGCGCAGGAGGGCGGGGTCGAGCGTCTCGGGGCGGTTGGTGGCGGCCATGATGATGATGCCGCTGTTGGTGCCGAAGCCGTCCATCTCCACCAGCAGGGCGTTGAGCGTCTGCTCGCGTTCGTCGTGGCCGCCGATCTGGCCGCTGCCGCGGGTCTTGCCCAGGGCGTCGAGCTCGTCGATGAAGACGATGCAGGGGGCCCGCTGCTCGGCCTGCTGGAACATGTCGCGGACGCGGGCGGCGCCGACGCCGACGAACATTTCGACGAAGTCGCTGCCGCTGAGGCTGAAGAACGGCACGCCCGCCTCGCCGGCGACGGCCTTGGCCAACAGGGTCTTGCCGGTGCCGGGCGGGCCGACCAAGAGGACCCCCTTGGGGATGCGGCCGCCCAGGCGGTGGTAGCGCTCGGGGTTCTTGAGGAAGTCGACGACCTCGCGGAGCTCGTCGACCGCTTCGTCGATGCCGGCGACGTCGTCGAACGTGACTTCGATGTCTTCCTGGGCGTAAAGCTTGCCGCGGCTGCGGCCAAAGGCCATCGGCGAGCCGGCGCCCCCCATCCGGCGGAGCATGACGATCATCAGCAGGACGAACATGCCGGTGAGGACGAGGATCGGAATGTAGCCCAAGAGCTGGCTCGGCTGCTCCTCGTTGGCGTAGTCCTGGATGTTGTTCTCGTCGAGCAGATCGAGAATGCGGGTAGCGGCCGGGAGGTTCGACGGCGTGCGGAAGTTGATGCGTTTGAAGTCGCTCCAGTTGGACTCGGCGAGGCTCTTCACCCCGTCGGACACCTGGCGGGTGCTGGCCATGACCGTGCCGGTCACCTCGTTGATGCCGACGCGGATCTTCTTAGGATCGCGAAGGCGGTATTGGGTGGGGGGCTTGGTCGTCTCATCGGTGACGGTGATGTATTTGGCCGCATCCTTCGGCAGATCGGGATTGGTGGCTTCGACGAGGTGCTCGAATTCCGACCACTGGATCGTCAACTTGCTTTGGGATTGCCATACGGTCACCAGCAGCAGCAACAGCACGCCCAGGCCCAGCAGATACCACAACAGATTGTTGTTCTGGGGCGCCGACTTTTTTTCAGGTTTGGGCTTGGGGGCGCCCTTGGGAGCATCCATATCCGGTCAAGGCCTTCAGGGTATCGCGGCCGGTCTGGGAGGTATGCGGCGGCGTGCGTGTAGGGGAAATGGCGAGGATTAGGCGAGCGGCATGACGGAGACTGACTTGGAGTCGGCCGTGTTTGGCAGGCGCAGACGCCAGGGGTGAATGGTACGGGCCAGTGCGCGTCGCGGGCAAGCAACGGGCCGCGGGCGACTGAGCGGGGATGCTCTTACCCTATGGTAGATTAGCACTTGTGGTCGCTCAATGAGGCGCGAGCTAAGCGTTTGTGCGTCGGGACGATGTGGGTTGTCGGTCGTGCCGCCGGCTCTTAGAATGCCCGGCTCCTAGGCGGGCTCTGGGTGATTGAACCGCCGCGGGGTTCTTGCCAGCGACGGCCCCGGCTGGGGGGTGGGCAACCGCTGGGCGCCGCCGTCCCCTGTCTTACGTCGATTGCTGCTGAAAGGTGCGGTTGGCAGGCTGGGAAGGCCTGGCCGATTGACTCGCATTAGGCGGGCGATAGCAGTTGTGGGGGCGCAGCGACTGGGCGTGGATCGGCGGCGAACAAGCGGGCGCCAAGGCCGCTGGCGAAAGCATCTGGCAGAACGTAGATACTGATGAGCTGTGGCGGGGCTGAATGGCTGGACCAAATGGTTTTTTGAGCTGGTTGGGTGCGATGGCCACGGAGGTCCGCCGACGTGGCCATCCTTTGCGGGAAATCATCAGGTCCACGCGGACATGGCGCGCCAATCCCCCAGCTTGAAAAACGGCTCAGCCCTGGGACCCAGTGGCGCTTGCGGTCGCTAGAACGGACGGGTTAGCAGGCGCTACAGGCGCCACCCTGGCGGCTCTGGAGGCCTGACGAGGCGCTCCGCCCCGTCGGCCCAAGAGTACCGATCTGTGCTCTGCAGTTTGAATGTCGGGCTGTCCGGCCCGAAATGAGCGTACGGTAGTCGCGGAATCGCTCGGCGCGTCGACGCCCTGCGTCGGTGGGCGTATTGAGACTTTGATATGCCGGAACGTTCAAAACGAATTGCCGTCTTTGGGTCGACCGGGAGCATCGGGCGCAGCGCTCTGGACGTCATTGCCGCCAGCGACGGCAAGCTGAGGGCGATTGCGCTGTCGGCTCATTCGCGGTTGGAGGAGCTGCTGGAGCAGGCGCGGCGGCATCGCCCGCGGTGGGTCATTGCCACCGACGCCAGGGCGGTGGCTGCTTTCCCGTGGAAGGGGCTGCCCAAGGGGTGTGAGCTCGTCCAAGGGCCCGAGGGACTCGCCCAGGTGGCCCGCGAGGGGGACGTCGACGTGGTGCTGGCGGCGATCGTCGGCAGTGCGGGACTGGCTAGCACGTGGGCGGCCCTCGAATCGCGAAAGACCGTCGCGCTGGCCAACAAAGAGACCCTCGTCATGGCGGGCGGGCTGATCGGCGAGCTGGTGGGCCAGGGGGGCGGGCAAATCCTGCCGGTCGATAGCGAGCACAGCGCGCTGTTTCAGGCGCTGAAGGCGGGCCGGGCGCGGGAAGTGGCCCGGCTGATCCTGACCGCCAGCGGCGGACCGTTCAAGGACCTCTCCCCGGCGGAGCTCCAGCGGGTCACCGTCGCCGAGGCCCTGTCCCACCCGACCTGGACGATGGGCCAGAAGATCACGATCGATTCGGCCACGATGATGAACAAGGCGCTGGAGATCATCGAGGCCCGCTGGCTGTTCGGCGTCGAGGGGGAACGGATTTCGGTGGTGCTCCACCCGCAGTCGATCGTGCATTCGCTGGTAGAATTCGTGGACGGGTCGGTGATCGCCCAGATGAGCCCGCCCGATATGCGGCTGCCGATCCAGTACGCGCTGCACTATCCGGACCGGGCGGCGGGCGTGGCGGAACGGATGGATTGGTCGCGGAGTTTGCGGCTGGAATTCGAGCCCCCCGATCGGGACCGTTTCCCGGCGATCGCCCTGGGCGAACAATGTGCTAAGGCGGGGGGCACCAGCGGAGCGGTGCTCAGTGCCGCCAACGAGGCGGCGGTGGCCGCCTTTTTGGAGGGCGACCTACACTTTACGGAGATCGTGCCGGCATGTCGCAGCGTGCTGTCGGCCCATAACTTTGAACCCAACCCGACGCTCGAGCGGCTGCTGCAACTCGACCGCTGGGCTCGGCAGGAGATTTCGCGGTGGGTATGTGTGTGATAGCGGCGGCGCTCGATCCGGAGTTGATCAGCCATTGGGTGCTGGTGATTCTGCAGGTGGCGGTCGGCCTGGGCGCCGTCATCTTCGTGCATGAGCTGGGTCACTTCGCCGTGGCCAAGCTGTGCGGGGTGAAGTGCGAGAAGTTCTTCATCGGCTTCGACATCGGCGGCTACAAGATCAGCCGCAAATGGGGCGAGACGGAATACGGCGTCGGGATCCTGCCGTTGGGCGGCTACGTGAAGATGCTGGGCCAGGATGACAACCCGGCGAACATCGCCGAGCAGGTCCGCGAGTCGGAGGTTGCCGGCGACGCGCCGGACGCCAAGGAGATCATCGGCCCCGACGGCCGGACGTACCTCGTCGATAGCCGCAGCTACCTGGCCAAGAGCGTGCCGCAGCGGATGGCGATCATCTCGGCGGGCGTGATTATGAACGTCATCTTCGCCTTCATCTTCGCGATGGTGGCGTACAAGATCGGCGTGCCGTACCAGCCGAGCATCGTGTCGAAGACGGCGCCGGGCTCGCCCGCGTGGCGGGCCGGTCTGCGTCCTGGCGACGAGGTCGTGCAGGTCGGCGAGATCGTAGAGCCGTCGTTCACTGATCTGATGGGTAGCGTCACGCTGGCCGACCTGGAGAACGGCTTGCCGTTCGTCATCCAGCGCGGCGAGCAGCGGATCGAGAAGACGCTGATCCCCGAGCAAGGGGGGGAACTGGCCCGCATCGGCGTGGCATCGGCGTTCTTGCCGCGACTGAGCGATCAGCTCGCCGCATTTCCCAATACGCCCGCGGCGGCCGCCGAGCCGGCGTTTCAGCCGGGCGACGAGGTGCTGGCGATCGACGGCCAGGAGGTCCACAGCCATGCGGAGATCGCGGCGGTGCTGGCGCAGCATCCGGAGAAGCCGCTGGCGTTTACCGTGCGGAGGGAGCGAACGACCCCCGCGGGCGGACCGGCGGGGGCCAAGCCGGCCAGCGGCGAGCCGCAGGCGCGGGGGACGACGCTCGATATCACGGTACAACCGCGGCCGCTGAAGTCGCTGGGGCTGGTGATGCAACTGGGCGCCATCGTCGCGGTCGAAGAGAATTCGCCGGCGGCCCAGGCGAAGCTGCAACCGGGCGACGCGATCGAGCGGATCGTCGTCGCTGAAGGAACGGCCCAAGACGCTGACGGGACGGATTTAAGTACGCATCCGATGCTGCTGGCCGAGCGGCTACGGCGATGGGCAGAGCGGGGCGCCGAGGTGGCGGTCTCTTATCACCCGGCGAAGTCGCAGGGGGCGGGCCGCCAATCGATCGAAGAGCGGCGTATCGCCCTGCGTAAGGTCGACTGGTTCGAAGAGCCGCTGGCGGCCGACGACCCGATGTCGGCGCCGGAGCTGGGCATTGCGTATCGGGTGCTGAGCGTCGTCTCCGAAGTCGAGCCGGGCAGTTCGGCGGAGCAGGCGGGACTGCAGGCCGACGACGTCATTCTGAAGGCTGAAGTGCTCTACGGGGAGTCGACGGCCGAGCGGCCTGGCCATGCGGAGACCATCGAGCTGACGCAACGGGCCGACGACCACAAGGCAAGCTGGCCGGCACTGATGGCGCGGGTGCAGGATCTGCCGGAGGGGGCCGAGGTGAAGCTCACCTACGAGCGCGGCGGCGAGACCCACGAGGCTACGCTCAGGCCGACGGCCTTGGAAGGCTACTACAACCCGGAACGCGGGCTGGTATTCGACGCCATTACGCGAACCCGGGTCTGCGAGACGTGGGGCGAGGCGGCCGACCGCGGCTGGGAGGAGACGGTCCGCTCGTTGACGATGGTCTACCGCTTCCTGCAGAAGCTAGGCACCGGGCAGGTGCCGGTGACGGCGCTGGGGGGACCGATGACGATCGCCCAGGCGGCGGGGTTCTCGGCCTTCGAGGGGGTGGGGAAGCTGCTGGTGTTCCTCACGATGCTGAGCGCCAATCTGGCAGTGATCAACTTCCTGCCGATTCCGCTCTTAGACGGCGGACACATGGTGTTTCTGGCCTGGGAAGGGGTGCGCGGGCGACCGGCGAGCGAAAGGCTCGTCACGGTGCTGCATACCATGGGCTTCGCATTCATCATCACGCTGATGCTGCTGGTGCTGTCGCTGGATATCCGGCGGATCTTCTTTACGTGACCAGGCGCAGCGCCCAGGACAGGCGCAGCAGCACGCAAGAATTGCCAAGCCGCTGAACGAACGGAAGCCGCGGCCCAACGAGCCGCCGGAGCGGCGCTCATCGCCGGCGCAACCAATGGCCCCCGGCGGGCCGCTTCGACGATTTGCGGTTCGGCGGCTACTGGTAGAGATCGATGAGGTCGACGGCGTCGCCGACCGCGAGCGAGTAGTCGCCTGCCGGCAGGGCGGCCAGACCATCGGCGCGGGTGAGCGTCGCCAGGTCGGCCGAGCCTTTCCAGTCGAGCAGTTCGACTGCGATCTCGCCCGCTTGGGGACTGGACCGGCAGGGATGATACGTTGGCCGCTGGCCCCGATGGGTAAAGGGGTTGACGAGCGTAGCGCGACGGACGCCCGGCGGCGCGTACGGCTGGCCTGCCAGGGCGCGGAGCGCGCCCAGCACAAACAGGCGAAAGGAGACCAGGGTGCTGACGGGATTGCCCGGCAGGCCGAAGACGAGCTGAGGAGGAAAGGGGCCGAGCGAGGCGTCGGGATGCTGCTGCGACGCTGGCAAGGGGTCGGGATTCTTTTGCGACTGGAAACCGTTGCGATCGGCAGCAGGCTCTCCAGTCGCAAAAGCATCCCGACCCCGTAGCGTGCCGAACCAGAGGGGCTTGCCAGGCTTGATGCGGACCTGGTGGAACTGCTCGTCGACGCCCAGCTCGGCGAGGATCCCGGGGACGAGGTCCTTAACGCCGGCCGAGACGCCGCCGGAAACGAGCAGAACGTCGCATTCCCGGAGGCCGCGGCTCATCTTGTCGCGGAGATCGGCCGGATCGTCGCGGCCGACCCCCAGATCGATCGAGGTGATGCCGACGGCGGCGAGCAGGGCGTGAAGCATCGGTCCGTTGCTGTTGCGGATCTGCCCGGGGCCGGCGGGCTGGCCCGGTTCGACCAGTTCGTCGCCGGTCGGCAGCACGGCGACGCGCGGGCGCGGGACGGCCAGGGCTTCGGCGCGGCCGATCTCCGCCAGCAGGGCGATATCCAGGGGCGAGAGCTGCTTGTCGGCGGTCAGCAGCACGTCGCCGGCGCCGAAGGCGGCGCCGCGGGGCAGGATACAGCCGCCCGCCTTCGCGTGAGCAGCCGGGTTCCGGATGACCCGGTCGCCGACGAGCTCGCAATCTTCCCACTTGACGACGCAGTCGGCCCCGGCGGGCACGGGGGCCCCGGTCATCACGCGGATGGTCGTGCCGGGCTGAACCGCCTGCGTAGGCACGCGACCGGCAGTGACGAGTTCCAGCTCGCGCAGAACCGGCGACCCGTCGGCCGTGGCGATGGCGTAGCCGTCGACGACCGATTTGTCGAACGGGGGAGAGTCGACCGGGGCGGCGACGTCTTCGGCGAGGCGGAGGCCCACGAGGTCGCCAAGCCGCAAGCGGCAGGGGGGAAGAGGCGCCAGGCAGCGGGCGATGGCTCGGTGGGCCTCGGCGACGGTGAGCATGGGGGAGGGGATCGGGAGATTAGTGATCTGTGATCAGTGAGCTATGATCTGTGATCGGGAATTGGCGAGGGGGGTATTTGCGGGCGACGGCGGGCTGCCGCTGGCGGCTAGGATAAGCTCAGGAACGCCCGCAGGATGTCGTGCCCGGCATGGGTCAGGAAGCTTTCGGGGTGGAATTGCACGCCGTAGAGCGGATAGTGGCGGTGAGCGACGGCCATGATCTCGCGGCCTCCCTGGGGGTTGTCGCTCCAGGCAGTCACTCGTAGTTCGGCGGGCAGCGTGTCGGGCTTGATGACCAGGCTGTGGTAGCGGGTTGCCTGGAAGGGATTGTCGAGCCCCGCAAACAGCCCTTGGCCGTCATGGTGGATCATATCGGTCTTGCCGTGCATGAGCCGCTCGGCGCGGACGATCGTTGCGCCGAGGGCCTGGCCGATCGACTGATGACCGAGACATACGCCCAACAGCGGCATCTTGCCGGCCAGGCGCTGGACGCACTCCACCGAGACGCCGGCCTCGCTAGGGGTGCAGGGACCGGGTGAGATAATGACGCGGTCGGGTCGCCGGGCGAGGATTTCGTCGACGGTGATCTCGTCGTTGCGATCGACGCGGATATCGAGCCGCGGGTCGATCTCTCCCAAGCGCTGGACGAGGTTGTAGGTGAACGAGTCGTAGTTGTCGATGATTTGAATCATATGGGCGGCTCGTAACGAAGCATTTCAGTGTAGCCGCCGGCCGCAGGAGAGAAAGGTTACTCGATGCAAAATCAGTTGGCTATTGCCCTGGGGGGCGCCGCCGGGGCCTTGTGCCGGTACGGGGTCAACGTCGTCTGCGCGGGCTGGTTGGGGGCCCACCCGGCCTGGGGCACGGCGGCGGTGAATCTCGTCGGCTCGCTGGCGCTGGGGCTGCTGGCCGGGGCGGAACTCGGACAGCATGCGGTGGTGAATGCAGCGATCGCCGTCGGCTTCTTGGGGGCCTTCACGACGTTTTCGACCTTCAGCCTGGAGACGGTGCGGTTGGCCGAAAGCGGGGCCGCCGGGCTGGCGGCGGCGAACGCGGCGGCGAGCGTGGTGCTGGGGGCGGGCGCCGTTTACGCCGGGATCCGCCTGGGGCATTTGATGGCGCCGTAGGGCGAAGCTCGACAGCGAGGAGGGGAAGGAGCGGTTGCAGGACCGCTCAGGGCCGTACGAAAGAATAAGGGCGACGGACCTTGCAGTCCGTCGCCCTCGTATAACCAGACTTCTACACTTCGGCTGTCGGAAGCGAATCTGCGCGGGCTTCGCGGGCTTTGCGGGCGATTACTTGATCTCGATCCGCTTGGGCTGCGCTTCGGGCTTCTTGGCGACCTTTACGTGGAGGACGCCGTTATTCAGCTCGGCGGAAATCGACTCGGGGTCGATCGATTCAGGCAGTGTCACCGTACGGGTCACCTTGCCGTAACGCCGCTCGTCGACCAGGCCGTTCCGCTGTTCCTCAGGGCCCTGCCGTTCGGTCGTGATTCGCAAGGTCCCTTTCTCGTAGGTGATATCGACGCCCTCGCGGGTAACGCCCGGGACGTCCATTTCGACATGGTACGACGCTTGGTCTTCCCAGACGCTGGCCGGGACGCAGAAGGCTTGAATGCCGCCGCTCGCCTGCGGCCCGAAGAATTGCTCCATCAGGGAGTCGACGTCCGACCAGGGGCCGGGCACAAACGGCCGCAGACGGTTCGTAACAAGTGTGTTGGCCATGGTTTTGCCTCCTTTAGAGATGCGACAAAACTAACAGATGACGTTAGAAAACTCGGCTGGCCGGTACGAGCCGGCGAGCATTCATTTCCCGATAGCGCAATGAGCAAAGGTCGTACCATGTGTAGAAGGAGCGCTATAATTTTTCGTAACTTATATGCTCTTATTACTTTATAGTCATACAACGCGACTAATTGCCGCCAAAACGGCAGTGACATTACTGTCACTATCGCTTGTGAAACGCTAATTGGTTACGCCATTTTGGCAGCAAGCTGGGTTGCGTGGCCTCTTTGGCCCATTCAAGCTGGGCGCCGACGGCCGAAAGCGTCATCGCAAAATGGCTCGGCCAAGCGCCCTACCAAGGGCGAACGGCGGCCGCTGGCGGCGCAGGACCGATTGAGGAGCCGTGGCGCCGCGGGTTGCGGCTACTGCACGACGTACGAGCCTTGAAAAGAGACCAGCGTCCCCTGGGAGTCGGCGATTTCGGCCGCGACGTCGATCTTCGAGAGGCCTTTGCTGCGGAGCAGCTCGTAGAAGTAGGCCTCGCCTTCGCTGTCGAGGCGGTGGCTGCGGGCGACGATGAGCTGCTGCCGCACCGGACGAATGTAGCGGATCGAACTGCGGCGGATCACGATGTTTCCCGGGCGCCCCTCGCCGCGCAGCAACAGGAAGACCGTGCCCCAGCCGACGACGGTGCAGAGGGCGTTGAGGCTTCCGGCGAAGGCCGAGTACTGGTGATTGCGATTGGCCTCCAGCGGCATCTCCATGGCGAGGCGGCGGTCGACCCATTCGACCGGGCGAATCCCCATGGCGGAGC
This sequence comes from Pirellulales bacterium, assembly GCA_020847515.1. Lineage (GTDB taxonomy): Bacteria > Planctomycetota > Planctomycetia > Pirellulales > Lacipirellulaceae > Lacipirellula. The sequence continues at coordinate 9,485 of JADLBW010000040.1, read as the reverse complement.
AGATGGGCATCTCGCGGGCGAGCGTCTGCTGCAGTTCAACAAGAGCGGCGTCGGGCATAGTGCGTGGAACAAGCGGAGGCCTGTAGCAGCCTGTTGAAATACGCCGTCGTGGCGTTTTTTAACCTCGCCAAGCGTCGAGCAAAGCTGGCCGCGGACGCACAAAACGAGCGTTTTTCAAACGCTCGTTTGGGCGTGGCATTCTAGCGACGGCGGCGGCAGCCTACGGAGTTTCGCCGCCTGCGACCCGCCGTGAGGCCGAACGGCCATCGTAGCTCATGCCGCCGGGGCTGTCAGCGGCGGGAAGCCGCGGAAGGAGGCGCCTTGGGGACGGCGGGACTGCATATATGGGATTGCGGGACGGTCGGTCTATCTGCCGCGCCCTGCCGCCTCGGTCCTGCGGCCCCATGTTCCTGTCGCGCGGCCGTCACAATTTCCAGATCATCAGCACGGCGTAATCGAGGCTGTTCGGCACGGCCCCGTCGGGCGTACTGTCGTAACGGTCGATGAGGGAGAATTTGAGGCTCATGTTCTTCGGCCGATCGAGGGCGACCTGGTAGCTGAGGTCGCTGACGACGCGGTACTGATTGAAGTCGGCCCACTCCGGCAAATAGTCGACCTTGGCCATAAACTTCTGCGTCGGCGAGAACTGCTTGGTGAAATCGAGGCCGAACAATGCCTGCGGCTGCCACTGGTCGACCACGCCGCCGAACTCCCGCGTGGCGCCGGCGCCGACGCGGGTGAGCAGATCGGTCGCGTCGGTCTTCAACCACTGGTAGCCGACCCCGGAGTTGAGCGACGCCTGCACGTCGTACCGCTGGAATTCGTCGTAGATGAGGTTTTCCAGGACGAACAGCGTCCAGGGGGACTGATCCAGAATGCGATCGAGCCGGAGGTCGTGCTTGCCGTTGTTCTGGGTTTCCCGGCCGTTGGTGTGATTCTTGTTGTAGATCAGACTGGCGTCGAATTTCCAATTCGGAGTTGTCCGCTTGAGATGCCCGCCGGCCCGCATGCTGAACACGCTGTTGTTGCCTTCGCTGCCGTTAATTCCCAGCTCTACGCCGGCGTCCCACGGCTGGAGGCCAAACCAATAAGCCGGTTGATACCAGAGAGGGGGCGGTACGAGGGCTTCCTGGGCGAGGGGAGCGGCGCCGTCGGGCGATCGGGCGGCGTCGAGCAGTTCGACGGGCGGCGGCAGAATCGATTCAAACTCCCCGCTGCCGGCGAGGCCATTTGACGAGGGGGGCCCGTTCTGCATGGTCGAGGGGGGCGGCAGCAGGGCCGGGCCGACGACTTCCTGCGCCGGCGCAGTCGCGGCCGCGACGGTCCACCAACAAAGAAACGCGAGGCGGCGTACCATGGCCTCCGACGACGTGAAAGCTGCAGGACTAGGCGGTCGCCCCCGCGCGGGCGAGCCGTTAGGGCGAGCGCCGCAGGCGTTATATAGCCGCTGGCCGCCGACGCCACAAGGCAAAACGGGCGGCTGCTAGTAGGACAGCCTGGTGCAGCGGGAGATCTGCGGCGCCAGGAAAGATTGGGGCAGGAGATTCTCGCACTGTTTTCGGACGGATGAACTACCTGCCGGGCCGCTAGGTTTGTGGAATATCGAGCCAGTGCAGTTCCGGAATGCTGGCGCCGGCGGCATAAAAAAAAGAGAGGCCGGCCCCACTGCGGGACCGGCCTTTGTCAGTTCTACGTCAACTTGTCGCCCGTCAGCCGCCGCAGCCGCAGGAGGGGCCGGCGTCGCAGCCGCCGCAGGAGGCACATCCGCCGCCGCAGCCGCTGTTGCCGCCGCAGGGAGCGACCGGGACCTGGACTTCCTTGGGCACCATCTTGCAGACCTGGACGGGGATCTGCTTCTGGACGCTCACCGGCACGCTGACGGTGTAATTCTGCGTCACCTGCTCCGGCTGGCAGACATACCGGCAGACGGTGTAGGTTTTCTGCCGCTGCTCGGGCACGCAGACGGTGCACTGCACGTCTTTCTGCCGGGTCTCGTTGACCATGCGGCAGACCTGGTACTGGCGGGTGCGGGTCTCGGGACGGCACTTCGTCACGTTGCAGGTCCGCGTGCGGGCCTCGTTGACCATCTTGCAGACCTGAACCGTGCGGGTGCGGGCCTCAGGACGGCAGCGAGTCACGTTGCAGGTGCGGGTGCGGGTCTGCTGGACCATCTTGCAGACCTGAACGTCGCGCTGCCGCGTCTCGGTCCGGCAGCGCTGGACGTTGACGGTGCAGGTGCGGGTTTCGGGCCGGCAGACGGTGACGTCGCAGGTGTACGGAACCTGCTCCTGCACGCAGCGGTAGGTGGTGCAGGGAACCTCGCGGGTCTCACAGCCGGGGACCCAGACGCGCTTGCAGACGGTGCGGGTTTGCGGGGCGCAGCCGCACTGATCGCAACCGCCGCCGCCGCAGGCGTCGCAGCCGCAGCCGCTGTTGCAGCCGCCGCCGCAGGCGACTTCCGTCGTCTGCGTTTCCCAGTGACCGGTGTTGACCTGCACGGTCTTCATAGTGGTCTCAGGGACGCGGCGGGTGACCGTGCGGGTCATCTGCCGCTGCTCGGTATGCGGAACCATGACGGTGTACTGCCGCTCGACCTGCTCGGTATAGGGGACTTGAACCTGGTAGCTGACCGTGCGGGTCTCGTACGTCGGCACGCTAACGGTGTAGTTCTGCTGGACCTGTTCGGTATAGGGAACCATCGCCGTGTACTGGACTTCGCGCTGCTCGTACTGCGGCACGCAGACCGTGTAGGGAACCTGCACCTGCTCGGTGTAGGGAACCATCACCGTGTACTCGGCCGAGCGGGTCTCGTAGACCGGCTTGCAGACGTTGTAGGAGACCGTGCGCGTTTGCGTCTGGGGAACCATCACGGTATAGGTGGCGGTCTTTTGCTCCGTCACGGGCACGCGCTTCATCACGGTGCAGGTCCGCTGGCGCTGCTCCTGGCGATATTCGGTGCAGGTGATGGTCTTCATCTCGGTCACGTAGCTGGGCACCATGACCGTGCGGGTTTCCATCGCCGGGGCCGCTGTTTCGCAGGTCGAGCAGCCGCCGCAGGCGGAACTTGTGTCGCACCCGCCGCAGGCGGCCTCGCAGCCGCCGCAGGAAGCGTCGCAGCCGCCGCAGCCGCCTCCCTTGCGGAACAAGCCGCCGTGGGCCTGCTGGCTAACGCCCACCGCCAGCAGCGCGACGGCCGGCAGCAGGCACGCAAAACGTCGTAACATCGGTCTCGCCCTCCCAGACATAAATTAGTGAAATGGGGATGATGCTTACAGTCGCCAAAAAGGAAGCGATCGTGGAATCTGCGTATTCTGCGAGATTCAAGACGATTCTACTGCGGCCTGCCGCACTCGCAACCGCTTAGTCAAAAAGTTGTGCGAATCAACCGCGGCGGGCTGCGTTCTAGCGCTTCGGCGGAGACCAGCGGGGCCGTAGCGCCCCCAGAAAGCGGCCTCGTCGCTTCGACGAACCGCCTAAGATCTGCGGCAAAGGTTCTGGATATTCGCGTCCGCTAGATTGCGCTAATTTTTCCGGCCATGCGCTACGCAGGTTCCATGCCTCCCCAATCGCAGCGGAAAAACCAAGCCGGTCGGCCGCCGTGGCGCCGGCGGAAGCGGGCGCAGGGGGGATGTATTTTGACGACGGCCGCGCGCGACTCTCAGACCCACGGGTCCGGTTTAGCGCCATCCTTGGGCAAGCCGGGGAGAGAGGCCGAGCTGGCAGCGGGCGGCCGGCGATTGCTTGTCTAGCCTGAGGATGCGTGGGCCGCTCATGAACCCAGTGCGCTGTCGGCCGTCGGCTGTCGGCCTTCGGCTAGCGGGCGGGAATCAGGCGTTTCCTCGTCTGACCGCGGCTAAATTGCCGCCGGCCGATGGCCGCTTCGCGTCTGGGATCTCGTCCGAATAAGTTCAACAGGCTAGGTGGCTACTTCTCCTGGATCCCCAGTAGCTCGACGTCGAAGACGAGCGTTGAATTCGGCGGGATGACGCCGCCGGCGCCCTGATCGCCATACGCTAGCTTAGCGGGTATTACCAACTGCCACTTGTCGCCCACCTTCATCTGCTGCAACGCCTCGGACCAGCCGGGAATGACGTGCGCGACGGGCAACGGAGCGGGATCGCCGCCATACGATTCATCGAACACGGTCCCGTCGACCAACTGTCCGCGGTAGTGGACGAGCACCGTATCCTTGGCGGTCGGCGTTGCGCCCTGGCCGGCCTTGATCACTTTGTACTGCAGACCGCTGGCGGTCGTCTGGACCCCCTGGGCCTTGGCATTTTCGACAAGATACTCCTGATTGCGGCGGTCCATGGCCTGGGCCCTTTGCTCGGAGAGTCGCTCCAGGGAAAGTTGGCAGAGTTCCGGAGCGTAGCGCGGGTTGACGCCTTGCAGGCCGTCGCGAAGACCGGCCAATAGGCTATCGGCGTCCAGCGGCAGCTTGTCGCTGCGGAAGTTCTTGCCCAGTTCCCAACCGATGGCGTAGCTGTAGTGGCGGGCATCGGTGGGTGGCTGCTGCGCCGCCGACGGAGCGGCCGGGGCGGCAGGCGAGCCGCTCGCGGGCGGTTGCGGAGCTGGATTGACGCCGCCGGCGCTGGGGAGCGTCTCTTGCGCGACCACCCACGCGGCAGACATGCCAATGACGGCTAATAGAACCAACAGGGGGCGCTTCACGGTAGGGCTCCGGAGAGACATTGAGCATTGCCCGAGTCGAAAGGATCGTCGCGGGGCGAGGGAGGATTTTGGCTGGCTGCTGGCGGCTGGCTGGGGGGTTGCCTAGTTGGCGGGTGGTCTGGAAGAGGCAACTCCGTGGCGTGCGAGGCGGGAGCAGGCTACGTTTCGCGCTGGCGTCTCGTTGCGTGTTTCGCGGGCAGGGCCGATGCAGCTTGAGCGCCGCCAGCGCAGCTAATCGGGGCGGCTGGCCAGATAGCCTATGCCGGAGAGGACGACTACCGCTAGCCCCCACTCGATGATTTGCGTTCCGGATCGCTGGTAGTGGGTGCGGGCTCGCTGCAGGTCTTGTTCGAGGCGAGCAAATTCCTGCCGCGCGGCGGCGACCCGGGACTGCCGCTCGTTGGGGGGGGTGGATTTCCCGCTGGCGATTTCATCGTAGGTCAGCTCGTGCAGTTGATGCCGCGCCGACTGATACTGGGCCGCCGGGGCCGCCGAGCGGAACTCCTCCGGTCGCGCCGCGAGGCGCCGCGCGGCGCCGCCGACGACCATGAGCAGCCCCAGGGCGAGCCCGGCCAGGCTCGTCAGGCGCACGCTGCGGCGGCGGGGCGGAGGCTGGGCCATGAATCGCGGGTGGACGTCTCCATGAAAACGCGGAACGGATGCAGGTCGCCGGCAATCAACGCTCGTTTTGGTTTCGATCATCGTTAATGCAGATCTGGTAGGCCAGGGCCACTTCATCCACGTTGTCGTTGATAAAGCGCACGCTGGCGTCCAAATAGCCGGCGTGAACGCCGCCGGGGTGTTCGGAGCGCGGCGATGCGGAAATATATCCTTCGTCGTCCGAATCGCCGCAGGGCATGGCGTCCATCTGCTCGCCGACCAGGTCGGGACACTCGTAGAGCATATCGAGCAGCTTGCTATTGGGGGTTTGCGTCTGCCCGAGACTGAGGGCCTTGAAGACGTAGGGCCAGGGTGAATTCTCTGGCGCCCGCACGTCGTGCTGCGGGTGCATATCGAGCGCTAAGAGGCTTGATCCCGACCAGGGAAGGGCCCACGCGCCGCGCTGATCGAGCTGGTTGTCGCGGGTGCGAATTTCACTCAGGGCCAGCGTATTGGAAAGCCCGTCGGAGACCTCGCGCATCGACTGGCCGAACAGGGCGATGGCGCCGCGATGGTCGTAGTCGTCGACGTGAAAGGGGCTGGAGTACGCGGCGTAGTTCGCCTTGCCGAAGCGGACGGCGGCGTCGCCTTCGCGATACGAATAGTAGCGCCCCAGTGCTTCGGTGCTGGGGCAGAGCAGGGCGGCGGGCTGGGCGGCTTGCGGCTCGCCGGGGCTTTGCGAGACGTGCCTGGCGAAGTCGAACCGATCGTACAGCGAGCGCAGTTCGAGATACGGCAGCAGGCGCGTCAGCCAACTGTGGTTGGTTCCCGACTTTAGCTGAATGCGGGCGTGGAAGGTGAAATAGAGCGACTGCTCCGGCGGGGCGAAGGCCCCGGCGGCGGGCAAGCGGGCGTGGGCCGATTCATAGTTCTGAACCGCCAGAACCAGTTGCTTGACGTTGTTGACGCACTGCGCCCGCCGCGCGGCCTCGCGAGCGGCCTGGACGGCCGGCAGCAGCAAGGCGATCAGCGAGCCAATGATGGCGATTACGACCAGCAGCTCGATCAGGGTAAAGCCGCCCCGCACTGCTGGGAGGGCGCGACGTGCACAGCGTCCTGACGTGGTGCGGCTAAGCTCGCCCATCCTAGTGCCTTATTCGCTGCGGCGGCACGCCGTCCGACGGCGAAGCCGGCTCGCCCCCCAGAGCAGTGCGCCGCCAGCCGCCAGGGCGAAGGTCGTCGGCTCCGGGACGGCGCCCAGCAGGGCGCCGACGCCGGCGGTTCCGCCAGGCGGTCCGCCCGCCAAAGGGGCGGAGCCGCCGACCGTGGCTTGCTGATATACCGCCAAATCATCGGAATCGACGTCGCCGTCGCCGTCCGCATCGCCGTCGGCGTGCGCGGCGCCCAGCAGCCGGCCGAAGTTTCGTTGCCAGGCCAGGAAGTCGCTGCCGCTGACGGTTCCATCGTCGTCGAAGTCTGCCGACGGCTGATCGAAGAGGGTCGACATCCGCCAGGCCAGGCCGTAGTCCCAATTATCGGCCCCCGACACCTTCAAGGTGTAGGAGCCGGGGCCGACGCCCGTGAGATAGATGTGCTCGACATTGTCGATCGTGCTGATGCTTTCGGAAAGCAGCTCGCTGGTGGAGGAATCGTACAGCCGCAAATCGAGGTTCTGCAGCGACTCTTGCGGGGTAAACACGTTGGCCCGCCCGTCGACGTCGCTCACCTTGACGTTCCACGACAGGATGATCGACAACTCCTGGGCCGTGCTTCCCGAGGGAACCTCGAAGGCGTAGTACAGGTCGCCCGCGGGGGGGCCGCTCTGGTGATCCTGGTAATCCCAGCCATAGGAGCCTGCGGGCGTGGCGGGCGGCGTCGGTTCCTTCGACGGCCTCGTGCAACATGGCGGCGGCCGAACTGACGCGGGCCGTAGCGGCGCTGGCCGAGCCGGCCAGCGCGACCAGATCGGGCTTATAGCGGCCGGCGCCGTAGAGGCTATTGGTGGCGCCGCGAGAATGGGCGCCGTCGGTACGGCCGACGGCGATGGCGTTGTAGCTGTGGACCATGAGGTTCGGGTGGCTCAGCAGCATCGCGGGGGTGGGGTTGTTGTTGACGCCCACGACCGCCGTCATATCGCTGGCGTCGATAGCATAATCGAACCGGCGGAGCACCGACTGGTCTTGCGAGGCCGAGTTGACCGAGCCGACCCAACTGTGGTTCTGCACGCGGTAGTTCTGCGGCAGCGGCGGGTCCTGGCCGCTGTACTTCAGGACGTTGGCCAGCCAGTGATTGGTTTCGTAGATGGTGACGTTGTTGGCGCCGGGGGCCATGCTGCCGGTGTTGCCGAAGAAGTTCTGGCCGACGATGTTGGTGGCGTGGCCGGAGATGCCGTTGGCGGCCCCGCCGCTGCCGTCGATTAGGGTGAGCGGAACGCCGGCTGGATCGAGGGCGGCGGTGAATTCCGCGAGGGTGGCGTCAATGAAATAGGCGTTGGGAGGGGTGACGGAGGCGGGCGTCGCGGCTTCGACGACCGACAGCATGCCGCCGGTTCCGGTCGGCAGGGCCGAGCCGACGCGGCTCTGGAGCTTGGCGTAGTCGAGCGCCTGTTGCCAGGACTGGGCCCCGGCGGCCATCGGGCGACAGGCCGCCAGCGCCAACGCAGCGGCCATGAACATGCTGCGTCGTCGAGAGTTTCCTGGCGGCCAAGGAGACATAAACACCATGTTTCTACGGGCCCAGCGCCCGCCGGGGGATTCCATCTTCCCAAAGTGGGCTGACGAGCGGACTGCCGTGGGCGAGAGGACGGCGACTCGGGCGGGGCGGCCGAGGTTCCGGGGCGCTGGTAGTCGATTGTCGCGCCACGGGCGCTGCTAGGTCTCATTGTCGCCTCAAGTTCTGTATTTTCAAGGGTTTGGGCCGTAATGAGGCTAGCCGCACCCGCGGCGCATCAGCGGCCAGCGGCCGGCGGGCGCGCTGGTGCGGTTGTGGGACCGTCATAAGCGGCCTAGACTGGCGAGTCTGGACGCACTGGTGGCACGACCGGCGTATCCGTGCGCCGGCCTCCTAGCTGGAACGCCCCGGCTCGACCGCGGCGCCAGCGGCCCAGCCCGCCCCGGGGCCGTCCCCCCTGCCGTATTCTGCCCGCCGCTCGCCTTGCGATCTTGTACATGCCGATGAGCGCCTACAACCTCACCCATCTAAAGCAACTGGAAGCCGAGAGCATCCACATCATCCGCGAGGTCGCCGCGGAGTTCGAGAACCCGGTGATGCTGTATTCGATCGGCAAGGACAGCTCGGTGATGGTCCGGCTGGCGGAGAAGGCGTTCTACCCGGGGAAGCCGCCGTTCCCGCTGATGCACGTCGACACGACGTGGAAGTTCCGCGAAATGATCGCCTTCCGCGAGCAGCTCATTCGCAAGGAACTGGGGTGGGACCTGATCGTGTACATCAACGAGGAGGGCGTGAAGCAGGGGGTCAGCCCCTACACCCACGGCAGCAAGGTGCACACGGACATCATGAAGACCGAGGCGCTCAAGCAGGCGCTTACGAAATACAAGTTCGACGCGGCGTTCGGCGGCGCCCGGCGGGATGAAGAGAAGTCGCGGGCGAAGGAGCGGGTCTACTCGTTCCGCGATAAGAACCATCGCTGGGATCCGAAGAACCAGCGGCCCGAGCTATGGAACCTGTACAACGGCAAGGTCCATAAGGGGGAAAGCATTCGCGTGTTCCCGCTGTCGAACTGGACGGAGCTGGACGTGTGGCAGTACATCCACCTGGAGAAGATCCCCATTGTGCCGCTCTACTTCGCGGCCGAACGGCCGGTCGTGGACGTCGACGGCGCTCTGATCATGGTGGACGACGACCGCATGCCGCAGGAACAGCGCGACCGGGCCGTGATGAGGCGAGTCCGGTTCCGGACGCTAGGCTGTTACCCGCTGACCGGGGCGGTGGAATCTAGCGCAACGACGCTGCCGGAGATTATTCAGGAGATGCTGCTCACCAAGACGAGCGAGCGGCAGGGGCGGGTGATTGACTACGATCAAAGCGGTTCGATGGAGGAGAAGAAGAAAGAGGGGTATTTTTAACTCAGGGCGATTGCGCCAAGATAGGTAATCTGCCATGCTCTTGGCAAGGCGTTTGCGTGTCATGTCGAGTGCGGCTCGCGGCGCGAAGGCCGTTGTTGCGAGGGCAATGGCGATGGGGCGGGACGTTCG
>JADLBW010000039.1 GCA_020847515.1 Pirellulales bacterium | reverse complement strand
GTGGCCATGTTTTTCAGCATGCCCGCCCAGAGCGGTGGGCATGGCGCCAGCGTGCTACTGGACCGGAGCACCTTCAGGTGCATGGTCCTCTACGGCAGTCGGGTGGCATGGCCACGGCTCTGCGTGGCCATGTTTCCAGGCATGCCCACCAGAGGGGTGGGCATGGCACGCGGCATGCCCACCCAGGGCGGTGGGCATGGCGCCAGCGTGCTAGTGGACCGGAGCACCTTCAGGTGCATGGTCCTCTACGGCGGCTGGCGGTTCGCCTGTCGAATGCGGCTCGCTCGTCGGAGGCGGCTCGGCCGCCGCCGGCGGCTCGCTCGCCGGAGGTTGCTCGCCGGCCGGCTGCGGCAACTCGGAACTCGCTTCGGCGCCTTCGTGGGCCGCGGGTTCATCGTGAGAAGGCTGCACAGCTTGCGGCTCTTGGCCGGCGCCGGGAGGGTCGAGCGCGGCTTGCGCCTCGCGCTTCTGGCGCTCCCAGGGGATGTCGGCCAGGTCAGGAAGCAGGATCACGTCGACCCGCGAGTTCAGCTTCAGCTCTTCGTCGGAGAGGTTGCGCGACAGCGGCTCGTTGCCTTCGGCCTGGCTGAGGCGGATCCGCTGCGCTTCGATTCCCTCGGCGATGAGCGCCTGCATCACCGTCTGGCTACGGGCGAAACAGAGCTGCCAATGGTCCGTGAACGAGCTGTCGGGGGCCAGCGGCTCGCGGACGCAGTGGCCGCGGACTTCGACGCGATTGAGCTTGCCGACCATCATCGGGGCGAACTCGCGGATCGACTGCCGCTGGTCGGGGCCGAGCTCGTCGCTGCCTGAAGGGAACAGCACAGTGAACTGGTAGTCGGTGCGATCGCCGGAGATGGCCAGCCGCCGCTTCTGCGGCTGGGCGGTGTGCCCGTACATGGGGTCGTTGACGGGGTTGGGGGCGCCGGCGGCGCCTTTCTCGGTGCTTTTGTAGGTCGCGAAGGGGTCGCGGAAGTAGCCGGCGACGGCCTCCTTGACGCCTTCTTTCTGCGAGACCAGCCACATCACCAGAAAGAAGGCCATCATCGCGGTGACGAAGTCCGCGTAAGCCACTTTCCAAGCGCCGCCGCCTTTGCCTGCCATGGGAGCGTCTGTGAAGGGGGGAAGGGGGAAGGGGGAGTGGGAAAGCGGGCGAATCCGATCACTGATCACCGATCACCGATCACCAGTCTCACCCTACGTCGCGTCGACTTCCTGGAAGATCTCCTCCAGTTCCTCCCGCGTCGGGCGCATCTCGGTGCCGACGCCGCGGCGGGCCTGGTCGATGGCCACCTTGGGAGGCAGATCGTTGGCGAAGCCGATGATGATGCTGACGATCGTGCGGAAGAACATCATTTCCGAGCAGCCCAACAGCTCCATCCGCCCGGCCAGCGGGGCAATGAAGCCGTAGGACATCAAAATGCCGAGAAACGTACCGACCAGCGCGGCGCCCACCTTGTGGCCGATCTCTTCGACCGGCCCGTCGATGTGCCCCATCGTGATGACGATGCCCAGCACCGCGGCGACGATGCCGAAGCCGGGCAGGGCGTCGGCCGTCTTCGACAGCGCCATCGTCGGCAGGTGGTGCTCTTCTTCGAGCACGGCCATGTCGGCGGCGAACAGCGCCGGAAGTTGCTCTTTACGGGCGGTCCCTTCGACCAGCGGCGTCAGGCCGCTGCAGATGAAGTCGCACACGTGGTGGTTGTTGGCGACGCGGGGATACTTCGTGAAGATCGAGCTTTCATGCGGATGGGCGACGTGGACTTCCAGCCCCAGCAGCCCCTCGCGCCGCGCGGTCCGCAACAGGTCGTACATCAGGCGGAACAAGTCGCCGTACATCGCTTTGTTGAACGGCGATCCCTTCACGCATTGCAGCATTCCCTTGATCAGGTCGATGAGCACCTTCTTGGGGGACATGACGATCAGCGCCCCCAGCGAGGCCCCGCCGATCGTCACGATCTCCGAGGGGTGAACCAGGGCGCCAAGGTGCCCGCCGGCCCACGTAAAGCCGGCCAGCACCGCGCCGATCACCACGATGCATCCCACGACGACGATCATCTTGCGGCCTTGTGCTCCAGCGTCGGTTCAAGGTTACGAAGCGAGACGGCGCCCCGCACGTGGGCGCGAGGCGCGGCCCCCTAGGCCGTGCGGACGACAAATCGATCCGTGCGGTCTAAACGCCATACGGGCCATGAGGTTGCGAGGCGACCCCGTGGTCCTGAGAAATGTAGGTCACCGTAGCCGTCGTGCGGCATGGGCGGCGGCGCCCGACGGCGGCGCCGATTATGCCGGATGGGGGAGCGGCCAGCGGACCGCGGCTGCCGCCAGGCCAATCAGGCGCCTGCCGTGCGGCGGGGCGCAGGTTCCGGCAGCGCTAGCGGGGAATCGTGCTTTTCGAGCCGATTTACGTGCATTTTGCGCACGACTTGCGGGAATCCCCGTCCGTCTTGAAGGCCGAATTGTCGGTAATTGCCCGCGCAGCGCCCTTACAATCGAGGCGCTGCGCGAACCGACCGGCACGGGCCGGTGGAACGGCGCGCCCCGCCAGGCCTTCACACTCCACAGGCTGCCATCGTGCGATTCGCTCTGCTTCTACTATCTGTTGGCGCCCGCCCGGCTGGCGCGCTGCTGGGAGTCCTATTAACCCTCGCGCCGGCTCTGCTCGCTCGGGCGGAAGTCGTCGATGCGGCCGCCGGTTCGCTCATCGTGCTGAACGACAACGGCTCCTGGTGCTGGTTTGAAGGAGAGCGGGCCGTCGTCGACGCCGCTTCGGGCAGAATCCTGGTCAGTTCCGTAGCCAACGCGGCCGGCCCCGGCGGGGCGACCCGCGCCGGCGACGTCGAGGTAACGTCGCTGGAACTCGCCACCGGGGCCGTCTCGCGGTTTACCCTCAACGCCGATCGCAGCGACAACGCCGGCTGGGGCGACGATCACAACTCGGCCGCGCTGTGGGTTCGGCCCGACGGCCGCTATCTGGCGATGTACTCGCGGCACAGCGGCGACGCGCTGTCGCGATATCGGATTTCCGCTCATCCGGGGGACGCTTCGAGTTGGTCGGCGGAGCAGACGTTTGATAATCGCGCCGGCACGACCTACTCGAACCTGCATTATCTGCGCGCCGACCAGAACGGCGCCGGTCGGCTGTACGACTTTACCCGCACGGCCAACTTCAATCCGAACCTGCTCGTCTCCGCTGATCTGGGAACGACATGGTCCTATGGCGGCAGGCTGCTGACGCAGGGAACCGGTCGCCAGCGGCCCTATGTGCGGTATGCCTCGAACGGCGAGCGGATCGACTTCATCGCCACCGAACAGCATCCCCGCAATTTCGATAACAGCGTTTACCACGGCTATATCCAGGGCGGCAGGTTGTACGATTCCGCAGGTCGACCCGTGGACGGCAACCTGCTGGACGCCGAGGCCGTCGCCCCGACCGCGCTGACGGCCCTGTTCCGCACCGGCGCCGAGTTCGGCGGCGTCGCCATGCGGCGGGCGTGGACCATCGACATAGCGATCGATGATCGAGGCCGGCCGTACGCCCTCTTTCAAGCGCGGGCCGGCGACGATGACGGCGATCACCGGTTCTTCTACGCGCGGTTCGACGGCGAGCGGTGGGCCGTGCACCAATTGGCCAAGGCCGGCGGGTTCCTGTATCGCCAGGAAAACGATTACACCGGCCTGGCGGCTCTCGACCCCCGCAATCCGGATCGGCTGTTCATTTCCACGACAATCGATCCGCGCAGCGACGCGCCGCTGCCGCATTACGAGATTTTTCAGGGCGACACGTCCGACGGCGGCGCAACCTGGAACTGGTCGCCGATAACGTACCGCTCGTCGGCCGATAATCTTCGGCCGCTCGTGCCCAAGGGGGGCGGCGAGCACACGGCCCTCTTGTGGCTGCGGGGCCGTTACTCGGCGTACACCAACTACGATTTGCGAGTCGTGGGCCTGACGGCAATCAGGCCGCTGGCAGAGCCGACCCTGGCGGCCGAAAACGCCGGCGCCGCCGGCCCGGGCGACGGTAGCCCATCGCACGTAGGCGGTTCCGGCGGCGTAGCCGACCCGGCCAATGCAGCCGATTAGCCCCTGAATTGCGCCGCCGGCGAGGATAAACTGTAGGTTAAGCGAAAACGACGCTTCCCGAGTGGCGATCCGTTTAAGCAGTCACCCCGCGGCGCTGGCGGCGCGGGGGCCGTGCGTCACTTTTCTGATGGCGAGTTACACGATCGATGAACTCATTCGATAGGCGATCGACGAGCCTGCGCCTGGCCGTGGGCGCCTGGTTGTTGACGGCGCCGCCAGGCGCTAGCGCCGCCTCGGCCGGGGCGCCCACCTATAACCGCGACGTCCGCCCGATACTGTCGGACCACTGTTTCGCGTGCCACGGACCCGACTCCGCCGCGCGCGAGGCCGACTTGCGGCTGGATCGGGCGGAGTCGGCGCACGAGTCGGCGATCGTCCCCGGCGACGTCGACGGAAGCGAGCTGATCAATCGGGTGATGAGCGACGATCCCGACGTGCAGATGCCGCCCGCCGACTCGAAGAAGCCGCGGCTATCGCCCGAGCAGGTGGAGCTCTTGCGAAAGTGGATCGACGACGGCGCCAGGTACGAGCCGCATTGGGCGTACATTCCGCCCGAGCGCCCGGCCGTCCCGGAAGTCGGCCGCCCGGACCTGGCGCGTAACGAGATCGATCGCTTCGTGCTGGCCCGCCTGGCGGCCCTGGGGGTCGAGCCGTCGCCGGAGGCCGAGCCGACGACCCTGGTGCGCCGCCTCTACTTCGACCTTACCGGGCTGCCGCCCACGCCGTCCGAGGTCGACGAGTACCTGAACGACTCGGCCCCCGACGCCTACGAGCGGCTCGTCGATCGGCTGCTGGCGTCGGAGGCCTACGGCGAACGAATGGCATCGTGGTGGTTCGACCTGGTCCGCTTCGCCAATACGGTGGGCTATCACGGCGACCAGGAGCACCGCATCACGCCGTATCGCGATTATGTGATCAAGTCGTTCAACGAGAACCTGCCGTTCGACCAGTTCACGATCGAGCAGCTCGCCGGCGACCTGCTTCCCAACCCGACGATGTGGCAGCTTGTGGCCAGCGGTTACAACCGGCTGCTGCAAACGACCCACGAAGGCGGGGCCCAGGACGCCGAGTACCGCGCCAAGCACCTCGCCGACCGGGTGCGCAACGTCTCGGAAGCGTGGCTGGGCGCCTCGGTGGGCTGCGCCGAGTGCCATGACCATAAATTCGACCCCTACACGCAGGACGATTTTTACAGTCTCGGCGCCTTCTTCGCCGACGTCGACCACTACGGCTCGTTCGTGCCGGTGGCCAGCAACGATACGCCCACCCAGCGGCCGCCCGAGATGCTGGCCTGGACGCTCCCAGTCTATCGCGCCATGGAGCAGTGCGATCGGCGGATCGCCGAGCTAGAGTCGTCGCTGGTTGGCAGGTTGGACGCAAAATGGACAAAGCGGCGGGACGAACTGATCAATCTCAAGCGCCAGCGGCTGGAGCTGGAAGCGCAATTTGAGCCCACCATGATCACCCAGGCGGTCGAGCCGCAGGTGATTCGCGTGCTGCCCCGCGGCAACTGGCTCGACCAGTCGGGGCCTGTGGTCCAGCCGCATACGCCCCATTTTCTCAGGCAACTGGATACCGGCGACCGGCGGGCGACTCGGCTCGATCTGGCCCGCTGGCTAGTCGCCCGCGATCAGCCGCTCACCGCCCGCGTGGCGATGAATCGGCTCTGGCAGCGACTGTTCGGCGTCGGGCTGTCGAAGACGACGATCGACATCGGCTCGCAGGGAGAGTGGCCTGTCAATCAGGCGCTCGTCGATTGGCTGGCGGTCGAGTTCATGGAAAGCGGCTGGGACGTCAAGCACATGATGCGGCTGCTGGTCGCCTCCAGCGCGTATCGGCAGTCGTCGCAGCCGCGGCCGGAACTCGACCAGGTCGATCCGGACAATCGGCTTGTCGCCCGGCAATCGCGTCATCGGCTCGATGCCGAAGAGATCCGCGACAACGCGCTGGCGGTGAGCGGGCTGTTGGCGAGGCAGATCGGCGGCGGCGTGTCGCGGCCGTACCAGCCGGCCGGCTACTACGCGGCGCTCAACTTCCCTGAACGGGAGTACCAGGCCTCGACCGATAGAGAGCAATTCCGCCGCTCGGTGTACGTGCACTGGCAGCGGCAATTCTTGCACCCCTGGCTGCTGGCGCTGGATGCCCCGACCCGCGAGGAGTGCACGGCGCAGCGACCCCTCTCCAACACGCCCGCGGCGGCACTGGTGCTCCTGAACGATCCGTCCTTCGTCGAGGCCGCCCGCGCGCTGGCCGCGCGGACGCTCGCTGACGGCGGCGCCAGCGACGGCGATCGCCTCCGCTGGGCGTGGCGCGCGGCGACGGGCCGGCAGGGCGCCAGCGAAGAAATCGCCCTGCTAGGATCGCTGCTCGAGCAGCACCGCGCCCACTACGCGGCCCATGCCGGCGCGGCCGCGGAGCTGATCTCCGTAGGGATTTCGCCGCGCAACGACTCGATCGACGCGGCAGAGCTGGCCGCCTGGACCTCGGTGGCGCGAACGCTGCTGAACCTCAACGAAACGATTTTCCGCAATTAGCGCCGCCGAGCAGAGAGAAGAACCATGCAATCCGGGAACCCCCTGGCGGCGCAGCGGCTGCTCGACCGGCGGACCTTTCTCAGCGGAGCGTCGGTCGGCGTCGGCGCCGCGGCGCTGGCGACGCTGCTGGAAGGTTCGCTGCTAGGCGCGACGGCGGCAAGCAGCGCCGCCAATCCGCGTCGCTGGCGCGGCGCCGTCGACCCGCGGCACTGCACTGCCAAGGCCAGGCGGGTGATCTTCCTCTGCATGGCCGGCGGGCCTTCGCAATTCGAGACCTTCGACGAAAAGCCGAAGCTCGCCGAAATGCACGGCCAGCCGATGCCCGAGTCGTATACCAGCGGCCAGCCGATCGCCCAACTTCAAGGCGCCAAACTGCTCTGTTTGAAGCCGCTCGTTACGTTCAGCCGCCATGGCCAGTCGGGGCAGGCGATCAGCGACGCGCTGCCGCACACAGGGAGGATCGCCGACGACATCTGCATCATTCGTTCGATGCAGACCGAACAGATCAATCACGATCCAGCCCACACGTTCATGAACACCGGCACCAGCATCTCCGGCCGGCCGAGCATGGGCGCCTGGATCACCTACGGCCTGGGCAGCGAGTGCGAGAATCTGCCGGGCTTCATCGTCATGAAGAGCCTCGGCAGCACGCGCTCGCCGCAGCCGATATCGTCGCGGCAGTGGCACAGCGGATTCCTGCCGAGCCGCTTTCAGGGGACGCCGCTCAATTCACAGGGCGATCCGGCGTACTACGTCGGCAATCCGCCCGGGGTCGACCGGCAGCGGCAGTCCGAGGTGATCGAGACGGTCAATCGGCTCAACCAGCTTCGCGATCGGCAGGTGCGGAATCCGGAAATCGGGACCCGCATCGCCCAGTACGAGCTGGCGTTTCGCATGCAGGCCAGCGTGCCGGAATTGGTCGACGTTTCCAGCGAGCCGCAGCACATCCTCGACATGTACGGCGTGAAGGGGGCCGACGGCTCGTTTGCTTACAACTGCCTCATGGCCCGGCGGATGGCGGAACGGGGCGTGCGGTTCATCCAGCTCTATCACCGCGGCTGGGATCATCACAACGATCTCGGCAAGCACATTCAGGAGGCCTGCCGGTCGTCGGATCAGGCGACCGTCGCGCTGGTTACCGATCTCAAGCAGCGCGGCATGCTCGACGATACGCTCGTCATCTGGGGCGGCGAGTTCGGCCGCACGCCGATGGCCCAGGGAGACGTGAACGCTCCGGCGGTGGGGCGCGACCACCACATTCGCGGGTTCTCGATGTGGCTGGCCGGCGGCGGCGTCAAGGGCGGCCTGACTCACGGCGCCACCGACGAGCTGGGCTACTACGCCGTCGACGACAAGGTCCATGTCCACGACCTGCACGCCACCATGCTGCGGCTGTTGGGCATCGACCACGAGCGGTTGACCTACCGCTACCAGGGCCGCGATTTCCGGCTGACCGATGTCGCCGGGCGCGTCGTCGAGGAGATCCTCGCCTGAGCGCCGTCGACCTCATGCAGCGCTGGCGGGCACGGGACGCGGCCTGCGGCGTCGGTGCGGGCAAACGATTGCCGCGCCCCGCTGGGGCCGAAGTACTCCGGCGTCGCGAAGCCGCCCGTGTGAAGCGCCGGAAAATAAACAACGGTACGCATGCGTCAGTCGGTTCCCAGGACCGCAAGCCGTGCCATTCGGCGATGCTTCCATGGCGCGCGGCGTCGCACCAGCGCCATCGCCCAAGAGTAGCTTTCGCCCGGCGACAACGGCGGCCGCCTGCACCAGGTCGCTCCGTCGGGGGCGGCCTTCCGGGCCTGATAGGACCACTACAGCCGTCGCGGTCCGAACATGTCGCCGCGGGCCGCCGCCGCCCCGACCGGCTGCGCGTCAGCAGATGATCTGCAGCGCGCCAGGCAACACGTTGATCTCGAGCTCGCGGCAACCCGCCTGCGGCTCGAGCCACGGCTCGCCGTCGACGTGGACCGCCAGCGGCCTGCTGCTGCGGGCCGTCATCTGGCGAAACACGCCGCGCCGGATCCACGCGTCGTGCGGCGATCCGCCCCGCATGGCCCGTGCGGCGCTGCACAGCAGCCGCAGCCGCCCGACCGGCGCCGCCGTCACGTAGTTCAGCCAGCCGTCGCAGGGGTCGGCCTGCGGCATGAGCAGAAACTTCCCCCCCGACCGCGGGCCGTTGGCAATCGACAGCAGGATGGCCGACAGATCGGAGTGCTCGCCGTCGATCGTCAGCGACAGCTCGGCGACGTTCACCGGGCGCAGCAGCGTTTGCAGCATGGCGCGGACGTACAGCCCCGATCCGCGAGGCCAGGAAAGCCGGTGGCTTGCCAGGTTGATCTCGCCTTCGAGCAGCGTGCCAATGTTATTGACGGCGTAGCACTGGCGACCGCCATCGGCCTGGACGAGGGCTACGTCGACGGGCCGCGTGCGGGCCCGCTCGATGATTTCGAGCGATCGATCGAGCTTCTTCTCGATGCCCAGGGCGTAGGCGACGTCGTTTCCCGACCCGGCCGGAACGATTCCCAGGACGGGGCGTCGCTCGGCGGCGACCGACCTCAGGCCGTTGGCCACTTCATGCACGGCGCCGTCGCCGCCGACGGCGATCACCAGCGGGCAGCCGCGCTCGGCGGCTGCCGCCGCCAGCGCCACGCCTTCGCCGCGGCCCCCGGTGTGCTGGAGGAGTACTTCATGCCGCGCGGCCAGCGCGGCCCGCAGTTCCCCCGCCAACAAGGCCGCCCGCCCGCGATCGGACCGCGGATTGAGGATCGCGACGATAGGAGGCATGGAGGCGGGGGGTCGTGGCGGTGGGTAGTGCGTAATGGGTCGTCGGTCGTCGGTAGTCGGCAGTGGATAGTGGATAGTGGGCAGGGGCAGTAAGGTATCGCCAAAAATCAATGACCCAAAAAATCAATGACCCATGTCCAAATGGCCAATGTCCGATCACCAATCACCGATCACTCTTCCGCCGCTACCCGCTTCGGGCCGCCCGTAGCTTCAGGTACAGCTCCTGCACGGCCGACATGCACGAGCGGCCGTCGGCGGCCAGCGCCGCACAGCGGGCCTCGGGCGATTTGGACTTGGCCAGCAGCTCGCGGATGCGCCGCGGCGTCGCTTCCTGGGCGTCGGCTTCGACTTCGTCGTAACCCAAGCCGAAGCAGGCGCAGATCGGGGCGTTGAGATCTTTGGGGTAGACCGGGGCGTTCAGTTCGTCAGTGAGCACCACCGCGTCGAACAGGTTGAAGTACGCCGCCTCGCAGCGGGCGTAGCCGCAGAACCAGGCAAAGTCGCCCAGCTTCGAGCGCGAGGCCGCGCGGATGTGCCGGTCGAGCGGCCCGTGCTCGACCGGCACGCCCAGCGCGCCGCAGCGCGGACAGAATGCCCGGCCATTGAACTCCGGCTCGCGAACGAACGCTTTATTCATAGGCGTTCATTATTTGCTCGTCGCCGGCCGATTGCGAGCGGGCCGATGGCGGCGGGTGAACGGCGCCCCTTGTTGACGGCATGACTTGGACCTGCTGCCGTCCATGGAACCGGGGCCGGTCTCTATTGAGAACTACGCGCTCTGATGAACCGTGCCTGGCGGTCGGCTATCGGCTAGCGGCCGACGGCCAGAGGGAAAAGGCCTGATTCTGGCCGATTGCCGATAGCCTATAGCCTATAGCCTATAGCCAAATTTCCAACGGGTTCATTAGCGGCGCAGAAATCAAAAAGAGTCATTACCGCAAGTCAATGTTCCGGCTCACTCTCACACGGCGGCGAGGGGACGAGCGGGCGGCGCATCGGGCGCCAGCTTGCATCATGCCGAACGCCCGAGGCGCAGCGCAGAGTTATCGGCTCGCCCTCTACCGAATCCTTTCCGCACGCGGGGAGGGACGGCAAGGTTTGACGCTGGCCGGGTGTTCACCGCGACAGCATAAAGCCGAACATCACCGAGGCGGTGCCCAGACTGCCCTTTTGAAAGCCGCCAAAGTCGATCCAATCATTGGCGAATTCGCCGTCGATCGTCCACTGCACGTTGCCCAGGGCCTCGTATTGTCGCTGGAGCAAGATCGCTTCCGTGCCGGCAAACACGCCGCCGAAGGTGTCGGTCCGTCCGTAGCCTCGGCTAATGTTGAAGTCGGTCGCATCCTCGAATTCGCCCCGCACATGGCCGACGCGCCCGCCGATTCGCGTTGCAAACCGCACTTGCGGATCGCCGCCGGCATTGTCCATCGGCGGACCCCAGTACCAGCCGATCGCGGCATGCGCGCTGGCCCGCTTCACCTCCTTGAGCGTGGTGGAAACGGTAATCGGCAAAAACAGGTTATTGCCCAAGGGGATAAAATTTTGTGTGTCGCGCACCGTCTCGCCGTAGGCCGACAGGTACGAGCCGCCGGCGTCCAGAAAGAACCGATCGCCGCCGATTTGCGGACCCAGCGGTTGGCGGTATCCGCCTGAGACGGTCCAGGCGACGTCGGCGTCGTCAAAGATTCCGCCGCCGATGATGCCCCCGGGGCCGGCCTTTAGATAGGGGCCGCCGATCCAGTTCACGGGCCTGGTCGCGGGCGCCTGATAGTCTTCGTAGTATCCGTCGCCCAGGTAGCCGCCATAGGGAACCGCCCCGTCCGCCAGGAGCGGTTCGACCGCGTCGGGCTGCACGATCGCCCCCGGGGCCGCCGGCTCGAGGGGATTTAACGGGTCCGTCAGGGGCTGCTCGGCCCGGGCCAGGCCAGCCGCTGCGATGAGGACCATGGCCAGGCGGGCGGCGCAAAGCGCGGCTTGCGGCGGAAATGGCAAATTGGCGAAGGATCGTCGCACTGCTCACCTGACGCGATAAGTCCAGCGGGAGTCCCATCCTCTGACGATGGCTCTTCCCCCTTGTTCGTCGCGCCGGCGCGATAAAGTTTAACGATTTTGCCGAAGGCGCTAGCTAGCAGTGGTCAGTGGTCAGTTGTCAGTTGTGGTCGGCGACCGATGACCGTGACGGGCGATCGTGATCGGGCCGGGTTCAATCAGTTACGCTGTCCTCGCGCTCGCTCGCTCCGCTCCCTCATCCCTCAACCGCCACTCCTCACACTTCTCGCAGCGCGTTGACAACTCGCATGCGGACGGCCCGGATGGCAGGCATCAGGCCCCCGATCAGGCCCATGGCCACCGCTAGCAGGGCCCCGCTGAGCAGCACCGACGGGCCGAAGTTGAACGCGAACACCACTTCGGTGAACGTGCCGGCGTTCATCGTCCCGGTGCGAATGTCGCCCAAGGCCAGCGCCCCCAGGCACCCCAGCACGGCGCCCAGCGTGCACAGGATGAGCGACTCCAGCAGAAAGGCTAATAGGATGCTGAACCGTCCGAAGCCCAGGGCCCGCAGTGTGCCGATCTCGCGGGCCCGCGAGGCGATGGCGCCGTACATCGTGTTGGCGACGGCGAACATGGCGCCGATCGTCAGGAAGAAGGCCACCATGCCGCCGACGATCTTGATGAGCATGCTCTGCTGCGCCTGCTCGGCGTAATACTGCTCTTCGGTCATCGCGTTGAGGTCGATCTGCTCGTCGGCCTTGATGCGGTTGATAAGTCGTTCCTGATCGGTCTTGCTGGCGGCGCGGAATTGAACGCACGACATGGCGCCGGTGCGGTTGGTCAGTTGCGCCAGCACGCTCTGGTCGGTCCAGATTTCCGATTCGACGGCCCCGCCGCCCGCTTCGAACAGGCCCACGACGCGAAACATGCCGCCGCGGACCTCGAACTCCTCGCCCAACCCCAGGCCTTGAAACCGCTCGGACATCGCCCGGCTGACAATCGCCTCGCGAACGCCGGGGCGGAAGTCGCGGCCCTCGACGATCTGCATCCCGTCCCGCAGCTCGCGAGAAACCGGCAATACGCCGCGAACGGCGACGTTCACCTTCTGCGTCTGGCCGCGGCGCGGCAGGTAGCCGAAGATCACCAGCTCGGTGGCGGCCAGCGGGCGGCCGTCGCGGTTGGTCGCAATGCCCGGCAGGGCAATGATATCGCGGGCGACCTCGTCGGAGACGGCGCTGACGGCTTCGGAGGTCGAGCCCTTGCGCATCACGATCACGTCGAGCGGGCCGGCGGCGATTTCAAGCGTCTTGTCCAGCCCCGCCGACAGCCCAAAGGCGAAGATGCTCGCCCAAACGACCATCCCGACGCCGAAGATCGTCATCAGCGACCCGACCTTCCGGGCGCGAAGGCTGCGAAGATTGTATTTGAAAGGGACCATGGAAGGGGGAAGGCGGAGGTCAGAGGTCAGAGGTCGGAGGTCAGAAGGCAGAAGGCAGAAGGCAGAAGGCAGAGGTCAGACATCATTGGTCATTGGTGCTTGGTCATTGGTATTACAACTATCCACTTCCCACTACCTACTTCGCACTACCCTACACCACCTTTCTCAGCCCTTCGAGCACGCTCAAGTTGGCGGCCCGCCAGGCGGGGGCCAGGCCGCTGAACAGGCCGATGCCCGCGGCGAGCGCCAGGCCGTACAGGGCGGTCGTCCAGGGAATGTAGAACATCCCCAGCCCGGGGAGGATCTTGCTCAAATCGACCGCCGCGAACAGCAGCTTGCCGCCCAGCGCGCCGACGACGCCGCCCAACAGGCCGATCAACACCGATTCGGACAAAAACATTCCCAGCACCGACGACTGCGAAAACCCGATCGCCTTGAGCAGGGCGATTTCCCGCGTCCGCTCGCGAAGCGACATCGCCATCGTATTGGCGGCCACGCACAACAGGGCCACGACCACGGCGATCGACGTGTAGCGAATAAAGCCGCGGACGTTGCCCATCATCTCGGTGAACGACTGGGCGAATTGCTTCTCGGTCATCGGCTTGACCGGGGCGTCGCTGCTGGCGAAGGCCGACTCGATCGTCTGCATCACCGTGGGAACCTTCTGCTGCGATTCGACCCGCAGCATGATGATCCCCGCGTTGCCGGCGATCCGCTCGTAATGCTCCTTGAGGGCCTCGTCCATGTACTCGAAGTGGAACAGGAGCCACTCCTTGTCGACGGTCGAGTCGCCGTCGTAAATGCCGCGAACCGTCAGCTCCAGATCGACCGGATAGATGTTGCCTTTCAACGGAATCTTGTCGCCGATCTTCCAGCCCTTGTTGCGGGCGATCAGGCTGCCGACGACGCAGCCGGTCTTGTCGCGCTGCCAATCGGCGAGCTGCTCGGCGGGTATCTGGTATTCCTCATACACGTCGAAGATCGTCCGGGCGTCGGCGCCAAACTGCGGAAACTGCGTCTTCTCCTCGCGGTAGTTGCCGCCGAACCACGACATCGGCGAGGCGCACGCCACGCCTGGAATCTTGCGAATGCGGTCGACGTAAGCAATCGGCAGCCGGCCGGCGAGCCCCGCTTCGTGCAGCACGGCGACGCGGTTGTGCACCTTCGTGCGCTCGGTAATCTCGTCCTGCGACGACAGCAGCGACGAGAGGGTCACCACCAGGAACAAGCTCATCGCGATCGACAAGCTGGTCAGCAGCGAGCGGATCTTGTTGCGCGAAATATTGTGCAGGATGAGCGGCAAATACTTCATCATCGCACCGCCTCCAGGGCGTCGATGTCGGCCTGCACGAAGGCGCCCTTTTCCAGATGCAACAGCCGCTTGGCCCGCCGGGCGGCCTTGGGGTCGTGCGTCACCATGATGATCGTGGTGCCATACTGATCGTTCAATTGCACCAGCAGATCGAGCACCTCGTGCGCGCTGGTCGCGTCCAGGTTGCCGGTCGGTTCGTCGGCCAAGAGCAGCACCGGGTCGTTGGCCAGCGCGCGGGCGATCGCCACCCGCTGCTCCTGCCCGCCGGAAAGCTGCCGCGGATAATGGTCGGCTCGATCCTCCAGCCCTACGATGGCCAGCGCCGCCCCCGCGTGCTTCCGCCGCTCGGCCCGCCGCAAGGGGGTGAGCAAGAGCGGCAGCTCGACGTTTTCCTGGGCGGTGAGGACCGGCATCAGGTTGTACGACTGGAAGATGAACCCCAGGTTCTCGCTTCGCCACCGCGACAGGCCCGCCTCGGACAATTCGCCCAGGTCCTGGCCGTTGACGATGACGTTGCCCGTGGTGGGCCGATCCAGCCCCGCGCACAGGTTCAGCAAGGTCGACTTGCCGGAGCCGCTGGGGCCCATCACGGCGACGAAATCGCCCCGCGGAATATGGAGCGTCGTATTGCTGAGCACCGGGATATGGATCTTATCCCGCATGAACTCCTTGCTGACGTTCAGCAAGGCGACGACGGCATCGGCGTGATCGCTCATGGGCAGAGTAGGCTTGAGGCTTGAGGCTTGAGTGGTGATCGGTGAACGGTGATCGGGGAATAGCCGCGAGCCGCTGGCCGCCAGCGCTTCACTCGGCTACCTGCACTTCAGCGCCTTGGTCGAGCTCGGGCGGGGCGTCGATGACTACTTGTTCGCCGCCGGCCAGTTCGCCCGTGACTTGCACCAGTCCGTCGTGGGGTTCGCCGGCCGGTTTGACCGCTGTCTGGCGGACGCGGTTGTCTTCAAGCACCCACACGTACCGTTTGTCGCCGTCGCCTTCAATGGCCGCCGCCGGGGCGAACACCCCCCTCTGCTGCGCCGCGTCGGCATCCTGACCTTCGGCGTCGGGCAGGAAGTGGACCGTGGCGCTCAGCTCAGGGAATAGTCGTTCGTCGGGATCGAGAATCGACACCTTGACCTTGACGATGCCGCGCGTCCGGTCCCCCATCGGGATGATCTCGCGGAGCCGGCCTTTGTAGCGGCGATCGGGCGCCGCGTCGACGGCCACTTGGGCCGGCTGGCCGGGGTGCAACTGGCTCAGGTAGTCTTCCTTCACGTCCGTGTCGACCTCCAGCTCATCGAGCTTGGCGAGCGTGATCACCGAGCCGCGGCCCGAGCTGGCGCCCATGCCGCCCGGCATGATCGATTCGCCCTTCTCGGCGTCTTTGGTCACCACGGTACCGTCGAATGGTGCGTAGATGAACATATTGCGCACCGACTCCTCCGCTTCGACGACGGCCGCCTTGGCGGCTTCGACCGCGGCTATGCGGGCCCGCTGCACCGCGGCAGCCGCGCGAAAGGTCGTGTCGGCCTGGTCGAGCGTGGCCTGCGTACCTGCGTGCCGGGCGAAAATGCCCTTTTCGCGCTCCAGGTCGCGCTGGGCCTGTGACAGGTTCAGCTCGGCCTCGGCCAGTTCGGCCTCGGCCCGCGCGACGGCGACCTTTCGCGAGGCCAGCGCCGCGTCGAGATCGGAATGTTCCAACTCAGCCAGCACGGCGCCCGCCTTCACCTTGTCCCCTTCCTCGACCGGGATGTTCGCGATCCGCCCGGGGACCTTGGCGCCGACGGCGGCCTGCCAGCGGGATTCGAGGTAGCCCGTGGCCGTGAGCGTCGTCCGGGCCTGGCCAAGCGTCATGATCCGCACCGAGTCGACCTTCACCACGGGCACGGGAAACAGCCGGTCTTCCAACGCCCAATATCCGGCGCCGGCGGCGCCAGCCGCCAGCGCCGCGACAACGAGCGTCCACACCAGTCGCACCGTCCACGACGGCCGCCGGCCGCGCGAGCGGTCGATCTTCAGCGCGGCCAGATCGCCGCGCAGGCTAGCTGTGGGCCCTGGGGCAGCCGCGGCAGCCGGTGCAACCAGGGCAGCCGGGGCAGGGCGGTGGGTTACTGGCATAAGGTCGAAGGACGCAGGGTTACCGAACTGGGTGAATTCCCGCCATGATACCCAAGCGCAGGCCGCTGCGCGAGATAGCCGTCACGCAAAATAGTGGCTCCGCCTGCGGCTCGCGTGGATTGAGCTGGTTTTGGGAGCGTCCCTGACGGCCATTTCGCCCTTCAGCCTGCATAGGTTGATCCCGGCCCGATCTCTGGTTGGCTCCGGCATGCGAAGCAAGGCCGACCAGTATTTCAAACTGGAAGAGAGCGTGCCATGTCCACGTCCGCGTGGACATGTCGATTTCCCCCAAAACATGGCTGTGTCGGTGGACCTCCGCGGCCACGTCGCGCGGCGTAGTTCGAAAAACCGATCGGCCCTGACATGCAAGGCCGGTGGGCGACGGCCCCGCGGCTTTCGCTATAATACCTGCCCCGTTTGCTGCCACACTCCCAGGAGGCGAACTATGCGCTGCCGTCAGTTTTGTGCACGTAAGGTGACATGGTTGTTGCTGATCTTCAGCGGCTGGTTCGCTGCCATCGAAACGCTTCAGGCGGCCAACTGGCCGCAGTGGCGCGGCCCGCAGCGCAACGGCATCTCGGGCGAAACTGGTTTGCTCGATCAGTGGCCCGAGGCAGGGCCGCCGCTGGCTTGGAAGCGCGACAACCTTGGCGCCGGTTATTCGACCCCTGCCGTGGTCGGCGATCGGCTCTACCTTCTCGGCAGCGAGGGGCTGGAGGACGAGTTCATCCGCGCGCTCGACCTCTCCCATCAGGGGCAAGTGCTCTGGTCGAAGCGGATCGGCAAAGTCGGCGAGCCGGATCAAAATCCCTCCTACCCGGGCGCCCGCTCGACGCCGACCATCGACGGGGACCGGCTCTACGTCATCGGCTCCGACGGCGATCTGCTTTGCCTGGAGGCCGCCAGCGGCGAGACCGTCTGGCAAAAGAGCCTGCGGAGCGACTTCGGCGGCGATCCCGGCGAGTGGGCGTACTCCGAATCGCCGCTGATTGACGGCGACGTCCTGGTCTGCACGCCCGGCGGCAAGGAGGCGACGCTTATCGCGCTCGACAAGCACACGGGCGAACCCGTTTGGAAGTGCAGCACCGAGGGCGAAGAGGCCGGTTATTCGTCGGTCGTCATTTCCAACGCCGCGGGCGTGAAGCAGTATGTGCAGTTCTTGGGCAAGGGGCTGATCGGCGTCGACGCCGCCACGGGCAAGCCGCTATGGCGCTACGAGCGGACCGCCCAGGGGAGTCCCGCGAACATCCCTACGCCGCTGGTGCATGGCGATTACGTCTACAGCGCCAGCGGCCGAGGCGGCGGCGCCCTGGTGAAGATCGTCCAAGGCCCCGATGGCGGCCTGGCGGCGGAAGAGGCGTATTTCAACAACAACCTGCCCAAAGCGATCGGCGGTACGGTCCTCGTCGGCCCGTACATGTACGGCGCCGGCAGCGATTCGCTGATGTGCATCGAGTTTGAGACGGGCGAAGTGCAGTGGCGCGAGCGGTCGCTCGGCGCGGCGTCGCTCTGCGTCGCCGACGGCGATCTCTACCTGCACGGCGAAAACGGCGAAGTGGCCCTCGTCGAGGCGACACCCCAGGCCTATCGCCAGCGGGGCCGCTTCACCCCCGAGGGGGGCCCGGATCGCGGCAAGTCGAAGGCCTGGGCCTACCCGGTCGTCGCCGACGGCAAGCTGTACATCTTCGACTATGGCACGCTGTGGTGCTATGACGTGGCAAAGTAGCCTCGACGCGCTTTGGCGGGCTCCCTCTGCGGGACCCTCTCCACAAGCGGCGGGGGGATCGGAAGGTCCCATGGCGGCGGCGCGGCGACGGCCCGGCGCCGACCAGAAACGCGGCTACTTTCCGCACTCGGCGCAGCACTCGCGGCACAGGTACTCGACGACGAATCTATACGTCGGCTTTTGCACCGTCACCGTCTTCTTTTCGTGAACTCGCCGGGTCTTCACGTACTTGGCCTGCGGAATCCAGGACGTCGCTCGGCACTGCGGGCAATGGCCGCAGGAGCAGTCGCACGTCGCGCGGATGCTCGGCCCAAGGACGCAAATGTCCTCGCACTTGCACGAGTAGGTGGTCTTGGTGACTTCCTTCATCTCGCAGACCAGGCGGCAGACCTTGCGGCACCGGCACGCGCAGCCGCAGTGATCGCACGCCTTCTCGACGGCGCCGGCTACCGAGGCCGTCGTCCACGCCGCGATCAGGGTCAACAGCGCCAACCGGAATGCGCGGTTTGGAATGAAACGGATCATTGGGTCGTGTTCCAGCAGGAGTGTCAGATCGAATCTTGAATTTTCCCAGGCCCAGCACGCATGCCTCGCGCCTCACTGCCAGCAAAAGCGTTCATTCCCTCTGGCCGCCAGCCGCCAGCCAAGAGCCGATCCGCCACGTACGGTTCATCCTTCGCGCCTATTCGCGGGCAATAAAGCAGCAACAACGAACTCAAAAGTCAATCTGGAATCGCCCGCAGTAGATGTCGCAGTCGCTGTCCCCAAACCCGTTGTCGAGAAAGGCGTGGATGTAGTTGAACTGCAGTTTCGAATGGGCGTTCCAGTACCAGTTCATGCCGAAGGTCACGTCGTCGACCCGCCCCGGATTGGGCGAGGGCGGCGGTCCCGCCGCGAACCCCAGCGGCGCGGCGTTGGGGTCGCGGAGGTCGACGTAGCTATAGCGGGCCGTCGCCTCCCACGCGCCCCAGCCGCAAAAACCGCCATTGCGCCCCAGGCCGAAGAAATCCTCGTACGGGGTCACCCGATCGAACACGCCGACCATGCGGTTGTAGGTGCGATGCTCGCCGGTGAGGAAGTAGCCGCCCTGCACGTAAGCGCCGTCGTAGTACACCGTGCGATTGCCAAGCTGATCGACCTGCGTCCCCATGTATTCAGCCTGCACGTGCGAGGGGCCGTACTGGCCGCCGAGCTGCAGGCCGAAGAAGTGGAACTGGTCGGAAGGAATGCGGCCGGTATCGACGAAGAACGGCGTACCGGTCGCCGTGAGCCCGCCGCCGGCCGGATCGCCGACGAAGAACTCCGGAATGGCCCGCGCCTGGTAGAACGGGGCGTCGAAGCTCGAGGTGATGCGGCTGTAATTGTAGTGGCCGCCGACGTGCACCAGGTAGCGCCCCTCGGCGGCTTCATCGTAATACAACAGGTGCGTCAGGCGGCCAGCGGCGGAGACGCCGCCGTTGTCCCCGATATCGGTGGCGAACCGCGTGTCGCCCAGCGGGGCGTTGTTGAAGCCGTCGGTGCGATAGACGCCATAGGCCCACGACCACATCTCGTCTTCCGACTTGTCGTAGGCCATGGCGCCGACGCGGCGGAACGGATCGAGCGCCTGAAACGGCAGCGGCCGCTCCAGCAGCCAGAGCTGGCGAATCGAGGTGAGCGACGTCATCGAGGTCGCCTGCCGGAAGTGGCCGATCCGCACGTTGCCCAGCATGGGTATCTGCTGCTGCTCGCCCCACACGTCTAAAAAGCTGGGGCGGCCCGCCGTCGCGAAGTCCATTTCGATCGAATAGGCCGTGAACTCCGACAGGTTGCCCACGCCCCCCAGCCGCGCACGGCGGAAGCCGACGCCGTTCTGGATGTCGCCCAAGGCCGCCATGTTGGTTGCGTCTTGATTGAAGTCGCCGGCGTCGAGGTGGAAAAAGCCGGTAAGCTTCACGCTGGGGTAGGTCGGCGCCTTTTGCGCTTCGACGGCCTTCTCCAGCTCTTCAATCCGTTGTTCGGTCGCCGGGACCTGGGGGTCGCCGCCGGCGAGGGTTAGGGCGTGATCGGCGCCCGGGCCGGCGCCGGTAGAGGGTCGGCCCTCAAGCTGCTGAATGCGGGTCTCGGCCGCCTCGAGGCGGCCGACAAGCGCGGCGTACTCGTGGTCGATCGCCGCTGGACCCGCCGGGGCGACGTCGCTCGCGGCGAGCGCCGATTGGTCATAGTCCGCGGCCGCGCTGGCGGACGCCGTTGCGACCGCGCTGGCGGCACTGAGCCCGCACAGGCAAATCCATGCCCTCAAGCGGAACTTCATCGGAAGCGCCTCCTTGCGCTGCCCGCCAGCCAAGCGGGTAATGTGAGTGCAATACCATCCACGTATCGGAATTCGCGCCGCCCGAGGCGCGTGGAGCGGCACAATCGTAATGCCCGATTCTGCGGCTTAGGATGACTGCACCAGCCTCGCCGCAAGCAGCTAGCGGCGAGCTTGCCGCTTGCGCGCTTTCGGCTCGGAGGGTTCAATCGCCGCCTGCGCCTCCGCTAAGCTCGCCGTCGTCGTACGACTGCTGCTCGATCTGGCGATACGCCCCTCGGGCGTGCTCGTAGGCGGCGCGGGCCTCGTCGCGCTCGTCCGCGGCGATGGCGGCCTGCTTCGATTTCCAGCAGCGGTCCACGCACGCGAGGCACCACTGGGCGCTGCGACGGCTCGCGCGAATCGGCGCGCCGTTGACTTCCACGAATATCGGATTGGTGTGCGCCGCCGGAAACACCCGCACCGCGATCCAGCTCGAACGCTCGGGCACGTAGTTGAACTTCACCTCGCCGATGCGCCCGTCGCCTTCGATCGATCGTTGCTCGACCGCTTCGCCGTTAACGATCAGCTCGATCGGCACGGCGCGCGTATCGCCGATGCGGGCCCGTTCGGCGTGCCAGTAGGGCTTTTCGTGGAGCGGGCGGCTCCGCAGATCTTCGCTCCTGTCGCCCGGCGAGCTCAGTTCCGACAAGCCGCGGCTGGGTAAGGACGCTTCGGCGGTATTGCCAGGCGCCTGTTCGGGGCCAATCCCTCCCTTGTCCCCTCCCTTCGCGGAAGGGGGAGTTAAGAGCACGGCGGCGTTCACCGAGATGTGCACCGCGTCCCCCTTCGCGACGGCCAGCACGCTGGGGCGGCCCCGGTCGCCCGGTTCGCCGACGCCCAGTTCGTTGGCCTTAAAATCGAACAGGTGGGCCAGCCCCTCGGAGACGTACGACCGTCCGTCGCGAACGCCGTCGACCCAGGCGTCGAACGCCAGCTCTTCCCCCTGCGGCAGCTTCACGTAGGCGCGGCCCAGCCCCACCCGCTCGCCGTAAATGCATGGAAAATCGGTCTCGCCGCTGATCCGCGTCGTGTAGCCGCAGTTGAGCGTGTGATACCAGATGTTCAGCTCCCAAACCGCCGGCGTATCGACCGCCGAAATGAAGTCGACCGCGTCGTGCGTCACGTCGACGATGTACTCGTTGGCCCCGATGCCGTCGAACGGCGGCAGGTCGAACGTCGGCAGCTTCGTCGCCGGCACCTCCAGTCCCCAGCCGCTATGGGCGAACCCCGTGACGCCCCCTTGCGACTTGGCCCATCTGAGGATCGGCAGGTCCCAGGTGGGCCACTGGTCGATCCGCTCCGTCCCGGGGTAGTCGTCCTCCGAGAGCCGCAGAAGCGTAAGGTGTCCGGCGTGCGAGCTGGGAAAGCCCGACACCTCGACGTCATACCGCATGAGGTGCCGCGGCGTCGAGAACTTGCTCACCCGCCCGTCGAAAAACTGCTTCTGGTGGTACCAGCACGGGCCCCAGGTCAGTACGCACCCCACGTTAAGATCTTCGCCGCGGATGTGGCGGATCATGTCCTGCGGCTCCACGCCGCGGGTCGGCGACGAATAGTGCGCGCACCCGGCGGCGTGGACGTGGTGATCGCCCGAGTACCAGCCGCGCTCGGCCAGGTTGATCCACCGCTGCAACTGGAATTGCTCAACGTGCGGCCCGTCGCCCGCACCGGCGACCGGCGGCACGTCCATCCGCCGCTCCAGCGCGAGGTACTCCGGCCCGCGCGAGTAGCTCACGCGATAGCTGCCCGCGGGCAGGCGAATCGTTTCGCCGTCGGCACGATAGATCTGATCGTGGAAGAAGAAGTCGGGCGCCAGCCGCCGTGAACGGGCCGGGTACACCCGCCCCCGTTCGTCGCGGAAGACGAACTGCCCGGTGGTCGGCTGGCCGTCGACGTCGCGGACCGCCAGCTTCACCTCCGCCGAAGGCTCGCAGCGGAACAGGATGTTCACTTCGTTGCGAAAACCGAGGTCCTGCGTCCCTTGGCCCACGTCGAACGAGAGTTTCGCCTCCCGCTGGCCGCGGTCGCGGCTGTAGAGCTCGACGATGCGGTACTCCAGCGGCAATCCCGAGAGCTTTGCCGCGAGCGGCTGGCTGTCATACAGGCTCAGGTCGAGCCAGCGGTCGCGTACGTCGCGCGGCGTGACCGTTTGCGGCGGCTCGGGGCTGTCGTTCCAGTCGTCGTACGGTTCTTTGGCGTTGGGGCTAACGGCGCGCAGCGGCGCCGTGACGCCCGCCTCGTTATGCACCTTCACCAAGAACGCCCGCCAGCCGTGCTCAACCAATTCCGGTTCGGCGGAACCCGCGGCGGCCTTGACGCGGCTTTCGGGATTGATTTCGACCTGCGCAATGCACAGCGGATCGAGCACCCGCTCGACGGCGGCAACCGCCTTGGCAGGTTCTCCTTCGTTGAGCGCCTCATCAAGCGCTGCCCGCTGCTCGTCGGAAAGAGGCGCCCCGACCAGCTCCAGCGCCTCGCTGAGCCGCTCAACCTGCGCGGCCAGCGGCTGCAGCTCGACGTTCGCGATTGTCGGCGGCTCGGCCGCTGTATGCGCTAAACCGGCGCGCCCGCCGGCAACAAGTAACGCCGCGCATAGCCGTGTTTGTGGGCGACCCATGAGAAAAGCTCCGCGAAAGGTTTGCGTCGACAAGAGAAGAGGACCCGCGACATTATCAACCGCCGCCCGTGCAAACGCGATCCCTCAAAAACGCTTCCGGCGCCCTCGCCACAAAGGGTCACAAAGGGGACGGCGACCGGAGGGTTCGGGCCGCCCGCTTACCGGGGAAAGATTCCCGCCGCGGGCGGGCAGATTGATCGATTCCTACGGCGCTAATGAAACCGCTGTAAACTTGGCTGTTCGCTAGCCGCTGGCGACCGACGGCCAGAGGGAAAAGGCCTAATCCTGGCCGATAGCCGACAGCCGCTAGCCGCTAGCCCGGCAGGGTTCATTAGCGGTACAGGAATCAATAGAAGCCTACTCGTCCTCGTCCGGCACGAAGCCGATCGCCTCCAGCGCCGGAGCGATCTCCGGGTTCGCCATGAACAGCCGCCACAAGAGCCCTGTGCGGTGGTTCTCGATCCCTACGACGATCTGCGCCTGGTTCAGCCCCATGTAGACCTCGTCGAACCAGTTCTCGGTTTCGTTGAAGCCGTCGTGAAAGCCGTACGCGCCCCACGTCCTGCCCCCCAGATCGCGATAGAAGTGCTTCAGCGCAGCCAGCGACTCGGCTGGCGCGTAGGGCATGCATCCCAGCGCCGCCGACGAGCAGATCGTGCCGTTGTCGTCCCGGGCGTTGGGCTTGCCGCCGCCCGAGTTGATCCCCGCCGAGCGGCCCCAGCAGTCCGGGCCGTATCCCGTGCGATTCAGCGGGTTCTCGATGCAGTACGCCCGGTTGATCAGCGCCAACTGGCGGTTATTGCGGAAGTAGTTCGTGTACTGGTCGCGCTTGCCGCGAGGATCGAAGCCCAGGTTCGAGAACTGCGTGAAGAACAGGTCGCCCCCGGCGCCGCAGCCGACCTCCAGCTTGATGCCGTAGTACGCGTTGCCGTTGGTGAAGTGATCCCCCTCGGCGGTGCGGCTCCAGTTGCGACGGTAGGCGATCGCCTGTTCGGACTGGCCCGCCCAGCCGGTGTGCCACAACTCGGCCGGTACGGCGTGCGCCGGCGATGCGATGGCCAGCAGGTAGGCGATCATCGTCTCGTTCCAGCCGATCAGCGGGTGGCTGATGTGCCACTGGTGCTCCGGCGACCAGTGCCAGTAGAGGACCGGGCCGTCGGGCGTCTTGCGGTACCAGTCCCACTCGACGCCGCGCCACAGCTCGGTGATAGTCTCGCGGATTTCGCGCTCCTGGGGCGAATCGGCGGTGAAGTACTGCCGCGCGGCGAGGAGCCCTTGCACGAGGAACGCCGTTTCCACCAGGTCGCCGCCGTCGTCGTACGCGCCGAAGTACGGGTTCACCCGCCCCGTGCTGCCGTAGAGAAAGTGAGGCCAGGCGCCGTGGAACCGATCGGCCGCTTTGAGGAAGCGGACGATCCGGAGCATGCGCTCGGCGCTCTGGCCGCGGGCGATGAACTGCCGCTCCGTGGCGACCAGTTGCGCCATGATGCCGAAGCCCGACGCCCCCACGGCGACTAGGTCCTCGTCGCCCGGCAGGATCTCCAGCGCCATGCCCGAGGGCTCGTTCGCCGCTTCCCAGTAGAAGCGGAAGCATGCCCGCTGGACCATGTCGAGCAGCTCGTGGTCGTCGAGTGCACGTGTTTCGCCGCCTGCCGCGTCCGACAGCGGCGACTCGTTGTTGTGGGCGTCGACGGCGCTCACTTTGTACTGCGCCCGCTTGCCGGAAGCGCCGACGAAGTCGACCGCCCGGGTCGCATGGCCCGGGCGCGTGGCGATCGCCTCATACTGCTGGCCGTCCCACGAGCGGTAGATGCGGTACGCCAAGAGGTCCGCCGCTGCGACCGGCTTCCAAGCGACGTCGAAATGCCGCTCGGCCCCTTCGACGGCGACGCCCTCGGGCGCGGGGGGCGGCTCGTCGTCGGCCGGCTCGTCGGCCCTCACGACGCGAATGTCGTCGATGTACAGCAGGTGTTCCTGGCGGTCGTCGAGCCCCTGGGCGAGCACGATCGTCGACAGATGGCGCGGGTCGAACTCGTCTTCCCGGGTGCCGCCGTACTGCCCCGCGAACCGGGCAATCGGAAACCGCAGCGCGACCCACTGGCCCGCCGGCAGCGGCCCGTGGAGCTTGAGCAAGGGCACGTCGGGCAGGCCGTGGCCGCGGGAGTCGCGCACGCCCAGCCGCGGCGCGTCGTCCTCCGCCAAGGGCGCGTCGCTGTAGACCGCGATCGACAGCGTATCGCCGGCGAAGTCGAACCGCCGCCCGTAACGGGTGGCCACGTTGATCGACAGCCGCCAGTCGCCGCCGCGCCCCGAGCGCCACTTCACCCGCAGGCCGTTGGGCGGGCTCAGATACCGCCCGGTCTCGACGGGCGCTTTGCCGCCGACGATCTCCAGTTCGCTCGGCGGGACGACCGACGCCTCGCTATGGTAATACCCGCCGCTGGCGGCGCTGCTATCGAAGAAGACCGTGCGGTCGTAGAGCGATGCAGGCTCTCCTCCCATGGCGCCGCCTGCCGTAAGTAGATAAACCGTCGCCCATCGGCGAACGGCCGCTGGACGAATCGTAGGCGTGAATCCCATCGGCAGCGCCTTGAGAAGCCGGGCGATGGACGCCGTCATGCTTGAATCGGCGTCAGGACTGAAGCAGCGCTGGTGAACGCCCGTCGCGCGCCAACAAAGCCAGAGCGTCCCGCCCTAGGGAACGCCCCGCACGATGATTCGCACGGTTCGCAGTGAAATTGCCACAGTACGCTCGACTCGCAGGGCCGCCTCGGCCGGACAGTTCGGCGAAACCTTGACGCCGCGTTCGACCCCTCGGCGTCGACCGCCGCGCCTAGAAGCCGCTCATGTCCACAACTTCCTCGCGCTCGCGGGTGCCGAGGCTGTTGAAGACCAGGTAATCGATCTCAAAGGAAATGAAGTGCGTCGACGCGTCGGCGAACGTGGCGTTGATTCCGCTGGGGTGCGCCGACCCGAAGAACATCGAAGGCATCAAGTCTCCATTGCCGATGCAGGCCCACTGGATTTGAGAATTCGAATTCCAGCAGACGCCTTGGTCGCCGTCGCTGATCGGCGGTACGCCGGTGAATCGCACCGTATCGGGATCCCAACCATCGGCCCAGCCTTTGTCGTCCGAGACTCCGCCCCCCTCGTACAGGTCGGTCCGCACGACCTTTTCGCTGATCACCAGCGTGTTGCTCAGCCCGTCGGTCACCTGGGAGGGGGAGATCGCCTTCTGATAACCGCTGACGAGCTCGCCTTTAGCCGGGGCCGAGGCGGTCGCCGAGGTCAAGATCCGGTAAGGCGTCCGGACGATGACGCCGCCGTAGTAGGCCTGCGCGAGCCACGCCCCGGAGGTGTCGCACCAGTAAGACTTCTTGGCGAAGGCCACGCGGGTGGCCGGGTCGAACGGCCAGAGCTGCAGCGGATCGTAGGACGCCGAGCCGCAAGGGAGCGTGGCCGGTTGGGCCGTGGCATAGTCGGTGAGGATCGGAGCGGCCGCCCCGATGCTCGACCGCGTGGGCCCGCGCCGCGAGGGGCAGTTGTACAACGGAATCGTCGTGGACTGCAGTTGGCCCTGCGTGACGATGTTCTTGACCGCCCCTTGCTCCAGATACGGCAGTATCTGATAGAACGCGCCCACTCCTTGCGTATTCGGCCCGTTCGGCCTTCCGGGACTGGTCAGCGTGCCGCTTTGGTAATCGGCGATGTCAGGATTGGGGTTGTTGCCGCCGGTCGGAAAGACCCCCAGCGCCGAGACGTGGTTTTGCAGGGCGATGCCCATTTGGCGCAACTGATTGGCGCACGTCGAGCGGCGAGCCGCCTCGCGAGCCGCCTGAATGGCCGGAAGCAGCAGCGCGACCAGGACGCCGATAATGGCGATCACCACCAACAGCTCGACTAAGGTAAACGCCCGCCGAGCACTATAACTACAAATGCGACGTAACATGACCGCACCACTCCATAGACGGCTGCGAGCGCTCCGCTGCGGCTCTAGCTGATCTGTTGCAAGGCGCGCACGGCGATCGTCCTAGCGTCGCGCCTTTGCTGACAGCGTCGAACGGCCGAGGCTCTCAGCCTGCTAGCGCTCTCCATCGTTCACAAATCGATTCTCGCTTCGCGCCCTGGCGGCGAATTATTGGCGCCCTGGTCGCCGGACGAAGCCCAACAGGGCCAGCCCGCACAGGCAGATCGCCGCCGCCGACGGTTCGGGCACGGCGGCGATCCCCGGGGTAAAGTCCAGGGAGAAGTCGTCCCAAAACGCCGACTGCGATCCAGGCCCGTTAAAGGCGCCGTCCAGCATGCTGGCCGACACCCGCACGCTGACCGTGCCGGCGGGCGCTACTCCATGAATTGTATGCAGGTACCACTTGTTGTCGTTCACGACCGCCGAGCCGATTTGAGCGGCGCGGTCGGCGCGAACGTCGAGCACCGTGCTGTCAATCACCGCCCCGGTGGAGTCCAGAAACGCGATTTCCATCTGCGTATCGGTCGGCGAGGGCTTGCCGACGTCGCTGGCGATCGGCGAGTTGGTGATCGTGTCGACGCCGCCCGAATAAGTGCCTTCCCAGCGAGACCAACCCGAGAACGTGTACGAACCGCCCGGCGTGCCGGCGACCGTTTGCGAAATCGTGCCGTCGACCGGGCTGTCCACGCTGCCGTGGAACGGACTTAACCATACGCCCGCGGCCCCGCCGGTCGTATGGTTGGCGAACCCCGCCGTGCGGACCACTTCGAACATCGTCGGATCGGTGCTGGGCTCGACGATCGTGCCGGGGCCGAACGGGTCGGGGTCGACTTGCGTCACGGTCCAGGGGTCGAGTCCCGAGCCGGGCGATTCCTCTAAACCAGGGTTCAATAGGATCTCGGTGGCCGGGGCCGAAGCCGCCGTCAAGGTGAAGCCGTCAAAAAACGCCGACTGATGGTCCCCCATATCGTCGTCGATATCGTTCCATACCATGTTGTCGGCGCGGGCCGTGACGCGAACCTGCGTCGTCCCCGCCGGGGCGGTTCCCATTAACGTGTGCTCCTGCCAGAAATCGATGTTGCTCTGCCCGTCCGCCTTGAGGTCCAGCGCCACGGGAGTTCCTAAGACGCTCCCGTTGGAGTTCAGAAACGCAAGTTCCATGGTGGTGGTCGTGGGCGACGCAACTTCTCCCAAGGGACCAAATTCCGATAGCATTTCCACGCCGCCCGAGTAATTGCTCTCCCATCGCGACTGGCCCTTGAAGGTGTAGGTCTCGCCGGCAACGGCAGCAACCGTCTGCCTCAGCACGGCCGTCGTCAGCCGGCCGGCGGCTGCGCCGAAGTTGCCCTTCCAGTCGTCCAGGTCGTCGGCGCTGAGCGGCGTTGGCGAGCCGCCGCGCTGCCAGATCAGAAAGTCGATGCCGTCCACATCGCCGGCCGGCAACGCGTCCATCTCGAAGTTGCCCTGCTCGACTCCCAGCGGCCTCCCGCCGGAAAAGGCCTTCAGCCACAGGTCCTTGGTTCCCTCGATCGGGGAGAACCCGACCACCTCGGCCGAGTCGATCGGCGCGCCGGAGCCGGTAATTGATTCTGATAGATTCCAGTTGGGAATCGCGCTGCCGCTGACTTCAATATTCCCGCTGGTCAGCAGCTCGACGGCCCGCGCCTGGCCTGCGGCCATCAGGGCCATCATGCTGGTCAGCCCTAACGCAATGAAGCTTCTCATGGATCAATTCCTCGGAATTCTGCCCGGCCAGTCTTGGCGAGCCCAAACTGGAGTTTCGAATCTTGGTGGAACGCGTTGTGCGCGCGTGCTTCTCCATTCCGTACGGATTCCGTGGTCAGGCTGGGCGCCCAATCAGTCTTGGGCGCCCAGCTCGACGCAATTCGGTACGCCGTTTAACGCGACGTACGTCTGGCAAAGCGAGCTAGCCGCTTCTAGGAGCGGCGCCGCCGTGCGGCCAGACCTGCAATCGCCAGGCCAGCCAGTAAAAACGCGCTTGGCTCCGGCACGGCCCGCAGCTCGAAGTCGTCCACGACGAATGCCTGTCCGCCGCCGGCCGGGTTGCTCTGGGCCCCGATCATGGCGATGCTGGCCCGAACCGTCGCGGCGCCAGCCGGCGCCGTGCCCATAACCATGTACTGCTTGTAGTCGAACGACAGACCGTTGTCGGTAAACAGCGTCGGCAGCAGGCTCAGCTCGACGCCGCTGGCCGGCACTTCCACGCCGCCGCTATCGAGGAACTCCAAGGCCAGTACGGCGTCGGTCATCATGGCGTTCGCCTCGGCTCCGGCCCAGCCCGTGAGCACGTACTTCGTGCCGGGCGTGGCAGCCACGTCCTGGTAGAGCCGCCCGGTGGCAAGCCCGTTGGCGCCGCCGCCCGAGAAGGGCTTGAAGAACACGCCCCAGTCGTCGGCGTTGGCGCCGCCGGTGGTCACCGGCGTGGGCGCCGGGCCCGCCCAGGTCTCGGACGACATTTCATCTTCGTAGGGGCCGCCGATCGTGCGGCTGCCTTCGTTCACCCAATCGGCAGGCTTGGGCAGGAAGAAACCTGGCGTGATCTCGGTCTGAACAGTCGCGTCCAACGTGCCATTGAGCAGCAGGTTCTGCGCTTGGGTCTCGCCCCAGGCGAAAGCCAAAGCGCTCATCGCGGCTAGCGCCGCCACGGTTCGTCTCATGAGTTCTTCTCCCGGAAAAGTGTCACAGATGCCTCGAACCACCGCACGCCAAGGCGTTGGTTCCTCGAAAGTTGCCTCTTCCTCGAAGTCCTGCGCCCTGCGCCGCCGCGCCGGTGGGAAATTGTCCTTCGCTGCAGGGCCAGCCGGCAGTCAGGCGGCGCTGGGCCAAAGCTTACGCCTCCAATAGCAAATACAGCCATTATGCGATGAGTCAGTCCTCCATTGTAGGGATGTGGGAAGGTGTTTGCAAGCGCTTTCAATACCGTTTTTCTGGATTCATTGACGCCTCCGCCGGTCCCGCCGCCGCCCGCCCCTCCGCACCGCAGCGGCTGCCGCAGCACACGTCGCAACTAGCAGCCAAGACGCCGGTTCGGGCGTCGTCGCCGCCATGCCCCCGACCGCCGTCAGCCCGACCCCGCGCTGCCACCGCAGATAGTCGGCGCCGTCCACGTCCCCGTCGCCGTCGGCGTCGCCGGTAGAGGGGCTGGCAAAGGCGCCAGCCCCCAGGCCGCTGGTCCATCGCATCAGGTCCGCCCCGTCGGTCTTGCCGTCGCCGTTGAGGTCGCCGTCGATGAACACCGTATCGAGCGCCGTGCGGACCTCCGGCAAATCGGCGAACAACAGGCTCGCGCGCTGCGGCCCGTCGAGCACCTCCATAAGCGCCATCAGCGACAGCGCCATGTTCCAGTTGTCGGCGAACGACGGAACCTGCGTCGGATCGGCCGCGCCGGTCGCCCACTGTGCCGAGTCCGCCAGTCCTAGCGGGCCGTCGAGCCCGCCCCCCAGCCCGTTGTCGAGCAAAAAGCGGAGGGCCTGCTCCGCATTGTCCGCCCCTGCCAAGAGGGCGAAGGCCGCGCTCCAGGGCATGAACAGATTCGGCTGGCCGAAGTCGTTGAACAGGTTGTACGGCTGGTATCCGGCCGCCCCCTGGCCGGCGTCGGGCTGCAGGAAGTTCTCACGACCAACCTCCGCCAGTAGGTCGGCCGCTTCGTCCTCGTAGCGAACGAAGTTGATCCACGGATTGCGGGCCAGCCCCCGGTTGGGATAGCTGTCGACGCCGCGCTGCGACGTATCGACGAACAAGTTGAGCAGCGCCTGCACGAACGGCGCCCGATACTGCGAATCGTACGAATAAGTGAGAAACCGATCGGCCGGATCGACCAAGAACGCCAGCGTGCGCCCGACGTCCTTGTTCCACATCGATTCCAGCGGCACATGGTGCGCGTCGGACAGCTCCCCGGCCAGCGCAATCACCTTGTTCTCGTTCGTGTAGCCGGCGTAGGTGTAGGGGCTCAATCCGCTGCCGGGAACATAGCTGAGGTTGTACGCCGCCGGACCGGCGAAGGCGGCGAAGTTGAATCGATCCTCAAGCGCCGCGATAGCCTGCTGCAGCGCCGGCGGCGCGGAGGCCTGCGAGCGGTAGTTGTGCAGCGCGAGAAACATGAACGACGCGTCGATCGTCGATTCCTCGCGATCGGTCGCGGGGGCCGCCGTCGCCAGATCCAAAAACCTCGTCGGCAAGTAAGTCGTCTGGTTGCGATTGTTGTTGAGCGACGTCACGAGCTGCGCCATGTACGCGTCGGCGTCGGCCTGCGCCACCCAGCCGCGGCGGACCGCCGCCGGCAGCGTCCAGACGACGCCTGTCGTGGTGTTCAGCGCGCCGATGGCGACATGGTCCGACGAGTTGGGAATCAGCCCCGACGACTTATTCCGCGCCGCCCACAGGCCCATGAACTGGCGGCGGGCCAGCCGCTCGACGATCGTCTCCAGCGGCGCCGTCGCCGCGTCGATGCTCGGCCCGTTTTCTCGTAAGGAAAAGTCGTCGAGATACAGCGACCCGCTGGCCGCTC
This sequence comes from Pirellulales bacterium, assembly GCA_020847515.1. Lineage (GTDB taxonomy): Bacteria > Planctomycetota > Planctomycetia > Pirellulales > Lacipirellulaceae > Lacipirellula. Next base: position 6,353 of record JADLBW010000039.1, on the reverse strand, counting down.
CGTAATCAGCGTCGACGAGCAAACCCAACGCATAGGTGCGCGTAAGATCGGGACTGCCCGTCACGCTCCAGCCGGACGACAGGTCGAGCGGGGCCTCGATCTTCGTCCATCCGCCCGGCTCGATGGTGTAGCTGCGCGTCGCCCGGTGGGCCAGCGAGTCGCGGTAGTCCTTCAGCTCCAGCGAGAAGGTAAGCGGCGCGCCGGCGTCGTTACGGACGTATCCTTCCAGGGACTGGTACTGCGTAAGGTCGCGATCCTGCCGATAGTTCACTAGCCCGGTCAGTTGGCTGGAGAACGTCTGAAAGAATCGAAATCCCTGGTCAGGGATCGATCCGAGATTCGCCCGGTAGGCGCCCCCGCCGCTGTGGACGATCGCCGATTGCCTGGCGATGCTGACGATGTTGCCCGGCGTGAACGGGCCGCCCCAGAGATTCAGCGAGTCGGCCCGCTCGCCGTCGAACAGCGGGACAATCGACATGTCGCCCCCCGCGCACCGCCCGCCGGCCGGCCCCGCCGCAAGGGCGGCTAAAGTCGCCCCGGCGAGCAGCCCTCGCCAGCGCTGCGGTCTCGCCCATGTTCTACGCCAGCCGCTCATAGTCGCACCGCCACCTGATGCACCTCTCCGTCCGCCACAAGCGGGATCTCCGCCGCTTTATTGTTGACCGGCGCCGGACGCCCGTCCAACGTTGCGCTGGCGACGCCGGTTTCCCGCCGCTGCGGGTTCTCGATGCGTATGTGGTACGCCGTCGCGCCGTCGGGCAGGCGATAGCGAAGCTCGCACGCCGGCCAGGCCGCCGGGATGACCGGACTAAGTACGAGCGTGCGGCCGTCCCGAATCTGCAAACCGAGAATCGATTCCGCCGCCACCCGCCACATCCACCCCGCGCTGCCGGTGTACCAGGTCCACCCCGCGCGGCCGACGTGCGGCGGCTGGCTGTAGACGTCGGCTGCCACGACGTAGGGCTCGGCCTGATACACGGCGACTTCCTCAATCGTCCGCGCGTGATTGACCGGGTTGAGCATCTCCAAGAGCTCGACTGCGCGGCCGCCGCGACCCAATCGCGCCACCGCCCGCACCAGCCACAGCACGCCATGCGTGTACTGCCCGCCGTTTTCACGCACGCCGGGGACGTAGCCTTTGATGTATCCCGGATCCTGCGGCAGGCGATCGAACGGCGGGTCGAGCAGCCGAATCAGCCGAGCCTGCTCATCCACCAGCCGCGCCTCCGCCGCATCGACTGCCTGCAGCGCCCTGGCCGGCTCGCCGGCGCCCGAAAGCACGGCCCAGGCCTGTACGAGGGCGTCGATCTGGCATTCCTCGGCGCCCGCCGTACCGACCGCCTGGCCGTCGTCGAAGAACGCGCGGCGATACCACTGGCCGTCCCAGCCCGGGCCGTCGAGCGCGGCTCGCAATTGCCGCTGGTGGGCGCGATACGACTCGGCGCGGGCCGCGTCGCCGCGGGCTTCGCACACGGGGATGAACCGCTGGAGCGTCTCGTGCAGGAAGAAGCCCATCCACACGCTCTCGCCGCGGCCGCCTTCGCCGATGCGGTTCATGCCGTCGTTCCAGTCGCCGCAGCCGATGAGCGGCAAACCGTGCGCGCCTACGCCCAGCGATCGGTCGATCGCCCGGCAGCAATGCTCGTAGATCGTGCCGCTTCCGCCGGCAGGCTTAGCGGCGAAGAATCGCTCGGCTTCATCCGGCTCGAGCTGCGGCCCGGTGACATAGGGCGCCCTTTCGTCCCACAGACCCGCGTCGCCGCTGGCGCCGGCGTACTCGCTCGCCAGCAGCGGCAGCCATAAGAGGTCGTCGGCGAAGCGCGTGCGAATGCCTCGCTGCGACGGCGGGTGCCACCAGTGGAGCACGTCCCCCTCGACGAACTGGCTGCCGGCATGGCGAACGATCTGCGCGCGCGTCAGCTCCGGCCAGTGGTAGACTAGCGCCGCGGCGTCCTGCAACTGATCGCGAAACCCGTACGCCCCGCCCGATTGATAATACGCCGACCGACCCCACAGCCGGCAACTAATGTTCTGGTACGGCAGCCAGCCGTTGACCATCAGATCCAGCGCCGGCGCGGGCGTAGCGATCTGCACGGCGTCGAGCGTGCGGCGCCACCACCGCCGCACGGCCGCCAAGGCTTCATCAAGCTGCTGCGGCTGCGTATAGCGGGCGATGATTCGACGGGCCTCCGCGTCGCTCGCCGCCTCGCCCAATAGTAGCCACGCTTCGCCCTGGCCGTGCGGCGGGATTTCGAGCGTTTGCTGCAGCGCGAAGCACCCGTCGCCCCGCTGCTCTGAGCGATCGGAAAGCTGTTCCATCGCCTCCACAGCCTGCGGCGCCCGCAGGTCGCCGTGCGGGCCGATGAACTCTCGCCGCTCCGTGGCGAAGCGGGCCGGCGACGTCGCCGTCGGCGCGATCAGCCGGGCGAACGCGACGCGCGACGACAGCTCTCGCGATGCGTTCATCGCCAGCAGGCTGCCGCTCTCCTCGTCCAGCCAGGTGCGGATTCCCTCGGCCGACTCCCGCGTGCCGTTGCCCAGCGCCAGATGGGCGTAGGCGAACAGGTCCACCTGCCGCGGCCGATCGTCGTTGTTCTTGAGCGTAAGCCGCGAGATCTTGACCGGATCCTCGCGCGGCACGAACTGCACGACCGACTGATCGAGCCCCGCGCACGACTGCGAGAACCTCGCATAACCGAATCCGTAGCGCACCTGGCAGCTTACGCCCGCCGACGTCGGCCCCGGCAGCGGCGACCAGTACGCGCCACGCTCGCGGTCGCGGAGGTAGAGCGCCTCGCTGTGCGGATCGCAGACGGGATCGTTGCTCCAGTGGGTCAGCCGGTTCTCGCGGCTGTTGGCGGTCCAGGTGTAGCCCGCGCCCCGCTCGGTGGCAATGAACCCGGCCTGCGGATTGGCGACCACGTGGGACCAGGGCAGCGGGGGCAGCCTCAATTGCCCCTCCTCGTCCGCCTGCAAACGAATGACATACTCGTCGCCGCCGGGCGTGAAGCCCCCCAGGCCATTGTCGAACTCGAGCGGCTCGCCGGGCGCCGCGGCGTCGCTCGCGCGCCGCGGCAGCGGTACGCGCAGTGGCTGATAACGCTTTCGCGGCGCAGCCGTATGCGCAAGGTCGGTCCGCAGCCGCTGGCCGTCGTCCAGCGCGCGGCGCGGCGCCTCGCTGTTGAGGGCCGTCGCGCGCCCAAGCGGCCCGATGCCGGCGCCGTTGTTCGGCTCGGTCGGCCATCGAATCGGCGTACGAACAGCCCTCAGCACGTCGTCGCGCGAGCGGCCCGCCGTCGTGGCAAACACGATGGTAGCGCTTTCATCAGGATGCAAAATAAAGGACCGCCGCAAGCTCGCGATCGGATCGAGCACCGGCCCCGTCTTGCCTGCCAGCGGCCGCTCGCTTACCAGCGCCGCGGGAGAGCGTAAGTCGCACCCTCGCCCGATGAAGTCCATCCGGCTGGTCTCGTACTCGGTCCCGCTGCTTAGCGAGCGGCCGACGACCTCCGCGAGCCAGTGCGCCCCCGCGAGCACCCCCTGGCGGGGATCGCGCTGGCGGCGACCGGCCACGATCGCCGCGGCCTCGGCCAGATACTCTGTCTCGACAAACAGCTTCGAGAAGGCGGGGTGGGCGTAGTCGGCCGCGGCGTCCTGCAGCACCCACTCCAGATAGGACGTAAGCTCGATCCGCCGTCGTCGCGCCCCGGCGTTCGTCACCTGGCAGCGCCGCAGCTCGGCGCCGCTCGCCGTGCAGAGCCGCACCTCGGTCTCGACGACGACGTCGTGTTTCCGCAACACGTACCGGGCCGAGCCGTCGCGAAAATCGACTTCATACTGTTCGGGTGCGCCCGAGGTCGGCTGCCAGGTCGCCGACCAGAACCGGCCGTCCTCCAGGTCGCGCAAGTAGACGAACACGCCGTCGCGGCCGCCGACCTCGTCGCCCGTCCACCGCGTGACGGCCAGGTCGCCATAGAGAAGCCGGCCGCCCCCCATGGCCGTAAGCATGGAGCGCAGCGGCCGATCGTCCTCAATCACCTGGACGCGACCGTCGAATTGATCGCCGCGCGGAGCAACCGGACTCGCCGATCGTCCGCTCGCGGCTGAAGACTGTACTTCCATCCGCTACTTGCTTCTTTCCTTAAGATTTCCCCCTGCGGCCCCAGGCTCACCCCCGGGGGTAGCTTTCCACCGCAACGGGCTTTCTGGCGGCGCCGCGCAACCCCCGGGCCGAGCCCGGGGATGCATTCGATGAACGCCGGCTGCTGCGGCCGGAGCGCTGCCGCACCCACGCCGCCAAACCGCGTCACCCCTTCACCCCGCCCATCATAATACCACCGATAAGCTGCCGCTGCAGAATCACAAACAGCAGCAGCACCGGCAGCGTGGTCAGCAGCGAGCCGGCCATCATCAGCTCGGCGTCCTGGACATGCTCTCCCGACATGATCGCCAGGGCGACCGGCAGCGTGTACGAATCGCTCCCGGTGAGCACCGCCAAGGGCCACATGAAGTCGTTCCACGCTCCCAGAAACGCAAAAATCCCCAGCGTCGCCAGCACCGGCCGCAATACCGGCAGGACGATCGAGAAATAGATTCGCAGTTCGCCCGCCCCGTCGATCCGGGCCGCGTCCAGCAGGCTGTCGGGAATCGACAGGGCGTATTGCCGCACCATGAAAATCCCGTAGATGGTGGCCATCGACGGGATGATCACCGCCCAGTAGGTGTTGATCAGCCCCAGGTGCTTCAACAGCAGAAACAACGGCAGCATCCCCACCTGCAGCGGCACGACCAGCGCCGCCAGAAGCAGTGCGAACAGCCGGTCGCGCCCGCCGAACCGCAGCTTGGCAAAGGCGTAGCCGGCCAGCGAATTGAGCAGCAGTTGGCTGGCGGTGATGGCCAGGGCGATCAGCAGGCTGTTCAGCGCATAGCGGCCCAGATGGAGCCGCGTGAACAGCTCGCGAAAATTCTCGCCGGTCGGATGCTCGGGCCACAGCGGGGGCGGAAACGTCTGCGCCGTGCCGCGCGGCATCAGCGACGCCCCGACCATCCACGCCAGCGGCGCGACGACCGCCAGGGCCAGGGCCGCCACGGCGGCGTTCACCAGCGCGATCGTGACAGTTCGCCTCATAGCGCGCTCCGCCGCCGGACCCAGAGTTGCACCAAGGTCGCCGCCAGCGTCATCGCCAGCAGCATGAAGGCGATCGCCGAGGCCAGCCCCAGCCGCCACCAGCGGAAGCCCTCTTCGTACATCATCATCACCACGCTGTAGGTGCTGTCGAGCGGCCCGCCGCGGGTCATCACGTACGGCTCGGCGAAGAACTGGAAGAAACCGATCATCGTCGTCACGCCGACGAACAAGAACGTCGGCGCCAGCATCGGCACGGTGACGTGCCAGAACCGCCGCCACGGGCCCGCGCCGTCGACCCGCGCCGCCTCGTAGAGCTCCGCCGGAATGCTCTGCAGCCCCGCCATGAAGATCACCATGTTGAAGCCGAAGTTCTTCCACACCGCCAGCACGATGATCGCCGGCATCGCCCACCGCGGATCGCCCATCCAATCGATCGGCTCGACGCCCAACAGCGACAGCCCGTGGTTCACCAGGCCATAGCGGCTGTGGTACAGGTACCGCCACACCACCGCCACCGCCACCAGCGTGGTCACCACCGGGGCGAAGAAGATCGTCCGCCACAAGGTCTTGAAACGGGTGAATCTCGATTCCAGCAGCAGGGCCGCTCCCAGCGAAACGGCCACCGACAGCGGCCCGCCGACCCCCACACAGTACAGCGTGTTGACCGTCGCCTTCCAGAATCGCTCGCTATGGACGATCTGCCGATAATTCTCCAGCCCCACGAAGCGCAGGTTTCGCCAGTCGGCCAGGGCGTAGATGTCGAAGTCCGTCAGGCTCAGCAACAGCGACGCCGCGATCGGCAACAAGAAGAAGACGAAAATGATCCCTAGCGCCGGCCCCGCAAACCACCACCCGGCCGGCAACCCCCACAACCGCGCCTGCACAAGCGCTGGCGCCGGTCGAGCAGCGTCGCGAGCGGCCACGGCGGTGACGGTGAAGTGGGACATGGAAGAGGGGGCCGGGGGCGGCGGGTGTGGGTAATAGTTAGTAGGTAGTAAGTGGTGGGTGGTGGCTGGTGGGTGGTGGGCGGTAGGTGGTCGGTGGTGGGCGGTGGTTCCGTGCGTGCACGGGGATCACTTCCGGTCCCCTCCCCTCGATGGCTCGTCCTTATACACATGCTAGCAGGAGGCTGTTGCGTATGATTGTTTTTTTGGAGTGATGGTCGTGCGTTGGGCAGATTGTGAAGTGAAGTCGGGGTCGTTTGAAGATCCGCGATTGGATTTGC
>JADLBW010000038.1 GCA_020847515.1 Pirellulales bacterium | reverse complement strand
TTCCTGATTTCCGCGCACTTGGAGGCGGGCCATTACTTCAACCCCCATGCCCAGCGCATCATGGAGGGGAAGCTCTCCGGGGCGAAGCTGGCGGTGATGGACCCGCGGCTGTCGAACACCGCGTCGATGGCCGATTACTGGATGCCGACGCGGCCGGGGACCGAAGCGGTCGCCCTCCTGGCGATGGCCCGCATCCTCGTCGAAGAGCAACTCTACGACGCCGAGTTCCTCCGCCGCTGGGTGAACTGGAGCGAGTACCTCGAAAAGCTGCACCCCGATCGGCCGCGTACATTCGACGAATTTATCGCAGCGCTAAAGGCCGATTACGCCCGCTATACGCCGGAGCACGCGGCCGACGAATGCGGCATTTCGGCGGCCATGATCGTCGAGGTCGCCCGTCGCATCGGCCGCGCGGGGCATCGCTTTGCGACGCACAATTGGCGCGGCCCCTCGAGCGCTCACCTGGGCGGCTGGCAAGTGGCCCGCTGTCTGCACCTCTTGAGCGTGCTGGTCGGCGCGGTCGGCACACCGGGCGGCACCAGCCCCAACGCCTGGAGCAAGTTCCGCCCGCAACTGTTCGATCATCCGCCCGCGCATAGCGAGTGGAACGAGCTGCATTTCCCCCGCGAATACCCGCTCTCGCACTACGAAATGAGCTTTCTGCTGCCCCATTTCCTCAAAGAAGGGCGCGGCCGGATCGATACTTATTTCACCCGCGTCTTCAACCCCGTCTGGACATATCCCGACGGCTTCTCGTGGATCGAGGCCCTCTCGGACGAGAGCAAAATCGGCCTCCATATCGCGCTCACGCCCACCTGGAACGAAACGGCCTACTTCGCCGATCTCGTGCTGCCGATGGGGCACTCGCCCGAACGGCACGACCTGAACAGCTACGAAACGCACAGCGGCATGTGGATCGCTTTTCGGCAGCCCGTGCGCCGCGTCTTGGCCGAGCGCGCGGGCCAGAAAGTCCAGCACACCTACGAGACGAATCCCGGTCTCGTCTGGGAAGAGGACGAGTTCTGGATCGACCTCTCGTGGCAGATCGATCAGACCGGCAAGCTCGGCATCCGCAAGCACTTCGAAAGCCCCTACCGCGCGGGCGAGAAGATCACGATCGACGAATACTACCGCTACATCTTCGAGCGCGTGCCGGGCCTGCCCGAAGCGGCAATGGCCAAGGGGCTCGAACCGCTGGCCTACATGCGAAAGTACGGGGCCTTCGAAATCCATAAGACGACGTACGGCCGGCACGAGCGGGCTTTGAGCGACGCGGAGCGCGCGGACATGGCGATCGATCCGGCCACTGGCGTCGCCATCAAAGGGGGCAAAGCCGTCGGCATCGACCAGCAGGGGCAATGCGTCGAAGGCTTCCCCACGCCGACCCGCCGCCAGGAGCTCTACTCGCAGACGCTCGTCGATTGGGGCTGGCCCGAGCACGCCCTGCCCGGCTATATCGAGAGCCACGTCGATTGGCGGCAACTCGACACCGCCAGCGGCGAAATGTGCCTCTTGCCGACGTTTCGACTGCCGACGCTCGTTCATACCCGCAGCGGCTCGGCCAAGTGGCTCAATGAAATCGCCCAGTGCAATCCGATCTGGCTGCATCCGTCGGACGGCCGCCGGCTGGGAATCGCCGACGGCGACCTGGCCCGCGTGACTACGGAGATCGGCCATTTCGTCGATCGCGTCTGGCTGACCGAGGCGATTCGGCCGGGCGTCGTCGCCTGCTCGCATCACCTGGGCCGCTGGCGGCGCGATCAAGACGGCCCGGCCAGCCGCTACAGCGGCAGCGTCGTCGAAATCCTCCGGCCCCAAGCCGGCCAGTGGCTCATCCGCCAGAAGCACGGCCCGCAGCCGTTCGCCAGCGCCGATCCCGATTCGTCGCGCATCTGGTGGCGCGACGGCGGGGTGCCCCAGAACCTGACGCACGCCGTTCATCCCGACCCGATCAGCGGCATGCACTGCTGGCACCAGCGCTGCACCGTCGCGCCGGCCCAAGCCGACGACCGTTACGGCGACGTCTTCGTCGATACGCTCAAGTCGCACGAAGTCTATCAGCGCTGGCTGGCCAAGGCTCGCCCCGCCCCCGGCCCCGGCGGCCTCCGCCGCCCCCTGTGGATGAACCGCCCCTTGCGCCCCGCCGCCGCCGCGTTCTACCTCAGCGCAGCCACCGGCCAACCCTCCCGCGACGCCGTACCGAGCGAACAAACCTGGTACTACGTGATCTAGCCGGAAAGCCCGAAAGCCCAACAGCCGGGAGCAAACCAGCGAAGAGCCGTCAACACAAGCCCGTAGCGCAAGCGAGGGCGCGGGGTGGCCCAGGTTGGTCGCCAACCTGGGTCTGGAAGAGGCATCAGGCAAAAGGTCGGCGCCGCGAGCAACGCTTCGATTCATCCATTGATCCAAGAGATCGGCACTCCCACGCTTCGCTGGTGAAGGTGCCAGCGGGCGGAACTCCACCGCCACTCCTCGGCCCGCTCAACCAGACCTGCATGCACGGGGTTGAGGCGCATGTAAAGGAACCGAACCAGTTCCCGCGGCTCGGGGAGCCAAATGAGCGCATGAACATGATCGGGCATCAGCACGAAACCGACGCAGCGGGCCGACATGGCCTGGAGCTGGCGATTGAGCACTCCCAGCGTGAGCCGCTTCGGCTGATCGAG